>JAGPKU010000009.1:10292-53805 GCA_018053845.1 Syntrophobacterales bacterium
TTCTTCCCGTCTCATTCTTCCCGCCCGTCGCTTCTGCCCCGCGCGAGGTGGTTGTACGCCTTGATGATCTCCGAGACCAGGGGATGCCGCACCACGTCGATCTCCGAGAAGTAGACGAAGCAAATCCCCTCCGTGCCGCTCAGGATCTGCTCCACCTCCACGAGACCGGACGTCCTGCCGGCCGGGAGGTCGATCTGGGTCACGTCCCCCGTGACGACGGCCCGGGACCCCCAACCGAGCCGGGTGACGAACATCTTCATCTGCTCCGATGTCGTGTTCTGCGCCTCATCGAGGATGATGAAGGAATCGTTGAGCGTCCGGCCGCGCATGAAGGCCAGCGGCGCCACCTCGATGATGCCCTTTTCGATGAGGGCCTGCGCCTTGTCGAATTCCATCATGTCGTACAGGGCATCGTAGACGGGCCGCAGGTAGGGGTTCACCTTCTCCACCAGGTCCCCCGGCAGGAACCCCAGCTTCTCCCCGGCCTCCACGGCGGGCCGCGTGAGGACGATCCGGTTGACGCGCCGGTCCATGAGGTACGAGACGGCCATGGCCATGGCCAGGTAGGTCTTTCCCGTTCCCGCCGGCCCGATGCCGAAGACCATATCGTGCCTGCGGATCGCGTCGATGTAGTGCTTCTGGGCGATGCTCTTGGGCGTGATGACCCTTTTCTTCGAGGAAATGTAGACCTTGTCGAGGAAGATCTCCTCGAGGCGCACGGCGCGGTTCTCGGAGAGGATCCGGTGTGCGAACCCCACGTCCGTGGAGTAGACGGGGAACCCCTTCAGGATCAGCTGATAGAGCTGGCCGAGGAGGTTCTCCACGAGTTCGACGGCGTGCGCATCGCCGACGAGGGTCACCTTGTCCCCCCGGGCCGAGATGCGGACCGGCTCGAGCCTCTCGACGAGACGCAGGTTCCGGTCCTCGCCCCCGAGCAGGGTCTTGAAGGCGTTGGGATCGGGAAAGGTGAGCTGTTTGGTGGTTTCGTTCCTCACCGGCATCGATTCCAGGTCTGCAGGACGCTGATTCCCGTCCGGTCTGCTTCCCCCTCCTGGATCCGGAGGTGAGCAGGGTGGGGGGTGAGAGGGTGGGAAATGCGCAGAGCCTGCGATCGACGACCGATCCGTCCAACCTCCTTACCCTCTGACCCTCTCAACCTCTTCATTTCTGCAGGAACAGGTGTGCGTAGACCTTCGCGTTGCCCACCATGTTTTCGATCAGGCAGTACTCGTTGGGCTGGTGGGCCATGTGGCAGTAACGAGACCAGACGGCGGCCGGGTAGCCGTACTTCCGGAAGACGGCGGCCACGGTCCCGCCCCCGACGCCCCGGGGCGTCGCCGTCACGCCGTAGACGTCCCTTACGGCCTCTTCCAGGGCCCGGACCACCGGCGCGTCGTGCGCCGTGGGCGGCGGGGCGTCGGACTTCTGCACCGGCTCGAGTGCGATCGACACGCCGAATTGGCTCTCCGTCTGATCCGCCATGCCGCGGATCGTCGCCAGCACGTCGTCGACGGGGTACACGGGAAGGATCCGGCAGTCGAGGTAGAAGACGTCCTCGCCGGGGATCGTGTTGACGTTGGGGACGTTGGCCTCCCTCTTCGTCGGTTCGAAGGTGCTTTCGGGGGGGTCATAGAGGGGGTCGCGGGCCCCGTAGATCCCGGCCAGACCGTCGAGCCGCACCACGAGGTGCGCCGCGGCGCGAAAGGCGTTCCTCCCGAGGGCGGGGCGGCTGGCATGGCACTGCCGGCCCGAGACCCGGATCCGCAGCCACAGGACGCTCTTTTCCGCCACCTCGATCATGGACCCCTCCTCGTTGCCCGCATCGGGCACGACGATGAGATCCGTCCTGCGGAACCAGTCGGGCCGGGCCTCGAGGACGTAATCGAGGCCGTAGCCGCTGCCGGTCTCCTCGTCGGCGGCCAGGAGGATCCCGATCGTCGATTCGGGGACGTTCCCCTCGTCCAGGAAGGCCTTGGCGGCGAAGAGGGACGCCACGAGATCCTGCTGGTTGTCCTCGGTGCCCCGCCCGAAGACCTTTCCGTCACGCACCCAGCACGCGTAGGGGTTTCGCTCCCAGAGCTTCATCTCCCCGGGCGGCACGATGTCCGTGTGCGTCATGACCCAGACCGTGCGGCTTGCGTCACGGCCCGGGATCCGCGCCGCGAGGTTGGGCCGCACGCCGTCGGAGACCCTCGCATCGGGTGCGTTGCAGCTCTCCACCTCCGCAAACCCCATCCCCCGGAGCACCTCGGTGAGAAAGGCAGCTTTTTTCATCTCGCCGTCCCCCCCGTTCTCCGGGGCCAGGGCGGGGATGGCCGTGAGGTCGGCCTGCAGCCGGATCATGTCGGACACGTAGCCGTCGATCCGTCTGCAGATCCGTTCGAACACGCTCTCGTCGATCATGTCTCCCCGTTACGGTATCCGCTTTACGGTCCCGAAGGACTTGAGCGGTTCATCGAATCGACCCTCGTCGCCGAGGACGAAAACCGTCCGGCGGTCCGGGTCCAGGTACTTCTCCGCAACCTTCAGCACGTCTTCCCGGTTGACCGCGTCGATCTTCGCCGGGTACTCGGTCAGAAATTTCACGGGCAGCCCCTGGAACTCGAGCGCCATGTGCTGGAAGGCGATCATGTGGGACGACGTGAAGGAAAAGATGTAGCTGTTCACGATGGCGCGCTTGGCCAGGTGGATGTCCTGGGCCGGCATCCTCGATTCCCGGGCATCCTTCAGGATGGCCTGAAGGACGCTCAGGACCTGCCCCGTGGACTCCGTTTTCGTCATGGCATAGGCCCCGAAGGTCCCGTAACCCTGCCGGCCCTCGTAGAAACTTCCGGCGCTGTAGGCCAGCCCCCGGCTGCTCCGCACCTCCTGGAAGATCCGGGAGCGGAACCCGCCGCTGCCCAGGATGTGATCGAGGACCGTGAAGGGGTAGAAATCGGGGCTTTCCTTTCCCGGCCCGATCGTGCCGATGATCACCGTGGACTGGGGACCCTTCCGGGGATAGTAATACAGGGGCGCCTGCTCCCGGGGCTTCGGATGCGGTGCGGTGCCGAAATCCCCCTCGTCGTCCCAATCGCCGAAATGCCGCTCGACCAGCGCCAGGGCCTCTTCCTTCGAGAGATCGCCCGTGATGGCGATCCGCAGGTTGCGGGGGAAGAAATGGGCCCGGTGGAACGCCGCGACATCCTCCCGGCCGATGGAAGCGATGGTGGCGATCTCGGGCAGCCGGCCGCGGGGATTGCCGGCGTAGAGCACGCGCCGGTACTCCCGGAAGGCGAGCCGCTGCGGCTGGTCGAACACGCGGCGCAGCTCCTCGATCTTGAGATTCCTGGCCTGCTCGACCTTCGCCTCCTCGAAGGCGGGGCGGCGGAGGATATCGGCGAAGATCCCGAAGGCCTTCTCGAGATCCTTCTTGAGGACCGACAGGCTGCCCGTGCCGTATTCCATGCCGAGGTTGACGGAGACCGGCGCCGCCAGGTATTCCAGCTGCTCGTCCACCTGGTCGCCGCCGAGCTTGCCCGCGCCGCCCGTCCGCATCGCGTCTCCCGTCAATTCCGCGAGACCGGCCTTGCCTTCCGGCTCGAACACGGAACCCGCACCCACGATGAAGGAGACCTGGACGAGCGGCAGCTCGCGGTCCTCCAGGGTGTAGAGGGTGAGGCCGTTCTCCAGGACGACCCGTTCGGGCTTCGGCGGGGAAAACCGGATCTCCCCGTACGTCAGCCGGTCCGGGTCGGGCCAGGGCGGCGCGGCCGGCCCCCCTTTCGCATCGTCGGCGGGGCACAGTCCGGCGGACAGCAGCACGAGGGCGAGACTGAGGGCCAGGGCTTTTTTCACGGCTTCACCTGTTTCCGCAGAACGGCCACGGTGCGGTTTTCCTCGGTCAGGTATTTCTTCGCCGTCTCGAGGATGTCCTTGGGGGTGACCTTCTCGATCATCTCGATGTAGCGGGTCATGTACCGATAGTCGCCCGCGATGATTTCATAGTAGGAAAGCCGGCTCGCGAGGCCCGCGTTCGAGTTGAGCTCGCGGATGAACTCCGCCCGGAGCTGGTTGATGATCTTCTCGAGCTCCCGCTTCTGCACGGGCTCCGTCTTGAGCCTCTCGATTTCCTCGTAGACGGCCTCTTCCAGCTCGTCCGGCCCGTGGGGGTGGCGCGGGGTGCCCGAGACCATGAACAGGTTGGCGTACCGCGCGCCGGGCATGCCGTTGACGGCGCTCACCTCCTCGGCCAGCTGCTTCCCCTGCACGATGGCGCGGTGGAACCGCGAGGTGCGACCCTTCGACAGCAGCGCCTCGATGACGTCGAAGACGTAGTCCTCGAAGGAGGGCAGGGTGGGTTTGTGCCAGCCGATGATGAGGTGGGGGTTCGCGTCCGCCGCAAGCGTCACCCGCTTCTGGCCGTTCTGGGGCGGCTCCTCGGTCACGCGGCGCGGCACCGGGGGGTGCGCCGGGATGGGCCCGAAATACCGCTTCACCAGCTCCAGGGTCCCGGCCGCGTCGATGTCCCCCACGACGGCGATGACCGTGTTGCCCGGCGCGTGGTATTGCCTGAAAAAGGTTTCGAGGTCATCGGGGGACAGAAAGGCGATGTCCGAGGGCCACCCGATGACGGGGCGCCGGTAGGGGCTGGCGGTGAAGGCCGTCGCCAGGAACAGCTCCATCAGCTTGCGGGCGGGCACCGATTCGTACGTCTGCCTGCGCTCCTCCATGACGACATCGCGCTCCGTGTAGAACTCCCGCAGGACGGGGTTCGTCATCCGGTCGGCCTCGATGCGGGCCCAGAGCTCGATCCGGTTCGAGGGGAGGCTGACCTTGTAGGTCGTCACGTCCTGTCCCGTCGAGGCGTTGAGGCCCACGGCGCCGTTTTCGGTGTAGAGCCGGTCGATCTCGTTTTCGACGACCCACTCCCGGGCCTCGCTCTGCAGCTCCTTGAGGGCCTGCGCGAGGCGCTTGAGCTCCGACTCGTCGGCCCCGGCCCCTTTCATCCGTTCCCGGTCGAGCGCGGCTCCCGCCTCCCGGATCCGTTTCAGCACCCGCTGCTCCTCCCCGAAATTCTTCGTCCCGATGGTCGTGGTGCCCTTGAAGAGCATGTGCTCCAGCAAGTGCGCCGCGCCGCTCCGGCCTTCGGCCTCGTCGGCGGCGCCCACGAGGTGACGGATGTACAGCGCGACGGTGGGGCTCGTGTGCCGCTCGACGAGCAGGACCTTCAGGCCGTTTTCCAGGGTGACCCTCTGGACCCGGTCCTCGAGGCTGTAGGCCCCGAGACGGGCGGGGGAAAGGGCGATGAGGGCCGCCGCGGCGAGGGCCGCAAACGGGCCGAGGGCGGCTCGCGTCGGACGCTTTCTCGATCGAATCATGACGGGCGCAGGGACTCCTTCCATCGTCTCCGGAAGCGGAAGAACGAGTAGAGAACGCCGGTGCCGCTGATCAGGACGATGAAATTGGCGGCGAAAAAGACCATGATGAATTCTGCGGGGTTCTGCAGGCCGTAGGCGGAAAGCAGCAGGGAGATGCCCCAGAGGAGAAAAAAGGCCGAAAGCACGCCGATGAGGATTTCTCTGAGCCACAGCAACAACGTCATGAACCTTCGCGCCGCATGACCGGATTCTTCGCGCATCCCCGCCGGAACGGGCATCCGAAGTTCGTGCATTATGACGGATCGGGCGGGAAAATTCAATCCCTTTCAGCGGGGCCGCCCGCCGATGCGGCCTGCCTCGTGCGGTTCTTCAGTGCCTGGACGTCCCCGGGGCCGAACGTGCGGCTCAGGCAGGGAAGCAACGAATTGTTCTGAAACAGGGGCTCGCCGGCGATGTCGTAGCGTGCATGACGCCGGGCTTCGTCCCAGAGGGCCGTGCCGGGAATCGGCGAATACTCGGCGAGCAGGGGCCGCGCCCCGACGTCCCGGACCAGATCGATGCCGCAGGCCACCTCCCGGGCGTCCTGTCCCGGCAGGCCGCAGAGGAGGTAGACCCCGATGTCCCCGGCTCGGTAGCCCGCCTCCCGCAGGTAGGCGACGGCCCGCCGGAGCTCCTCGGACGTCACCTTTCCCCCCGTCGACACCTGCCGCTCGGCCCGGGCCGTTTCGAAGCCCAGGCGGATCGTGCGGAACCCGGCCCGGAACATGAGCGAGGCGAGCCGGGGCGAGATCTCCCGGGCGTGCAGGCCGTTGGGACAGTGAAACCGGCACGCGATCCCCCGGCGCAGGATCTCCTCGAGCATGGGGACGGCCCGCCGGGGCGCGTCGACGAGCAGGGCATCGTCGTAAAAGGCGAAATCGACGATTCCGCGGCGCCGGTGCCAGTGCTCGATCTCGTCGACGACCCGGACGGGGTCCCTCGTGCGGAAGGGGCCGCCGAGCAGCGCCGAGGCGCAGTAGCTGCAGCGAAAAGGGCATCCCCGGGAGGTCAGCAGGGGCACCGAGTCCAGTCGGGCCGCGAGATCCAGGGCGGGGTAGGGGTAGCTGTCGAGATCCCCGACATCGACGTCGAACGCGACGGGACAGCCGGCAAACTCACCGAGGGCGGGCGGCAGGGCCGACTCCCCGGGGCCGGCCAGGACGCAGTCGGCCCCGGAGCAGGCCCGGGCGTGATTTCCGCACAGGGTCGCGTAGGTCCCGCCGAGGATGACCGGCACCCCGGGCCATGCGGCGCGGATCTCCCGGATCGCCTCGATCACGCCGGGATACCAGTAGGTCATCATCGAACCGACGAGGACCGCATCGGGTCTGGCGCAGGCCGCCAGAAGCCTGCGGAACCGCTCCGGCGTCATCCCGTAGCGCCGGTAGCGCTTCCCGATGAGCCGCAAGGCCTTCGGCCTGGGGATCTCCTCGCTGACGAACTTGCCCTGCCCCCAGGCGCCGCGCCTCGGGGCTTTGCGCCGCCCGTCGAGGTCGGGGTCGAGACAGTCGATCACCCGCACGCCGCAACCCGCCCGGCGCAGCAGCGCGGCCAGGATGTAGAGCCCCAGCGGCTTCACCCAGAAATCGTAGGCGGCGAAATCGTGGATCCAGGGGTTCACGAGCAGAAAGGTCTTCATCCCCATCCCGGCGCATCCTCGTCGGCACGCCCCGACGTCCGCCCCCCGGCGTGTGAAGGCGGGCGGTTGCGGCGCGGGCGGAGTATAGCAGTGCCGGCCTCTGCGGGCAAGTCCCGCAGGATTCTCCAGAAAAGGCTTGAAGGGGAAAGGGATAATTGCTAACATGCCGCAACGACCGACAGGGGGTACCGGACGGCCGAAGCCTTCCGCCGTGCGGCCTGATGAAAGCCGTCATCCAGAGAGTCGACAGCGCCTCGGTGAGTGTCGACGGGAGCGAGATTTCCCGTATCGGCGCGGGGCTCCTCGTCCTGCTCGGCGTCGAGAAAGGCGACGCCGAGAAGGATGCCGATTTTCTCCTCGACAAGATCATCCACTTGCGCATCTTCGAGGACGGCGAGGGAAAGATGAACCGTTCCCTGGCGGACATCGCGGGCGAGCTTCTCGTCGTGTCGCAGTTCACCCTGCTGGCGGACTGCCGCAAGGGGCGAAGGCCCTCCTTCACGGATGCCGCGGACCCGGAGAAGGCCGAGACCCTCTACCGATACCTGTTGTCCCAGGCCCGGGAGAAGATCCCCCGCGTCGCCGCGGGGCGGTTCCAGGCCATGATGAAGGTCGGGCTCGTCAACGACGGGCCCGTGACGATTCTGCTGGACAGCCGGCGATGAGAGACGGGAGACGATGAAAATCAGGGCAGAAGACCTTCCCCCGAGCCACATCCGGATCGACAAGGAGGGCGGCTGGTACTACAAGGGCAGCGAGATGTTCCGCAAGGACATCGTGAAGCTCTTCTACGAGAATCTCAAGCGGGACGAGGCGGGACGCTACTACATCGAGCTCGAGAACGACCTCGCCTCCCTCGAGGTGGAGGACACGGCCTACGTCGTCAAGGCCGTCTACCGCCTCGGCACGCCCGAGGAGGGCAACGAGCGCATCGCCGTCCTGCTGAGCGACGAGACCCTCGAGGAGATCGACTGCTCGACCCTCTGCATCGGCCGGGACAATGTCCTGTACTGCTCGGTCAAGCCCGACGGTCACCCGGCCCGATTCCTGCGGTCGAGCTACTACCAGATCGCCGAGGCATTCGAATACGACGAGTCCCGGGATTCCTATTTCCTGCGCCTGAACGGCAGGCGGTACGACATCCGCTATCGCAACGGCGGCTGAGAGCGCCCGGAATCCCTCCCGGATCGACCCCATAGAGCTGGAGGCACCCATGCTGGATACGGACATCAAGATGGCCCTGACCTTCGACGACCTGCTGCTCGTCCCGGCGGAATCCGAGATCCTCCCCAAGGACGTGGACACGAGGACGAACCTCACCCACTCGATCGTGATGAACATCCCCATCGTCAGCGCCGCCATGGACACCGTTACGGAGTCCCAGACCGCGATCTGCATGGCCCGCGAGGGCGGCATCGGGATCATCCACCGCAACATGAGCATCGAGCGGCAGACCCTCGAGGTGGACAAGGTCAAGAAATCCGAGAGCGGGATGATCGTGGACCCCATCACGATCGGGCCGGAGCAGAAGGTGAAGGACGCCCTCGAGCTCATGAGCCGCTACAAGATCTCCGGCGTGCCCGTCGTCCAGGGCCGAAGGCTCGTGGGGATCCTGACGAACCGCGACCTGCGGTTCGAGACCAACCTCGACCAGCCCGTCTCCCGCGTCATGACGAAGGACCGGCTCGTCACGGTGTCGCAGAACATCAGCCTCGAGGAGTCCAAGAAGCTATTGCACAAGCACCGCATCGAGAAGCTGCTCGTCGTGGACGACGACTTCAGCCTCAAGGGGCTCATCACGATCAAGGACATCGAGAAGATCCAGAAATACCCCAACGCCTGCAAGGACCAGCTCGGGCGCCTGCGGGTCGGCGGCGCCGTGGGGATCACCGACCGGGAGGCCCGGGTCCATGCCCTCCTGGCGGCGGGCTGCGACGTGATCTGCATCGACACGTCCCACGGGCACTCCAAGGGCGTGCTCGACGCCGTGCGCGACACGAAGAGAAACTTCCCCAACTGCGAGCTCATCGCCGGCAACGTGGCCACCTTCGAGGGCGCCGAGGCGCTCATCAAGGCGGGGGTCGACGCCGTGAAGGTCGGCGTGGGACCGGGCTCCATCTGCACGACCCGCATCGTCGCCGGGATCGGCGTGCCCCAGATGACGGCCATCATGGAGTGCGCCCGGGCCTCGAGACATTACGGGGTGCCCCTCATCGCCGACGGGGGGATCAAGTACTCCGGCGACATCACCAAGGCCCTCGGGGCCGGGGCGCACTCCGTGATGATCGGCGGGCTCTTCGCCGGCACCGAGGAGAGTCCCGGCGAGACGGTCCTGTTCCAGGGCCGCAGCTACAAGGTCTACCGCGGCATGGGGTCGCTCGAGGCCATGAAGGAGGGCAGCCGCGACCGCTACATGCAGGACGATATCGAGAGCACGCTGAAACTCGTGCCCGAGGGCATCGAGGGCAGGGTGCCCTTCCGGGGATCCCTGTCGAACAGCATCTACCAGATCATGGGCGGCCTGAAGGCCGGCATGGGGTACGTCGGATGCCGCAGCATCGAGGAGCTGAGGCGGAAGGCGCGCTTCGTGCGGATCACCCCCTCGGGGCTGCGCGAGAGCCACGTCCACGACGTGATCATCACCAAGGAGGCCCCGAATTACCGCATCGACTAGGCGACGGGCACCCGATGCACGGGCATGCAGAGCGGGGCCGTCCACCGGCGGCCCCGCTTTTTCATGCCGCTGCGATTGATTTTGTGCGATGCCGTGGTGTATGATGCGCGGAGGGAAGCAGCGGCCGGAAGAAAACATTCTCCATTCATTTCCATTGGTTAGGAATTCATGAAGCACGTCGATTTCGTCCATCTTCACCTTCACACCCAGTACAGCCTCCTCGACGGCACCATCCGCCTGGGCGACCTGTTCAAGAAGGCCCGGGAGTACAGGATGCCCGCCGTGGCCATCACCGATCACGGCAACATGTACGGCGCCGTCGACTTCTACCAGCAGGCCTACAAGGCGGGGATCAAGCCCATCATCGGCTGCGAGCTCTACGTGGCCCCCAGGAGCCGGTTCGACAGGACCTCGGAGGGCCCGGGGGAGACGGCACGCCACCTCATCGTCCTGGTCAAGAATCTCCAGGGCTACCGCAACCTGATGAAGCTCACCTCGACGGGGTTTCTCGAGGGGTTCTATTACCGCCCGCGGATCGACAAGGAACTTCTGGCGAAGCACAGCGAGGGGCTCATCGCCACGAGCGCATGCCTGCACGGCGAGGTTGCGCACTGGATCCTCAAGGGGGAGATGGAGAAGGCCCGGGCGACGGCCCGGGAGTACCGCGAGATCTTCGGCTCTGGGAATTACTACCTGGAGATCATGGAGAACGGCATCCCCGAGCAGTCGACGGTCAACGAGAAACTGATGGAAATTGCGAAGGACCTGTCCATTCCGCTCGTGGCGACCAACGACTGTCACTACCTCGATCGTGCCGACCACGAGGCCCACGAGGTCCTGCTCTGCATCCAGACGGGAAAGACCATGGATGACCCGGGGCGCATGCGCTTCGCCACGGACGCCTTCTATCTCAAATCACCCGACGAGATGAAGCAGCTCTTCTCGTACTGCCCCGAGTCCATCGCCAACACTCTGGTCATCGCCGAGAAGTGCAATCTCGCGCTGGACTTCAAGCAGGTGTACCTGCCGCATTTCGAGATCGGCCAGGGCAAGTCCCTCGACGAGCACCTCGAGGACATGGCGAAGGCGGGTCTCGAGCGCCTCCTGCCGAAGATCCTCAAGGGCCGGGACCCCTCGCTGCGGCAAACATACGAACAGCGCCTGGCCCGGGAACTCGACATCATCAAGTCCATGGGGTTTGCCGGATACTTCCTTATCGTCTCGGACTTCATCCGGTACGCGAAGAGCCGCGATATCCCCGTCGGCCCCGGCCGCGGCTCCGCGGCGGGGAGCCTCGTGGCCTACGCCATCGGGATCACCGAGATCGACCCGATCCGCTATGGCCTGTTCTTCGAGCGGTTCCTGAATCCCGACCGCAAGAGCATGCCCGACATCGACACCGACTTCTGCATGGAGGGCCGCGACGAGGTCATCCGTTACGTCTCGGAGAAATACGGCAGCGACCGCGTGGCGCAGATCATCACCTTCGGGAAGATGCAGGCCAAGGCCGTCATCCGCGACGTGGGCCGGGCCCTGAACATGCCCTACGGGGAAGTGGACCGCATCGCCAAGCTCGTCCCGAACGTCCTCAACATCAAGCTCGAGGATGCCATCAAGCAGGAACCCCGGCTCCAGGAGGAGCAGAAGAAGAACGAAAAGGTCCGACGGCTCCTGGCGCTGTCGCGCGCCCTCGAGGGCCTCAACCGCCACTCCTCGACCCATGCGGCCGGGGTCGTCATCTCCGACAGGCCGCTCGTCGAGCGCGTCCCCCTCTGCAAGAGCCCCAACGACGACATCGTGACGCAGTTCTCCATGAACGACCTCTCGGCGGCGGGCCTCACCAAGTTCGACTTCCTCGGTCTCAAGACCCTTACGGTGATCCGCGACACCCTGAAGTTCATCGAGGCGGGAAGGGGCGTCCACCTCGACATCTCCGACATCCCCCTGGACGACCGCCAGACCTTCCAGCTGCTCTGCAAGGGGGAAACGGACGGTGTCTTCCAGCTGGAAAGCCGCGGGATGAAGGAGATCCTCGTGGGCCTCAAACCCGACTGCTTCGAGGACATCATCGCGCTCATCGCCCTCTACCGCCCCGGCCCCCTGCAGAGCGGGATGGTCCAGGAATTCATCGCCCGCAAGCAGGGCAAGACGAAGAGCACCTACGAGGTGCCCCAGCTCGAGCCGATCCTGAAGGAGACCTACGGGGTCATCCTCTACCAGGAGCAGGTGATGCAGATCGCCAGCGCCCTGGCGAACTATACCATGGGCGAGGCCGATACCTTCCGAAAGGCGATGAGCAAGAAGAATTCCGCCGAGATGGAGAAGGAAAAGCCCAAGTTCCTGGCCGGGGCGCTGAAGAACCGGATCCCCGAGGCCAAGGCGAAGAAGATCTTCGACCAGATGGAGACCTTCGCCGGCTACGGGTTCAACAAGTCCCACAGCGCGGCCTATGCGATGATCTCCTACCAGACCGCCTACCTGAAGGCACATTACCCGGTGGAGTTCATGGCCGCCCTGCTGACCAGCGAAAAGGGGAACCGCGACAAGGTCATCAAGCACATCAGCGTCTGCAAGGATATGGGGATCCCCGTCCTTCCGCCCGACATCAACCAGTCGGCCCTCGACTTCAGCGTCGACGGGGGAAACATCCGCTTCGGGCTGGCCGCCGTGAAGAACGTGGGGGAGAGCGCCATCGAATCCATCATCGAATCGAGGAACAAGGAAGGACCCTTCAAGTCATTTCTCGATTTCTGCTCACGCGTGGACCTCAGGAAGATCAACAAGCGGGTCGTGGAGAGCCTCATCAAGTGCGGGGCCTTCGATTCGTTGCGATACGGGCGGCGCCGGCTGATGGAGGGCTTCGAGCGCGTCATGGACGCCGGCCAGAGGCGCCAGGATCAGAAGTTCAGCGACCAGGCGGGGCTCTTCGACGGCCCCGACAGCCCGTCGGCCGACCCTGCGGTCTCCGAAAAGGACCTCTTGCCGGCCGTGGAAGAGTGGGACCACGGCGAGGTCCTGCTCTACGAAAAGGAAACCCTGGGGTTCTACATCACGGGGCACCCGCTGCTGCGGTACGCGGAGAAGCTCAAGCTCATCACCGATGCCGATTCCGAGCGGATCGCCGAGATGCACGACAAGGACAGCGTCACCGTGGCGGGGATCGTGAGTCACAAGCGCGAGGTTCCGACCCGGCGAAAGGAAATGATGGCCTACGTGACCATCGAGGACCTCAAAGGGTCCTACACGGGGATCGTGTTCGCCGATACGTACCGCAATTTCAGGGAGCTGCTCGACTCTGACGCGCCGCTGCTCTTCAAGGGGACCCTCGACGTGACCGAGGAGAGCAGCCGGCTGGTGATTGCGGAAGTCCATCGACTGGCGGATTACGACGGCATCTGCTTTAACTCCATCCATGTCACCTTCGATGCCGGAAGGATGGAAGACGACCGGCTAGAGCAGCTCCGCGAGATCTGCCGCAGGCACCCGGGAAAGCATGATTGCTACCTGCACATCCTGCTTCCGAACCAGAGCGAGACGGTCGTTTACCTGGGAGATGCGTCGAGAATCAATATCTCGCAGCCCCTGAAAGAGGAGGTCGAGCGTCTCCTCGGTCCTGGAACGACCCGTTTTCATTGATGTCTCGGCCCCTGGGGTTGACCCCGCATCGGCACAGACGACTTCATGGTGCAGCCTTGCCACCGTACATCGAAAGGACCTATCGAGATTTTTTATCCCCCTGTCATTATTCGCGTTTCTCTTTAAAGATCAGCGAGACGGATCTCTACGTCCTCGCCGATTCCGATCTGACCGCGCTTGCCTCCGAGGCGGTGCACCGTTACCGCTCCCAGATCGAGGAATACATCCGGATCCGTCCGGAATTCAGGACCTCCCTCGTTCCGCTTTCCGGCGATTCCCTTGCCCCCGACATCGTCCGGGAGATGCTTGACGCCTCCCGCAGGGCCGGCGTTGGACCCATGGCCTCGGTGGCGGGTGCCGTCGCGGAATTCGTGGGGAGATGCCTGCTGGAGAAAAGCGAGAATGTAGTGGTTGAAAATGGCGGCGACATCTATATGAATGTAAAAGAAGATATTGCTGTCGGGATATTCGCCGGCACATCGCCGCTGAGCGGAAGGATCGCCCTGAAGATCCGTTCCGGCCAGACGCCCCTGGGTCTCTGCACATCGTCGGCAACGGTAGGGCACTCCTTGAGCTTAGGCGTTGCCGATGCGGTCTGCATCAAGTCGAAATCGGCGGCGCTGGCCGATGCTGCGGCAACGGCGGCGGGAAACGTTGTGCGCAGCAGGAAGGATATACGAAAGGGGCTCGCAAAGGCCATGTCCATCGACGGGGTTCTCGGCGTACTCATCGTAGCGGGGGATGCGCTGGCGGTCCAGGGAGACATGGAGATCGTCAAACCATGACGCGAGAATCATGCAATACTAAAGTTTACATAACATATCTTATCAGACATACTGTTTGACGCACCTCCTTGTGTTAATGGCGCGGCCCCGCAGTTTACCTGTCGGTCACCCTGCCTGGCGGCAGGCTGAGATCGCAGCGCTTTAACGTTAAGCCAAGTTTCAATATTTTCATTCATATCATTGCATTTAAAATAATATCTAAATTTATGAGACCAAATTCTTTGCCTTTCAGAACATTTCTTATAATTACAATTGTTCTTTCATAACAGTCACTTATTGATATATGATGAACCGATTATTTTATTATTATGATAATCTACTTTCATATATATCAACAACTAATTGCATATATTGCATTTCTTTAATTGCTGACATGTAGTCCCCTTTCGAGCGAACAAAAACATCGAAGCCCGCCCAGGGTATGGTCCGAGGGGAATCAAAGACAGGAAGATTCGGTTCAGATCCGTGATTTTCTGCAGAACAATCGCAACGGACCTTAAAGGCCCACTTCGGCGAGCTTTTTGATCAGCTCGGTCTGCCTGGCGTTGAGCCTCTTGGGGACGTCGACGAAGATCCGCACGTACTGGTCCCCCCGACCTTCGCCTTTCAGATGGGGAACCCCGAAGCCCTTCATGCGGATCTTGGTGTTGCTCTGGGTTCCCGGGGGAACCTTCATTCGCTTGGGCGGTCCGCCCAGGGTGGGCACATCGATCGTCGTTCCCAGGCAGGCCTGGGAGAAACTGACGGTTTTCTCCACATACAGATCGTCGCCGTCACGCGAGAATATGGGATGCGGGAGCACCTGGATGTTGAGGTACAGATCCCCGGCAGGCCCCCCGTACGGCGACCGGAGCCCCTTGCCGGCGAGGCGCAGCTTCTTGCCGGAGGAAATCCCTGCAGGGATCTTCACGCTGACCTCCTCGGTGATGTCGCCCTTTCTCAAGGAGAGCTTCTTCTCGGCCCCGAGAACCGATTCCTCCAACGAAATCGTAAGGTTATACTCTATATCCTGATCCTTGGAAGGGGCTTGCTCCCGATGGCCGTAGGCCTGTTCCCCGAAGATGTCCCCGAAGGGATCCGCACGGCGCTGCGTGTAAACGCGCCTCTTGCCGCCCTGGCCCCCCGCGCCGCCGAACCAGGTGAACTCCCCCCCTAGGTTCCCGAAGCCGAACCCCCGCAGGATGTCGTTGATGTCGAAGTTGCGGAAGATGTCTTCCTGGGAAAACTTCTGCCGGAAGGCATCTGTCCCGAACTCATCGTATTGTTTACGTTTTTCAGGGTCGCTGAGAACGGCGTAGGCCTCGCTGATCTCCTTGAACTTCTCTTCGGCCCGCTTCTTGTCGGTGGGGTTGCGGTCGGGATGGTACTTCAAGGCGAGCTTGCGGTACGCTTTCTTGATGTCCTCGATGCCGGCACCCTTGTCCAGTCCAAGGACCTTGTAATAATCGTCGGCCATGCTCTTTCTTCGCGCCTGTGGGTTTGGGATACGCCGTTAAGTTAGGGATCGATCCGCGTCCCGTCAATAGCCCGCCGGCCCATCGATCAGGCGGCCCGACCCAGGTCGAAGGCCCTGAGATTCGCCTCGACGATCTTTTCCGGCAGCATCTCCGTGAGGACCCGTTTCCAGTCGCCGGCGTCGACCCCGGGAATGAAACGGGACACGGCGCCCAGCATGACGGTGTTGACGGCTCTGCGGTTTCCCGCCTTCGCGGCGAGTTCGGGGCCGCTCACCACTTTCACGTTTTCCGCACCGAGGCGGGCCCGCAGGATTTCGTAGATGTCCTCGGGGTAATCCGCCTCGCCGAGGCTGACCGAGGGAGGATAGATCTCCTCGTCGTTCACGAGCACGAGCCCGCCCGGCTTGAGATAATCGAGGTACCGGAGCGATTCGAGTTTCTCGAAGGAGACGATGATGTCGACGTCCCCCCTCTTGGCAAGGGGCGAGTACACCTTCCGGCCGTACCGGACGTGGCTCGTGACGCAGCCGCCGCGCTGGGCCATGCCGTGCACCTCGCTCTTCTTGACGTCGTGGCCCTTCCCCATCATGACCTTGCAGATGATGTCGCTCGCCAGAAGGATCCCCTGTCCCCCGACACCGGCCAGCAGCAGGCTCTTCACGCTGTTTTCCATGACCCTATGCACCCTCCCGCATGATCGCTTCCTGCCGGCAGAGCTGTGCGCAGAGGCTGCAGCCCGTGCACAGGTCCGCGTCGATCACGGCGATCCCCTTCTGTTTCTTGCGCTCCGGTCTCGGGGGCATGCCCGACTTCTCGAAATCCTTCCAGGAAATGGCCGGGCATCCGCAGCTCAGACAGACCTTGCACCCGATGCACAGGTCGGGGTCCGTGAAAAAGGGCTTGGCCCGGTCGGCCTTCTTGCTCATCAACAGCACGCAGGGCGAACGGGAGATGATCAGCGAGGGCCCGTCCTTCGCGAGCTCACGCTTCAGCACGTCCGTCGTGTTCTTGTAGTCAAGCGGGTCGATGACCTCGACGCTGTCGATGCCCAGGACCTTTCCCAGGGCCGCGAAATCGAGCTCCCGGGTCTTCTCCCCCTGCAGGGTGTACCCCGTCGCGGGGTGCTCCTGCATGCCCGTCATCGCCGTCGTGCGGTTGTCGGCGATGATGAAGACGGCGTCGCTGCGGTTGTAGGCCGTGTTGAGCAGCGTCGTGATCCCCGAGTGGATGAAGGTCGAATCGCCGATGACCCCGACGACCTTCCCCTTCCCTTTCGGCCCCAGCGCCTTGCTCATCCCGTGGGCGATCCCGATGCTCGCGCCCATGCAGATGCAGCTGTCCATGGCCGACAGGGGCTTCATGTAGGAGAGGGTGTAGCAGCCGATATCGCCCGAGACGAAGGCCTTGGTCTTGCCCAGGGCGTAGAAGAGCGCCCGGTGCGGGCAGCCGGGGCACAGGTTCGGCGGCCGCGGCGGGATGGTCTGCAGCGTGACGGCCGCGGCGGACGATCTCCCGGTCACGCCCTGCTCGATCACGCCGGGGTCGAACTCGTTGGTGTAGGGAAAAACGGCCTTGCCGGATACCGCAATCCCCATGGCCCTCACCTGCTCCTCGATGAAGGGGTCCAGCTCCTCGACGACGTAGAGCGTTTTGACCCTCGAGGCGAAGTCGCGGATCATCTTCTCGGGCAGGGGGTGAACCAGGCCGAGCTTCAGGTAGGAGTACTCCGGGAAGGCATCCTTGGCGTAGTTGTAGGGCATGCCCGCCGTGATGATGCCCACCTCGGGGGAGCCCATCTCCACCCGGTTGCCCGGGAAGGTCTCCGCCCACTCGCGGAGAGCCTGCATGCGCTTCTCCACCTCGACGCGCCGGGCACGCGCGTTGACGGGGACCATGACGTACTTGAGGGGCAGGTGACGGATGTCGGTCCGGTCCCCGACGGCCGACTGCTCTTCGGTCCGGACGACGCTCTTGGAGTGGGACACGCGGGTCGTCGTGCGCAGGAAGACGGGCGTGTCGAATCGCTCGGAGAGCTCGAAGGCGAGCTTGATGAAGTCCTTGGCCTCCTGGCTGTCGGCGGGCTCCAGCATGGGGATCTTGGCGAACTTGGCGTAGTTGCGGTTGTCCTGCTCGTTCTGCGAGCTGTGCAGCGAGGGGTCGTCGGCCGTGATGATCACGAGCGCCCCGTTGGTTCCCGTGTAACTGACGGTGAACAGGGGGTCGGCCGCCACGTTGACGCCCACGTGCTTCATCACCGCCATGGCCCGGGCCCCGGCGAAGGCGGCCCCGATGGCCACCTCGAGCCCCACCTTCTCGTTGGGCGACCACTCGGCGTAGACCCCTTTGTACTGGGCGAAGGCCTCCAGGATCTCCGTGCTCGGCGTCCCGGGGTAGCCCGCGCCGAAGGTGGCGCCGCACTCCCAGGCGCCCCGTGCGATCGCCTCGTTTCCCGACATCAGTTCCAGCATCGTTCCGCTCCGTCTTTGTCTATCCCAGCTGTGCGATCTTGCGTTTCAGGAGTGTCGCCGCCGCGGGGTCTTTGGTCTTCTCCAGCGCCTTCCTGTAGTAATCCAGCGCCTTGCCGCGGTCGTTCATCTCCTCGTGGATGCGCGCGAGGTTCCGGTAGCTGATCCCCTCGTGCACGGCCCCGGGGTTCATCGAGGCGACCCGGCCGAAGGCCTCCAGGGCCTTCTCGTACTCCTTTTTCGCCTCGTGGGCGTAACCGATCCCGAACCAGGCGTAGATCGCCCGGATGTCCCCGCCTGACGCCCGATCGAGGAAGTCCCGGTAAACCTGGATGGACCGGTCATACTCGCCCGCGCCGAAGTAGAGGCTTCCCAGCTCGTAGCGGGCGCTCTGGGCGGCATGGGTCGAGGGGTACTTCTCCACGAGATCCGCCAGCGCCTTGACGGCTTCGGGACCGGCCGTGCCCGTGCCCATGGGGTTTGCCTTCATCGCCCGGATGCGCGCGTCGAAATACAGCCTGCCCGCGTCGGTTTCCTGGGACGACGTGTAATAGAAATACCCGCCGGCCAGGATGATCGCCAGGACGATCGCCCCGCCTGCGGCCACGAGGGTTCGCCGGTTCGCGGCGCCATACCCGATGATCTTCCCCATGGCCTCCTGAAAGGCATCGGGCTGTTCCAGGTCCTTCTTGTCCAACTTTGCTGCAACCATGATCCCGTTCTCCGGTGTCGATCAAAAAATGATCGGGCATCGGCCCGACGTGCTGTTCTCCGAACCGTCCCGCACCGCCCGGCTCACCCGCCGGGCCCGCCCTCCTGCATCGCCTTGAAGATCTCCCCCACCCGGGCCGGGGCCCGCACGATCTTTCCCTCCCGGTTCAGGAAGGCATGGAGCGTGGAGCCCTCCGCGAGCAGCCGCTCTCTGCCCTCGTCCCAGATCTCGTAGGCGAACTTCACGCTGGCTCGCCGGAAGTACTCGATGCGGGTCTCGACGAGCACGACGTCGTCGTAGCGCGCCGGGTAGAGATAGTGGCATGCCAGCTCCGTCAGGGGGAGGAAGAACCCCTCCTTCTCCATCTCGCTGTACACGAGCCCCGCCTCCCGCATGAGCTCCGTGCGGCCGATCTCGAACCAGCGGATGTAGTTCGTGTGGTAGACGATCCCCATCGCGTCGGTGTCGGCGTAGATGACCCGGATCTTAACGGCGCCTGTCTTCAACGAACCGTCTCCAGTCGCCGATGAACCCCTCCATCAGCAGGCATCCCGGGGTCACGACGAGCCCCCCCCGGCGCGCCGCTTCCTCGCTGTACCCCTCGGGCCCCCGCACGTTGTCGTCCCGCCGGGAGCACAGGACGGCAAAGGGGCTCGGCTCGGCCGTGTGGGTCTTTTTCGCGATCGGCGTGGGGTGGTCGCTCAGCACGAGGACGCGGTAATCGCCGTGACGCCCGATCCCCTCGAGCACGGTGCCCACCACCTTGCCGTCGAAATCCTCGATGGCCTTCACCTTCCCCTCGAGGTTTCCCTCGTGCCCCATCTCGTCGGGGGCCTCCACGTGGACGAACACGAAGTCCTTTTCCCCGAGCGCCTCGAGGGCCCTGCGGGCCTTGCCGACGTAGTCCGTGTCGATGTAGCCCGTGGCCCCCGGCACCCGGAGGATCTCGAGGCCCGCGTAGACCCCGAGGCCGTTGAGGAGATCCACGGCCGATATCATGCCCCCGCTGAGGCCGTACTTCACCGACAGGGGATCCATCGCGGGCTTGCCGCCCTGTCCCCAGAGCCAGACGGAGGTCGCCTGCCTCTTCCCCAGGCCGGCCCGCCGGCGGTTCACGGGGTGGTCCTTCAGGATCGCCCGGGTGCGCAGCATGACGCCGAGCACGTCTTCGGCGCCCTTCCCCTTCGGGAGCCACGCCGCCGTCGGCTGTCCCGTGATGTCGTGGGGCGGCGTGGTCTCCACCTCGGGCCCGCCGCCCTTCCAGACGAGCAGGTGGCGATACCCCACGCCGGGGTGGAATTTCAGCGTCTCCGTCCCCATTTCGCGGTCGATGTCCCGAATGATCTCCCGTGCCTCGTCGGAGGTGATATGCCCCGCCGTGAAGTCGACCATGACGGGGTCGGGCCCCTCGCCGAGGGTGACGAGGTTGCAGCGGAAGGCCAGGTCCTCCGGCTCCAGGTGCACCCCCATGCTGGCCGCCTCGAGCGGGCCGCGTCCCGTGTAGCAGACCGCGGGGTCGTAGCCGAGCACGGAGAGGATGGCCACGTCGCTTCCCGGTTTCATACCTCTCGGGACCGTGTCGATGAGCCCGAGGGTCCCCTCGCGGGCGATCCGGTCCATGTTCGGGGTCTTCGCGTGGGCCAGCGGGGTCTTCCCGCCCAGACTCTCGATCGCCCAGTCGGCCATGCCGTCACCGAGCAGCACCACGTATTTCATTTCAGCCTGTCGTCCTCGATGCGGATCCGCACCGTCTTGCCCTTCAGGACGGCCAGACGGTCGATCTCCTTCAGGGCCACCCGCACGTCCCTCTCCCTCGCCTCGTGCGTCGTCATGACCACGGGCACGGACCCCGACTTGTCGATCGCCCTGCCCTTCTGGATGACGGCGGCGATGCTGATGTTGTGCTTCCCGAGGATCCCCGAGATCTTCGACAGCACGCCGGGCCGGTCCAGGGCGGAGAACCGGAAGTAGTAATTGGTCACGATCTCTTCCATGGGCATCAGGTCGATCTCCTCGATCCCGTCCTCCGAGAGCGTGCGCGACGGGACACGCCGGGAAATCCCCTTCTGGATGTCCCGCGCGATGTCGATCAGGTCGGCCACGACGGCGCTCGCCGTCGGCATCATCCCCGACCCCTGACCGTAGAGGAAGACGGAACCCGAGGCGTCGCCGCGGATGTGCAGGGCGTTGTAGTTGCCGTTGACGCTCGCCAGCAGGTGATCGAAGGGGATCATGGTGGGGTGGATCCTCGCCTCGACGGCGTCCCCCCGCTGGATCGCGATGGCCAGCAGCTTGATCTTGTAGCCCAGTTCCCGGGCGAACTCGATGTCCTGCTGGCTCACCCCGGTGATGCCCTCCCGGTAGATCTCCGCGAGGTCGACCCGCTTGCCGTAGGAAAGCGCGAGCACGAGGCCGAGCTTGTGCGCCGTGTCGATCCCCTCCACGTCGAAGGTGGGGTCGGCCTCGGCGAAGCCGAGCGCCTGCGCCTCCCGGAGCACCGCCTTGTAGTTCTTGCCCTCGTCGCTCATCTTGGTGAGGATGAAGTTCGTGGTCCCGTTGAGGATGCTGAAGATGGAGCGGATCCGGTTGGCCGCCAGGCTCTCGCGCAGCGTCTTGATCACGGGGATGGTGCCCCCGACGCTGGCCTCGAAGCCGATGTTGACCCCGTGCCGCTCGGCGGCCTTGAAGATCTCGTCACCGTAGGTGGCCAGCAGGGCCTTATTGGCCGTCACCACGTGCTTGCCCCGGCGGATGGCCTCGAGGATGAAGCCCTTCGCCGGTTCATACCCCCCGACCAGCTCGATGACGATCGAGATCTCCGGGTCGCTCAGGACGGCCCGTGCGTCGCGGGTCAGGATCTTTCGGTCCACCGCCACCGGGCGGGGCGTTTTCAGGTCGAGGTCGGCGATTTTCCGGATGACGATCCTCGCCCCGAGACGCTTCTCGATCAGACCGCCGTTTTCCGCGAGAAGCTTCACGGTTCCCGAGCCGATGTTGCCGAAGCCGATCAGGCCGGCCTGGATGGTCTTCATGCGCTGGCTCCTGTCTGCACCGCCTGCGGCGCGGGCCGCCGTGCAGGACGTTCGAAGGCTCCGATTATAGTGAAAATCGTTGTCTTGTCAAAAGAAATCCAAGGCGGCGTCAGCCCGTCCGGGCCAGATCGAGACGGCTCTCCCACCTCCACAGCAGGACCTCCCGCAGCAGCGCGTGCTCCGGCCTCTGGAGGCGGGGGTCTTTCTCCGCCAGTCGGAACGCCTCCGCGCGCGCATCGCCCAGCAGCCTGCCGTCGCGCAGGATGTCGGCCACGCGGAAATCGGGGATGCCGGATTGGCGCGTCCCCATCATCTCCCCGGGTCCCCGGATCTCGAGGTCCGCCTCCGCGATCCGGAAGCCGTCCTGGGTCTGCTCCATGATGCCGAGGCGCTTGCGCGCGTTCTCGGATCCCCGGGAGCCGGTCATCAGGATGCAGTAGGAGGGAATGTCGCTGCGGCCCACCCGCCCCCTGAGCTGGTGGAGCTGCGCGAGGCCGAACCGCTCGGCATGCTCGATCACCATCAGGGAGGCCCGGGGGATGTCGATGCCCACCTCGATCACGGTGGTGGCCACCAGGATGTCGAGGGCACGGCCGTTGAAGGCCTGCATGATCCGCTCTTTTTCCTGCGCCTTCATCCGGCCGTGGATCAGCCCGACACGGAGCTCGGGAAACACATCCCGCTGCAGGTGCTCGGCCATGCGGGTGGCGTCCCTGAGATCGAGGGCCTCCGACTCCGAGACGAGGGGGTAGACGATGAAGACCTGGTTGGACTTCGCGATCTCCTTCCGGATGATCTCGTAGACCCGGGGCCTCTCCCGCTCGTAGAAGACCTTCGTCCGGACGGGCGTCTTCCCCGGGGGCATCTCGTCGATGACCGAGATGTCCAAATCCCCATAGACGGTCATCGCGAGCGTTCGGGGGATGGGGGTCGCCGTCATGACCAGCACGTCCGGGTTGGCGCCCTTGGCGCGCAGGGTGGCGCGCTGCACGACCCCGAAGCGATGCTGCTCGTCGACGACCACGAGGCCCAGCTTCCGGAAGTCCACCCCTTCCTGGATGAGGGCGTGGGTGCCCACGACGATGTGGACCTCTCCCGCCTCGATCTGCCGCGCGATCTCCCTCTTTTCCGGGCTGCGCAGGCCGCCCAGCAGCAGGGCCGTCTTGAGGCCCAGCGACTCCGCCCACCGCCCGACGTTGCGGTGATGCTGTTCCGCGAGGATCTCCGTCGGGGCCATGAGGGCCGCCTGGTAGCCGTTCTCGCAGGCCGTCAGCATGGCCGCCATGGACACGACCGTCTTACCGCTGCCCACGTCGCCCTGCAGCAGACGGTGCATCGGAGACGGCCGCGCCATGTCCCCCTGGATCTCCGCGATCACGCGGCTCTGTGCCGCCGTGAGCCCGAAGGGCAGGATGGACAGGAACCGGCCCGTCAGTTCCCCCCCCGTCTTGAAGGCGATCCCCTCGTCGAGGACGTTTCCCGCATGCTTCAGGGCCATGGCGAGCTCGAAATAGAACAGCTCGTCGAAGATGAGCCGGCGATGGCCTTCGGAACGCATGGCGTTGAGTCGGTTCACGTCCTCCTCCGGGCCGGGGAAATGCACGGCGCGGACGGCCTCGATGATGTCGATCAGGCCCTGCCGCTCGCAGATGTCCCGCGGGATCGGCCCCGGCATGTAGCGGGCGTAGTCCTCGACGGCGTGCAGGAGAATCCGGCGCAGGTGCTTCTGCCCGAGCCCCTCCGTCTCGGAGTAGATCGGGACGATCCGCTTGAAATGCAGATGGCCTTCCTCCCCCTCCTCGAGGATCTCGTAATCGGGATGGATCATCTCGGGCTCGAACCGGTAGACCCGCATCTCGCCGGTCAGGATGACCCGGCTGCCCGGCTTGAAGACGTTGCGCAGATAGGCAAAGCTGCCCTTGAACCACTTCGCCTTCAGGGCCGCCGAGTCGTCCCGGATCACCGCCTCGAAGACCTTCCGCTTGCGGTACGGCTGGATGTCGGCCCGGACAACGGTGCCGACGACGGTTTCCTTCCTCCCCGCCTCGGCACGGGCGATGGGCTTGATGTGACGGCGGTCCTCGTACTTCCGGGGCAAAAACAGGAGGAGGTCCTCGACGGTTTTGAGCCCCTTGCGTTCGAGGAGCCGGCCGATCTTGGGTCCCACCCCCTTGACGAACTGGGCCGGCCGGGTGAGCTTCTCCACGGCCTCCTCGAGCGAGGCGAGGGCCTCCCGCGGGACACCCTGCGGCACGGCACGGCCGTCGTCGTCCCCGGAGCCGGCAAGTTCCCCCTTCAGGGCGTCGATGCAGGCGAGGCCCTCGGAGACCCGCCTCTTTCGGTCCTCCGGGGATGCGGCGTCGAAGCCCGAAACGATCCCGTCGAGCGCCGCCAGCCGCATCGCCATGCGGCCGGCGCGCTCGGTGTCCGTCACCTTCTGAGGGAGCACGTCACGCAGGCCGGCGATCTTTTTCCGGAGCGGCTCTTCGAGATTGCGCACGAGGGTCAGGTTCCGAAAGTCATTGCCGGCGGAAAAGCGCAGGGGGGTCTCGATCTTCTCCAAGGCCTGTTTCAGGGTTTCCATGTCCCTCTTCCCTCACCGGCCCCCGCCGTGCCGCGGCGGCCGTCCCCGATGCCGGGCCCGCTGCGAGCCCGGGCCCGATCGAGATGGAACGTCCCGATATGTCTATCAAAATTCCTTCCCCGGCACAAGGCTCGAGTTGACCCGTCGGCCAGGAACGAATTGACAAGCCCGCAACTTTCGGATATGGTGCCTGCGACTGTCCGCCGAGCGGGTTCTGTCTGTCCATTCCGCTTTTTTTGCCGCGCAGCCGAGGGGTGCATATGGGGGGCGATGTTTCGTACAGGGACTCCGGCGTCGACATCGACAAGGGGAACCGGTTTGTCGATGTGATCAAGCCGCTCGTCAAGACCACCTTCCGAAAGGAGGTCATGGGCGGCCTCGGGGGGTTCGGGGGTCTGTTCCATCTCGACAAGGTCAAGTACAGGGACCCCGTCCTCGTGGCCTCCACGGACGGCGTGGGCACCAAGCTCAACGTCGCCCGCATGATGAACCGCTACAACACGATCGGCATCGACCTCGTGGCGATGTCCGTCAACGACGTCATCGTCCAGGGCGCCGAGCCGCTGTTCTTCCTCGATTATATCGCGTCGGGCTCCGTCGACATCGAGATCGGCAGGCAGCTGATCGAGGGCGTCGTCAAGGGCTGCCGGGACGCGGGCTGCGCCCTGCTGGGGGGCGAGACGGCCGAGATGCCCGGCTTCTACGGCGAGGGGGACTACGAGCTCGTCGGGTTCTGCGTCGGCATCGTCGAGGCGGACAAGCTCATCGACGGCTCCCGGGTCGGCATCGGCGACAAGATCATCGGCCTGGCCTCGAGCGGCATTCACAGCAACGGGCTGTCGCTGGCCCGCAAGGTCTTCTTCGACCGCTGCGGCCTGCAGGCCAACGACCCCGTGGAGGGCCTGCTGCTGCCCGTGGGCGAGGAGCTGCTCACGCCGACGCGGATCTACGTCAAGAGCATCCTCAATCTCAACAAGAACTTCAGTCTCAAGGGGCTCGTCCACATCACGGGCGGCGGCTTCTACGACAACATCCCCCGCATCCTGCCCGAGCGCTGCGCGGCCGTGATCCACCGGGGAAGCTGGCCGGAGCTCGCCGTCTTCCAGGCCATCCGGAAACACGGCCCGATCGAGGATGCCGAGATGTTCCGCGTCTTCAACATGGGGATCGGGATGATGGTCATCGTCGACGGAGAGGCGGCCCCGGAGGTCCTCGAGCGCCTGGGGGCCCTGGGAGAGAAGGCCTACCTGATCGGCTCGATCGAGAAGAGAGCGCCGGAAGGCCCGCCCGTCATCATCGCCTGACCCGGGAGGGCCGGAGTGCATCCATGACGAGAATCGTGAACCTGGGCGTCCTCGTGTCGGGGAGCGGCTCCAACCTGCAGTCCATCATCGACAACATCGAAAAAGGGGCCCTGCCCGCGAAGATCGGCGTCATCGTCAGCAACAACCCCGCGGCCTTCGCCCTCGAGCGGGCGCGAAAGCACGGGATTCCGGCCGTCGTGATCGAGCACGCGGGCTTCGCCGACCGCGAGGCCTACGACCGACACGTCGTCGACACGCTGCAGGCCCGCGGCGTGGAGCTGGTGGTGCTGGCCGGGTTCATGCGGGTCCTTTCCCCCCTTTTCCTGCGCGCCTTCCCGATGCGGGTCATGAACATCCACCCGGCCCTTCTGCCCTCGTTCCCCGGCACGCACGGCCAGAAGAAGGCCTTCGACTACGGGGTGAAGTTCTCCGGCTGCACGGTCCATTTCGCCGACGAGGGCGTGGACACGGGCCCCATCATCATCCAGGCCGTCGTTCCCGTCTACGACACGGATACCGAGGAAACCCTCTCGCGGCGCATCCTCAAGGAAGAGCACCGGATCTACCCGCAGGCCATCCGTCTCTACGCCGAGGGGAAACTGCACGTCGAGGGGCGCAAGGTGCGCGTCCTGGGCCACCCGGAGCCGGAAGACAGCCCCCGGCACAACCCGCCCGTCACCGATTTTTGATGGATCCTCGAGGCCGTTGCCCTGCACCCGGGCCGTGCAGCGACTTGCACGGATCGCGCAGAGCCTGTTTGCGCGAGCGGAGAGCCGACGCAGAGAGTTTCGAGCCGGCTGCCGGGCTTCGCGGCGGCCGTGGAATCGACCGGGGCCCGATCATCGCATTTGACAAGGGGGGCCTCTTTCAGCAAAATGAGACATCCTCGAAGGGCCCCCGCCGGGGGCCGGGAACGCAAACCATGTACGACGTGATCGTCATCGGCAGCGACCTCAGTTCCCTCGTCGCCGCGCTGCTTGCCGCCCGCTACGGCCGCAAGACCCTGCTGGTCTCCGAGTCCGGCCTCGAGGACGGCCTCGTGCGTTCGGGCTACCACTTCAACGTCGATCCCTTCCCCTGGAGCGGTTTCGCCCCGGGGCAGATCTTTTCTCGGCTGCTCTCGGAGCTCAACATCCCCCTGCCGGAACCCTCCCGCGTCTCGCCGCTGAACCCGGCCCTGCAGGTCATCCTGTCCGAGCACCGCATCGACTTCTTCTTGGACCGCGACGCCCTCCTGCGGGATCTCGCCCGGGAGTATCCCGGCGATGACCGGCAGATCCACGCCCTGTACCAGTCCGTCGCCAAGGTGGGCGAAACCCTCGAGCGCGCGGTGCGCGAGACCCTCGAGACCCGGGACCGCTCCCTCAAGGGCCTGATGAAGAGCTGCCTCGACATGCCCTTCGTCATGGGCGAGATCTGGAGGCTCGAGCAGAAGATCCGTTCCGCCGCAAAGCAGCCCTCCCTCGGTGCGGTCTTCGACTCGGAGCTCACCCTGCTGTCGAACCTGCACGTCAACCACGCCAAGCCCCTTTGCTCGGCCTACCTGCTTTCGCTGCCCTGGCGGGGGCTCTACTATCATTTCGGGGGCAAGCAGCGGATGCTCGGGCAGCTCCGGAAGCGCTACGAGGAGCTGCGCGGGGAGACCCTCCCGGATTGTTCGGTCGTCGCGGTCCGGGCGGGCGGCAGGATCGAGGTGGACATCCGGTCGAGGCGCAAGACGGCCGGCCTGCTCGCGCAGCAACTGGTCATCAGCGCAAAGTCCCCGGCCCTGGAAAAGGTCTTGTCCTCGAACGGCAGGCTCTCCCGGCTCGCCCGCCGGCTCCGGAAGGTCGAGATCCGCCGGTATCCCTTCACCCTGCACCTGGGCGTCGACAACCGGGGGCTTCCCGACCGCATGGGCGAATACATCATCCACGTGCCCGAGCCCCCCGCAGGGGGGGAGTGCCCGTGGCTGTTCCTCGAGGCGAGCGTGGCCGACGACACGGCCCTGGCGCCCCAGGGGAAGAGGACGCTGGCGGTCACGGCTCTGTTGCCCCGGTCCCCCGTCGGGATGCCGGACGGGGAGCTCCGGGCCGCCGCCGAGGGCATGCTGCAGTCGCTGGAAGGGTTCCTGCCCTTCCTGCGGGAGAACATCGATTTCATGGATCTCGACGGCTCCATCGACATCGCACGGCGTTACCAGCAGGTCGTGAACCCCCGATACCGGTTCACGGGCCTTTCCCTGCCCGGCCTGATGAGCTTCCCGGTCCGCTCCCCGCTCCCGAACGTCTTTCTGACCGGGGGGATGATCTTTGCGGGCCTCGGGTTCGAGGGGGAGGTCCTCTCGGGCATGAAGGCGGGACACCTTGCAGCGAAAGATGCGGAGAGATGAAGAAGACACAGCCGGATTTCAAGATCGAGAGCCTCGGCAGACCCAAGATCCCCTCGCCGCTCACGGTGGGCTACTTCAAGAGCGACGACGAGAGGGTCCTGAGCGACATCACCGTCGATGCGCGGCAGACGCGGCCCCTGCCGTCGGTATCCCTGGAGGTGGCCGGTCCCCGGGAGACGATCTACTTCGAGCCCCAGAAGGTCAAGGCGGCCGTGGTCTCCTGCGGCGGCCTGTGCCCCGGGATCAACGACGTGCTGCGCGCCCTGGTCATGGAGCTCCATTTCCGCTACGGGGTCCGGAACATCATCGGGGTGAAGTACGGCTTCCAGGGCCTGATCCCGCGATACGGCCACGAATTTCTGGAACTGACCCCCGATGTGGTCAAGGACATCCAGGATCTCGGGGGCAGCATCCTCTCCTCGTCGCGGGGCAATCAGGACATCGTCGAGATGGTGGACTCCCTGGAGAGGATGAACATCAATCTCTTCTTCGTCATCGGCGGGGACGGCACGATGCAGGCCGCCCAGCTGATCACCGAGGAGACGGCCCGCCGGAAATTGAAGATCGGCGTGATCGGCATCCCCAAGACGATCGACAACGACCTCGTCCTCATCCAGAAGAGCTTCGGGTTCGACACGGCCATCTCCGAGGCCGTCAAGACGATCCAGTGCGCCCACGTGGAGGCGAAGGGCGCGCCCATGGGGATCGGCCTCGTGAAGCTGATGGGGCGCCAGTCCGGTCACATCGCCGCCTCGGCGGCCCTGGCCCAGGGGGATGCGAATTTCGTCCTCATCCCCGAAGTGCCGTTCGACCTCGACGGGGAAAACGGGTTCCTGCGCCACCTCGAGAAGCGGATGCTCGCCCGGCATCATGCCGTCATCATCGTGGCCGAGGGCGCGGGGCAGAACCTCTTCGACCGGACAGGCCCGGTCCGCCGTGACGCCTCGGGCAACATCCGGCTCAACGACATCGGGGTCCTGCTGAAGGACCGGATCGAAGAGTACTTCCGGAAGAGACGCATCGAGATCAACCTCAAGTACATCGACCCGAGCTACATCATCCGCAGCGTGCCCGCCAACGCCAGCGACAGCATCATGTGCGGCGTGCTCGCCCAGTACGCCGTCCACGCGGGGATGGCGGGAAAGACGGGCATGCTCGTGGGTCTCGTCAACGACGCCTACGTGCACCTGCCGTTCCGGGCCGTGGCCGCCCGGCGGAAGATGATCGACCCCCGGGGCAACATCTGGATGCTGGTCCTCGAGTCGACGGGGCAGCCCGTCACGATGAAAAACTAAAAAACGCTTGCATTCTCCCCGTCCTTGGTTTAGATAAGCGGACCGATTCTTTTCGCGAGGTGTCTGTTATGGCCAGAGTCTGCGATGTCTGCGGCAAGGGCCCGGTGGTGGGTCACAACGTCAGTCACGCCAACAACAAAACGAAACGCGTCTGGTACCCCAATCTCCAGAAGCTCCAGGTCGTGGACAGCAAAGGGTCCGTGAAGCGGATGAAGGTCTGCACCCGCTGCCTGCGATCGGGCTCCGTGCGCAAGGCCCTATAGGCCGCCGTCGAACCCCGACGCCGCGATTGCCCGAAGCGTCGCCGACAGGAAGCGTTCGTGGTCGGCGACGCTTTCGATTCCCCTCTCCAGGAGATCCCGCACGCCCTGCCGCACCGAGTCCCCGGCGTCCCCCCCGAAAAACTTCCAGAGGAACAGGTCGACCCGGCCCTCGAGGCTCACCGATCGCCGCAGGATTTCCCGCCGGTAGGCCGCCAGCCCCTGCAGCACCGCATCCCGCGCGAGCCGGCCCGACATCGCGTAGGCCCAGCTGAGCGTGTCGATGAGCCCATCGATGCGGTCCTCGAGGGTCGCCTCCACGGCCCGGGAGAAGAGATCCATGACCCCCGGGTTTCGCCGGTGAATCACCAGGTCGACGGCCATCTCGATGATGAGGTGTGAGCGGTAGAGCGCCTCGTCGCCGTCGATGGGCGAGCCGAGCCGCCGGTGCATCCCCATCATGTCCCCGGCGAGCGCGGCCCCCTTGAGAAAGGCGTAGCCCCCCGACTCGTTCTCGGAACGGTCGTGGCCGTGGTGCGTGATGCGGCCATGGTGGGACAGGTCGTCGACGAGCAGGTGAAACTGGATGAACCGGACCCTTTCGCGTCCGGGCGGCAGGCCGCCGAGCCTCTCCATCCGGTGCGTCATCTCGGGCGTGATCTCCCGGTGAATGGGAAGGATGTCGGGCATCACGTTGTAGAGGAGGATGTCGAGGTTGTCGAGTCCCAGGCGGGCCCCGGCATATTCCTTCAGCAGCCAGGTGTGCGCGTTGATCAGCATCTTTCCAGCGGACCGAAACCGCCGAAGCCCCCGGTCGGTGGGTCTTCTCGGCCATATTCTTTCGGAAACGAGGGTTCCGCGCGGCAAGACCTTCCGCGTGCCGTCGCCCCGCGCAACGGAAGGGAAGCGGGCGATGCCAAAAGCCGCCGTCCGGTCGACACGCCCGCATGCCGCACCGGGATCGGGCCCTGCGGAAATCCTGCGATACCCGTAACATCGGCGCGGCCGAAGATCAAGAGCCAATAATTCTTCCCTTGACAGGAAGCCTGACACTGCTAATATAAATGCCGTCCCTATCCCTGGCGCCCACGACGCAGGCCTGCCATCGGGCCCGCGGAAGAAAACGGTTCTATGCTGCCGACGACACGCTGGAAACTCTCCGAGGTCAAAGAGGATATCCGCGCTCTGTTCGCAGAAGAATTCAAGCTGAACCCCATCGTTTCCCAGATTCTCGTCAACCGCAGCATCACCGACCTCGAAACGGCGCGGCGATTCCTGAACCCTTCGCTCCACGATCTGCACAGCCCCTTCCTCATGAAGGACATGAAGGAAGGCGTGGCAAGGCTCATCCGTGCGGTCCAGGGCGGCGAGAAGGTGGCGATCTACGGCGATTACGATGCCGACGGCATCACCTCCCTGGCGATCCTGTACCGGTTTCTCCGCGAGATCCACGAATGCGTCCTGTACTACATCCCCGACCGGGTCGACGAGGGCTACAGCCTGAATCGAAAGGCCATCGACCGCCTCAGGGCGCAGGACGTGCGGCTCATCGTCACGGTCGACTGCGGGGTGTCGGACCGCGAGGAGATCGAATACGCCCGCACGCAGGGCATCGACACGATCGTCCTGGACCACCACGAGGTCCCGGCGACGCTCCCCGCGGCGGCGGCGGTCATCAATCCCAACCGCGGTGACTGCCCCTTCCCGTTCAAGCACCTGGCCGGTGTCGGCATCGTCTTCAATTTCCTCATCGCGCTGCGCGGCGCCCTGCGCAACATCGGATTCTGGGCGCGACGTCCCTACCCGAATCTCAAGGACTACCTCGACCTCGTCGCCCTGGGCACGATCGGCGATCTGTCGCCGCTGGTCGACGAGAACCGGATCTTCGCCCGGATCGGCCTCGAGCTGCTCAACGAGGATCGCCGGGTGGGCCTGAAGGCGCTGCGGGACACGGCCGGCCTGGGCAACACGGTGATCGACTCCGGCGTGGCGTCCTTCGCCCTCATCCCCCGGATCAATGCCGCGGGCCGGGTGGGCGCCCCCGACGACGCCGTGAGGCTTCTCCTGACGGAAGACCCCGTCGAGGCCCAGCGGATCGCCTCCAGGCTCGACGCGTGCAACCGGGAGCGACAGCGCCTGGAGAAGACGATCTTCGACGAGATCATGGCCCGGATCGACTCCATGGGGGACGCGAGGGAAAAGGGGGCCCTGGTCCTGGCCTCGCCGGAGTGGCACCCCGGCGTGATCGGGATCGTCGCCTCGCGGGTCGTCGACCGCTTCTACCGCCCCACGATCCTCATCAGCCTCAAGGACGGCATCGGCAAGGGCTCGGGGCGCAGCATCGCCGAGTTCAATCTCTACGAAGGCCTCAAGCTCTGCGACCCCCTGCTCATCTCCTACGGCGGGCATCGATACGCCGCGGGGATCTCGGTCAAGGAGGGCGACATCGAAAAGCTCAGCGAGGTGCTGGGGGACATCGTCAAGGAAGGGCTGGTCGTCCAGGAACTGGTCCAGGAGACCCACATCGACGCCCAGTGCAGCCTGAGCCGGATCACCTACGATCTCGTCTCGCAGTTCGACCGCCTTGCCCCCTTCGGGATCCGGAACCCCGAACCCATCTTCTGCTCACGCAACGTCCAGGTCTCCTACCCCACCGTCGTGGGCAACAAGCACCTGAAGATGCGGGTGTACGGCGACGGGGTCTCCTGCAGCTCCATCTGGTTCAACCGGGGCGATTACGCACAGGACATCGAGGGGGTCCGCCTGGACATCGCCTTCACCCCCCAGATCAACACCTGGAACGGCTCCTCCAACATCCAGCTGAAGGTGCGCGACATCGCCGCCGCCTCCGCCTGAGAGACCGTGCCGCAATCGGGAAATGGAACGGCGGCGGGTCATGCCCGTGAAGCTTGTCCTGGCAGAGGCGGGGAGCGGGCATCCGGAGGGTCCGGAACGGACCGGATGCCGCATCGCGCATGGCGAGTGCGGAACCACACAGTCGGCATGAAGACGCCGTGACGGAAGCGGGGGCGGTGCGTCTCACCCGCCCTGCGCCGGAACGGTCAGGATTTCGCCCTCCCCGGTCTCGGAGACGCCCGCCAGCGTGTGGGCGACGTGCACCATGGCCCTCAGCAGCTCGGCCATCCGATCGAAGCGCAGCGTCTCGATGGTGTCACGGGCCGTGTGGTAATTCGGGTTTCGGTAGAACGCCGTGTCCGTGATCATGACCGCACGATAGCCCATCTTCCAGAAGGACCCGTGGTCCGAGAAGCTGATGCCGGGTACCACCGCCGGGGCGGCCAGGGATTCCACCGGAAGGGGCGATGCCCTCCTGAGCGCACCCGCGACCGACGAGACCAGCTCCCGGGAGGGCGGATTGCCCACCACCGCGATGAAGTTTCCGCGGTTCGAGTACATCTGTCCCATGCCGGGCAGCGGAAAGGCCTGGCTGCCCTCCTCGTCGGCGTAGTATCCCACCATCTCCAGTGAAATCATCCCGTGGATCCGCTCGCCCCGCTCGCGCGCCTGAGCCGCATAGACATGGCTCCCCATGCGGGAGGTGTTGAACGCGGGAGGTTCTTCGAGGGTGAAGAAGATCAGCTTCAGCGTCCGCTCCGGGCGGAAATCCCTCAGGGCGCGGCACAGCTCGAGCAGCACGGCGACGCCGCTGGCGTTGTCGTCGGCCCCCGGGGTCCCCTCGATCGTGTCGTAGTGGGCGCCGATGATGACGGTCTCGTCGCGCCGCTCACGGCCCTCGATCGTCACGACGAGGTTCTCATAGGGCCTCCCCTCGAACTCGAAGGTCTGCCGATCCACGGGGACGCCCTGATGCTTCAGGACGGACAGGATGTATTCCTTCGCCCGGGTCAGCCGATCCTCCTCGAAGGCGCTGCGGGACCCGATCGTCACGCTGAGATGGTGCACATGGTCGTGGAGACGCTTCGCCGACCCGGCGGGCGGGCCCCGGCCGTCGACGGGCCTGACGGGATCGGCCATTCGGATCCGGATCACGGGGGCCACCAGGAACCCGGCGACGACGACAAGCAGGATGAGCAGGGCGTAGATCATTTTTCTTCCCATGGCCGCCCTTCCGATTGGAGTCAGCCGCGACATTGTTGCACAGGCCGACCGGGTTTTTCAAGCGTGCTCGGCGTTGCGGAAGGGGTTTCCCGCCGGAGCGCGGCGGCGGGAGGAAATAATCCGTTTCCGGCGGCGAACCGATCTGGTATAATGGCGTACGTCGGCCGACGGGACCGATAATCTCTTCGCAAAGGAGCGACCCGATGAAACAGGAGGATCGTCTGAATGCTCTCGAGGTGGCGCTGACGAACGAGCAGCGGGAGAGGGAATTCTACCTCAAGAGCGCCGAGCGTTGCCGGAACCCCCTCGGCAAGGCCATGTTCCAACAGATCGCCGACGACGAGCTGGAGCACTACGAGCGGCTCAAGGAAATCCACGCCCGCTGGACAGCGCAGCAGAAGTGGCCCGCGTCGCTCCCCGTGAAGGTGAAGGGAACGATCGTCAAGGACATCCTCAAGGATTTCCTGCTGAAGGCGCAATCCGCCGCCCCCGGCGACACCGACGACCTCAAGGCCGTGCGGACGGCCCTGGACTTCGAGGCGCGGGGCGAGAAATTCTACGCCGAGCTGCGCGACGCATCGGCCGACGAGAAGGAAAAGGCGTTCTTCGATCTGCTCTCGAAGATGGAACGCCAGCACTACCTTTCGCTCAAGGACACGGAGGACTACTTTTCCGACCCCGAAGGGTGGTTCCGGAAAAAGGAGCACCACGGCATTGACGGGGCGTGAGAGCCCCGGATGACAAGGAGGTTGCCATGGCAGGAAAATCCCTCGCGGTGGGGAAGAGCGTCAGGGACTTCACGCTCAAGGATCAGAACGGGCAGGAGTTCAGGCTCTCCGCCCTGAAGGGGAAGAAGGTGCTGCTCTCCTTCCACCCCCTGGCCTGGACCTCCATCTGCGCCAGGCAGATGCAGGCCCTCGAGAAAAACGCGAAGGTCTTCGAGAACGCCGGGGCCGTCGCCGTCGGCCTCAGCGTGGACAGCGTCCCGAGCAAGGCCGCCTGGGCGAAATCCCTGAAGATCAGCAAGACGAGACTCCTGGCCGATTTCTGGCCGCACGGGAAGGTTGCGCACTCCCTCGGCCTGTTCCGCAAGGAGGGCTTCTCGGAGCGCGCCAACGTCCTTCTCGACGAAAAGGGGAAGGTCGCCTGGATCAAGGTCTACCCGATCAAGGAGCTCCCGAACATCCGGGAAGTGCTGGCGGTCGTGAAGAAATAGGGCGACGGCTATTTCCAGCTGCGCTCGTCGACGATCGCCTTGTATCCCTCGGCGAGACTCCCCGGCGGGACCTCCTCGAGACGGTCGACCCGGACCGTGCAGATCTCTGCGAAATACCGTTCGAACGGGGCAAGGGCCTCCTTGCCCCGTTCGGTTTCCGGCGCCTCGACGCGGACCGTGAGGACGTCCCGGTTCGCCGTCCGGGTCACGACGACCTGGAACTTCCAGCGCGGGAAGCGCTCGGCGATTTTCCGCAGCTGGCTGGGCGCCACGAACAGGCCCCTGACCTTCACGGCCTCCCCTACCCGCCCGGCGATTCCGGCAAGCCTCGGCGAGGTCCTACCGCAGGGACAGCGACCGGGGAGAAGCCTCGCGAGGTCCCCCGTGCCGAATCGCATCAGGAAGAAGATGCCGTTGGGCCGCGTGACGACCACCTCGCCCAGTTCGCCGGTCGGAACCTCCCGGCCCGTCTCGGGATCGAGGATCTCGACGATGACTTCCTCGCAGAGGTGCCACCCCGCTTTCTCCCGGCACTCGTAGGCCACGTCGCCGACCTCGGTGGCCCCGTACATCTGGTAGGTGTCGATCCCGTACCTCTTCTCGAATTCCTCCCGGAGCGCGGGGTGGAGCGGTTCCGCTGCGAAGGAGGCCCTGCGGACCCTGAAGTCCTTCCGGAAGTCGTGGCCCGCCTCCTCGGCCTTCTCGATGACGGCCATGAGAAAGCTCGGGGTGCCGGTGTACCCGGTCACCCCCAGGTCGCGGATCAGCTGGACCTGGATGGCGGCACTCGATGCGCCGGAGGGAACGACCGTCGCCCCGACCCTCCGCAGCCCGCCGTGGAAGGTGAGACCGGCTGCGACGAGGTGATAGGAGAACGCGTTGAGGACGACGTCCCCGGGCCCGAAGCCCGCGGCATGGTAGGCCCTCGCCCAGATCGGGTCCGACTCCGAGAGGTGAGGCTCGTAGACCGGCCCCGGCGAGGTGAAGATCCGGTCGATCGCGGCCTCCGGGTTGCCCAGGCCCGCGTAGGGAGGGTCATCGATCTGCATCTGGACGATCTTCTCCCGCGAGATGACGGGGAGTCTGCTCAGCAGATCGAAGGCGCTGCTCTTCACGGGCTTGACGCCCAGCGACTCGATCTGCTTGCCGATGAGCGGGGATTTCCGTGCGGCCAGCCGCATCATGGCCGCCAGTTCCTTCGCCTGGTCCTCCCGGCGTTTCTCGGGGCTCCTCGTTTCCTTCTCGTCGAAATAGGCTCTCTTTGTTTTCACGTCCCGTAGATCCCTCGGCATCCTTGATCTCTTTTTCACCCGATTGCCCGCCTTTCAGAGCCACCGCTTGCGCCGCTTGTACGCCTTGACGTCCCGGTACGATTTCGCCGTGCCGGCGGCCCCCATGCCCAGGTAGAATTCCTTGACGTCGGGGTTTTCCCGGAGATCCTCGGCACGACCCTCCATGACGATCTTTCCGTTTTCCATGACGTAGCCGTAGGTCGCGATCTGGAGGGCCATGTTCGCGTTCTGCTCCACCAGGACGATCGTGGTGCCGTCCTCGCGGTTGATGCGCTCGATGATCTGAAAGATCTCCTTCACGATCAGGGGCGCAAGCCCCAGCGAGGGCTCGTCCAGCAGCAGGAGCTTCGGGTGCGCCATGAGCGCGCGGCCGATGACGAGCATCTGCATCTCGCCGCCGCTGCAGTACCCGGCCAGCGTCTTGCGTCGCTCCACGAGGGCCGGGAAATAGTGGTAGACCTTCTCCAGGTCCTGCCGGAAGGGCTTCCCCCACCGCGTGGCCGTGCCGACGCGGAGGTTTTCCTCGATGGTGAGGTACTTGAACGGCTGGCGGCCCTCGAGGACCTGGATGATCCCCGCACGGGTGATCGTCTCGGGGGGGTGGTTGTGGATCGGCCGGCCGTCGAAGAGGATGCTGCCCTCGGTCACCTCGCCGTTCTCCGGCTTCAGGAGCCCCGAGACGGCCTTGAGGGTCGTCGTCTTGCCCGCCCCGTTGCTGCCCAGCAGCGAGACGATCTGCCCCCGCTCGACGGCAAGCGAGACGCCCTTGAGGACCTGGATCACGTCGGAGTAGACGACGCTGATGTTGTTGATGACGAGCAGCTTGCCTTCAGCCATATTTCCTCTTCCGTTGTTCCCGGTCCCCGAGACCCGGTCCCCGGGCCCCTCATCCCGTTTTCCTGTCCCCTGCCCCCGGACCCTAATAGGAGAACGGCCACAGCTTGAAGCTCGACTTCACGATTCTCCACACCTCCGCCAGTCCCCGCGGCTCGAAGAGGATGAAGAGCACGATGGCCAGGCCGAAGACGAACTCCCGCAGCGGGGCGAGCGTCAGCTCCACGCCGGCGACGCCGCCCATGTTCATGATCGTGTCGGTGACCCATCGCAGGCCCTCGTTGAGCAGCGTGATGAAGACGGTGCCGAAAATCGCCCCGGAGATGCTTCCGAGCCCCCCGATGATCACCATCGCGATGTACTCCACGGAAAGGCCGAGGTTGAAGGGTTCCGCCGTGATGCTGATCATGTAGTAGCCCCACAGGGCGCCGGCCACCCCGGCATAGAACGAACTGACGGCAAAGGAAAGCAGCTTGTACGGGAAGATGGGGATCCCCATCCCCTCCGCGGCCCGGTCGTTGTCCCGGATGGCCACGAAGGCGCGCCCGTAGCGTGTCCGCATGAGGTTCACGGCCCCGAAGATCATGACGGCCGCCGTGGCGTAGATCACGAAGAAAAAGCCGACGTCCCCGGCCACCGGGATCCCGAACAGCGACGGTGCGGGCAGCGTGATCCCCATGGTCCCCCCGGTGACGCTCTCCCAGTGGACGAGGACGTACTCGATGATGAACTGGCCCGCCAGCGTCGCGATCGTCAGATAGAGCCCCTTGAGCCTGCCGGAGGGAATCCCGAAGACCATGCCGACGACGGCGGTCGCAAGCCCCGCCAGCGGCACGACGGCCAGGAAGGGCACCCCGTAGGTCACGGCGAGGATCCCCGCCGCATACGCGCCCACCCCGAAGAAGGCCCCGTGGCCCAGGGAGATGAGGCCCGTGTACCCCACGAGGATGTTGAGCCCGAGGGCCGCGATGGACGAAATCCCGATGAGGTTCACCACGTAGAGCAGGTAGGGCGTCGACAGCCAGGGGACGAGGACGAAGAGCGACGTGAGCCCCGCGGCGGCCCAGACCCTTCCGAAATCGGTCTCGAAGACGGCCAGCTCCTCCCGGTAGTGGATCTTGTAGTTCCCGCAGGGTCGGAAGCGAAGGGTTCTCATAGGCACCGGCCTTTCCCGTCACACGCGTTCGATTTCGACAAGCCCGAAGAGCCCGTAGGGCTTCACCAGGAGGATGAACACCAGCGCGACGTAGGGCACGATGTCCCGCAGCGACGGCGAGAGGTACCCCCCCGTGAAGGTCTCCAGCAGCCCGATGATGAGGCCGCCGATGATGGCCCCGCCGATCGAGTCGAGCCCGCCGAGGATGACGACGGGGAACACCTTGAGCCCGATCGAGGAGAGTTCGTGGACGTTGATGCCGTTGATGATCCCCAGCACGATCCCGCTGATGCCCGCCACCATGGCCGCGATGCCCCAGGAAAGGGCGAACACGCGCCTGACGTGGACCCCGAGGGAGAGCGCCGCCGCCTGGTTGTCCGCCACGGAGCGCATGTAGATGCCCTGCGAGGAGAACTTGAAAAACAGGCCGAACATCAGCAGGAAGAGGCTCCCGATGATGACGGCCGCCACGTAGACGGGGGGCACCTGGACGATGCCCCATTGGATCCCGAGCCACTCCGGCAGGAACTCCGGGTAGTTGTAGAGGTTTCCGCCCCACACCAGCAGCATCCCGCCCTTGAACATGGCGGCGAGCCCCACGGTGAGCATGATGACCTGGATCAGCGGCTCGCCGATCAGCGGTCGCAGGAAGATCCGTTCGATGACGAACCCCAGGACGAAGGCCCCCGCCAGCGTGACGACGAAGGCGAGCGCCACGGGGAGCTTCGCCCAGGTGACGAGGGCCAGAAACAGGAAGGCCCCGAAGGCAAGGATCTCGCCGTGGGCGAAGTTGAGCACGCTCGACGATTTGAAGATCATGACGAAGCCCATGGCGGACAGGCCGTAGAGAAATCCGATGCTCACGCCGTTGAGCAGCAGCTGCAGAAAGAAATCCATGCGGGTCCCCTCATTGCACGTCGTGGATTTTCACCGTCGTTTCGATCTTCCCCACCTGGCCGTCGCGGTAGCGGACCTGGCTCTTCACTTCGAGTTCCCGGAGGTTGCGGTACATGGCCTCGATGAGGTTGAGATACAGTCCGTAGACGAAGCGACGACGGACCTTGCCGGTCCTCGTCAGCTCCTCGTCGTCTGCGTCGAGCAGCTTGTAGAGCAGGATGAGCTTGCGGATCCTCATGTAATCCGGCAGCCGCTCGTTGACCGCCCGCACCTCGCCGAGGATCAGCTCCTCCACCTTCGGCTGCTGGGAGAGGTCCGTGTAGGTCGTGTAGGGGATCATCCGCTCCTCGGCCCAGTTTCCCACGTTGCCCATGTCGATGTTGATGAAGGCCGAGAGGTAGGGCCGTCCCTCGCCGAAGATCACCGCCTCCTTGATGAAGGGGCTGAACTTGAGGCGTGTCTCGATGAAATCGGGGGAGAAGGCGGCGCCGGACTTGTTGCGGATGATCTCCTCCTTGCGCCCGATGATGACGAGGTGCCCGTCGGCATCCAGGTAGCCCGCGTCGCCCGTGCGGAGCCATCCGTCCCGGAAGGCCTCCTCGGTGGATTTGAAGTCGTTGTAGTAGCCCGCAAAGTTCGAGGGGCTCTTCACGAGAACCTCCTGGTCCTCGGCGATCCGCACCTCCGTCCCCGGCAGGGCCTTTCCCACCGTCTCGGGCTTCACCTCCCCGTCGGGCTGCACCTGGAAGATGCCGCCCGCCTCGGTGAGGCCGTAGCACTGCTTGAGGTTGAGGCCGCAGGCGCGGAAGAAGCGGATGACCTCGGGGCTGATCGGGTGCCCGCCCGTGTAGGCGCTCTTGAGGCCGAGGCAGCCCACGCGGTCCATGAGAGGACGGAACACGAGCGACGACGCCGCCCGCCGCATCGCGCGCAGGGCGGGCGACGGGGCCTGCTGCGCGGCCTCCGCGTCGACGGCCCTCCGGCCGATCCGCTCGGCGAGCCCGAAGAGCGTCCGCTTCACGAGCCCGGCATCGGCCATCCGGACGCGGATCTTCGAGGCCAGGTCCTCCCAGAATCTCGACGAGGTGACGATGACGTCGGGGCCGATCTCCCGGAAGTCCGTCTCGATCGTCTCGGCCGTCTCGGGGAAGTTCATCGACAGGCCGCCCACCAGGGCGATGCCCGCGCCCCACATCTGGTCGACGATCCAGGCCGGCGGCGTGATCGAGAGCCAGTTGGAGCCGATGCCGATGGGTGCGGCCTCGATCCACTTGCGCGCCATGGACGTGAAATTCCGGTGCGTCAGCATGGCCAGCTTCGGCAGCCCCGTCGTCCCCGAGGTCTGGATCATCACGGCCACGTCCTCGGGCCGGCCGCGCCAGAGCTCCGACGGGAAGAGCTGGGGCTGCTCCTGCTCGAGGGCGTCGCCCCGCTGCAGCAGTTCCCGGAAGCTCTGCAGCCAGGGGTCGCCGCGGTAGTTGCGCATCCCCGTGGGGTCCACGTAGACGACGGACCGCACGAACCCCAGCCGGGAGCGGGTCTCGAGGAGCTTGTCGACCTGTTCCTGGTCCTGCGCGACGACCACCGTCGGCCGGAACCGCTTGAGCGCCTCGGCCAGCTCGTCGGCGATCGACGAGGTGAAGAGGTTCACCGTGACGCAGCCTGCGGCCTGGGCCCCCAGCTCGCTGTAGAGCCACTCGGGGTGGTTGTTCATGACGATGGCGACGGAATCCCTCCGGCGCACTCCGAGCGCGAGAAGGCCGAGCGCCGTGCGCCTCACGAAACGGAAATAGTCCTCCCAGTTGACCGTCTGCCAGATGCCGTAGGCCTTCTCCCGGATCGCGACGTGCGCCGGCCCCAGACGCTTGGCCTGCTCGGCCAGGATCTGGGGGAGGGTGAACTTGCCATAGGCATCGAGCGTGGCCCCGTCGGGCTTCACCGGCCCGGCGCCGTTTTGATGCCCCCTGCGACCCGAGCCGATCATCGGGCACCCCCTGCCCGCACCGGGTCGCCGCCCCCGTCGGGCCGCTCCCCGAGGTAGGCGCGGACGACCTCGGGGTTGTGCTGGATCTCCTCCGGCGTGCCCTCGGCGAGCTTCACGCCGAAGTTGAGGACCATGACCCGCCGGGAGATGCTCATGACGATCGACATGTCGTGCTCGACGAGGAGCATGGTCTGCCCCCACGATTCGGAGAGCTCCAGGAGAAAGCGGACCATGTCCTCCTTCTCTTCCAGGTTCATCCCGGCGAAGGGCTCGTCCAGGACGAGCAGCTTCGGCTCGAGGGCGAGCGCGCGCCCCAGCTCCACGCGCTTGCGCATCCCGTAGGGCAGCGACCCCACCGGTTTCTTGCGGATCGCCTGGATCTCGAGGAAGTCGATGATCTCTTCGACGAGCCGCCGCTGCCGGATCTCCTCGCTTCTGGCCTTGGCGGAGAAGAGGGACGCCGCGGCCAGGCCGTAGCGGCAGTGCAGGTGGCGGGCCAGCAGGAGGTTCGCCAGGACCGTCATCCCCGGGAAGAGCTCGATGTTCTGGAAGGTCCTCCCGATGCCGTGCTCGATGTGCCGGTGCGTGGGCAGGCCGGAGATGTCCCTGCCGTTGAAGAGGATCCGGCCTTCCTGGGCCTTGTAGTACCCCGTGATGCAGTTCAGCAGGCTCGTCTTCCCGGCGCCGTTGGGGCCGATGACGGAGACCAGCTCGCCCGTGGAGACCCTCAGGTCCACCTTGCTGACCGCCGTGATTCCCCCGAATCGAAGGGTCAGCCCCTCCACGGCGAGCTCCGCCTCGCGCTGCGCCGGCGTTCTCGATGCGAAGATGGACGGTTCGCCCCGATAGGCCTTCATGCGCCGTCTCCTACTTGAGATGCCGGATCTTCTCTTTGCCGGGCGTGTAGAAGTCCGTCAGCGGCTTGAAGGAACCGTCCTCGCGGACCTGGACGATCCGGCCCCGGAAGGACGCCTCGTGGTTGGTCTTCGTGTACGTCACCGGGGGCACGATCCCGCCGAAGTCCTCGTTCACGAAGGACTCCATGGCCCGGTTGATCGTCTCGCGGTCCACCTTCCCGTGGTTCTGCCGGGCGCGCAGGGCCGCCCGCTCCACGATCATGGCCACGACGACCCCTTCCCAGTAGGCGGCATCGAAGCGGCTCACGGTCTTGTAGCGCTTCCAGAGCTCCTTGAGCGTCGCGATGCCGGTCCCCCGGTCTCCGGGAAGCCCGCCGGGGAACTGCATCTTCAGACGGTCGCGGATGAGCCCTTTGCCCAGCTTGAAGAAATCGGGGTCCGTCGAGGTCCAGGTGCCGAAGAACTGCGGGTTGTACTGGATGCGGTCGGCGCTCTTGAAGGCCGTCACGATGGTGGCCGGCAGCATCTGCATGAAGACGTACTCGGCCCCGTTCTTCTTGAGGCGCAGAAGCTCCGTCGTCAGGTCGACGGTCTTCGGCGGGAACTCCTCGATGGAGACGATGTGGATGCCGTTGGCCTTCGCGTACTCCTGGCTCGGCTTGTGGATGGAGCGGCCGTAGGCGTTGTTGTAGGTGAGAAGCCCCACTTTGGGCGGCTCTGCCCCCTTGTGGACGGACTTGATGTACTCGAGGACGGCCGCGCAGTCGAGCCGATAGCTTCCGAAGGGCAGGTACATGTAGTCGACGGGTTTCTCCAGCAGCTCCCAGCTCGTGGAGTAGTTGAGGGTCGGGATCTTGTAGCCTTGGACGAGGGGTTTCGCGGCGAGACCCTCGCCCGCCCCCCAGGTGAGGATCATGTCGACCTTGTCCTGGATGGCGAACTTCTTGACGGCCGCCACGGCCTCGGGCACCTTGTACCCCGTGTCGACGAGAATCAGCTCGACGGGTCGGCCCCCGATGCCGCCCTTGACCTCGTTGACGTAGCGGAGGTAGTCCTGCGTCCCCTTCGCGTGATACTGCCCCCACGTCGATGCCGGGCCGGTGAGGTTGATGGCCGCCCCCACCTTGATCGGCGATTCCGCCCGCGCCGAGACGGGCGGCGTACAGAGCGCCGCCGCCAGGAGCCCCGCCATGACGATCGTGATCGAACGCTTCATCGTGCTTTCCTCCCTGGAAAATGAAAAGGGCCGTCATCGTCACGGCCCGCGTCGAAAAAAAGGCCGTGGGCAGCTTCGGTCTGCCCACGGCCCGGTCGATCAACTGCAGTCAGGCGCTATGGGCAGACCTCCCGAAAGAAGCCGAAAAAGCCGAAAAAAGCGAAGAAGCTGCCCGCGTCCATGTGCCTGTTCATCCTTTACCTCTTGATTGAGGCTTCTACCCGATCGCGGCAGGTCCTGTCAATACTTTTTTTCCGTCCCCTTGCCGCGCCTCCCCCCGAGGACCCTTTCGGCCCGTTTCTTGCTCGCCTGGATTGTCTGAACCGGCAATCTGTGATAGACATGAACGCCAAGGTTTTGGAGCCGCT
>JAGPKU010000061.1:0-6083 GCA_018053845.1 Syntrophobacterales bacterium
CCAGCGATCGGGGCCTGCCCCGGAGAATCGGCGTGAGGCCCGATGCGACGAGGTGCCGCAGCAGGCGGTCCGCCGCGGGGTGCAGCATGCCGCCCGGGCAGCTCAGATCGCCGGGCTGAGGGACGAGGGAGGATCGCTTGATGAGCTGCAGCACGAACCCGCCTGCCGACCCGGCCGCCTCGCGGTGGTGGAGCAGAAGGATCACGCCGGCGGCAAGCCAGCGGTCGGCGGATCCGTTGCGGCTACGGATGAAATCGACCCGTTCCTCGTAGTCGATGGGGGCATTGCCCAGGCGGTCAATGATTTGCTCGACGACCCCGTTGGGGTCCGCCAGTTCGGGGATCGGCATTCCAAACTCCCATTGCGCCTACCTTATACCATTTCCGACGTTGCAACAAGGAGCTTCCCCGGGGAAAACGGCAGGGCGGGGGTCAGGCTTCTCCCGAGCCGCGCCGGATCGTTTCCTCCATCAGCCCCTCGAACCACACCCGCAGGCGCAGGTCCTGGAGGAACCCGCAGTGTCCCCCGTATCGCTCGACGAGCACACGGAGACGATCGTTTCCCCGGAGGGCGCGGAAATCGTCGACGGGGATGACGGGGTCGTCCTCGGCGGCCAGGATCGTGACGTCGACGGCCAGGCGCGAGAAATCGGCGCCGGCGAGCGTGTAGGTCCGGAAATAGTCTTGAACGTCCCGGAAGGGGGTATAGCGCGGGATGACGCGCTCGGTGATCGCCATGCAGCTCTTGAGGCCCATCACGTCGTCGAAATCGTACAGACCGGGAAACAGCCGCTGCTTGATGCCCAGCGAGCGCTTCCACTTCCGCACGAAATAGTCGCGGTAGACGAAGAGGCCGCCGTCGATGGCATGGGTGGCTTTCAACGGGTCCAGGACGGGGCTCACGGCGATGATGTTCCTGAGTCGGCCGGCCTGGTTGCGGGCGAGGCGCAGGGCGATCCGGAGACCGAAATTTCCGCCCAGCGAGAACCCGATGAGGTGGCAGGGCCGATCGCCGGCCCGGGCGACGATGTCGAGAACGGCCGCGAAGACTTCCTCGATCCGGGCGCTGTGGAACACCCCCTCGTTGAGGTGGTGGCTTGGGCCGTGATCCCTCAGGTTGAGGCGGAAGACGTCATAGCCGCCGAGGAAAAAGCGCCGGCCCGTCGTGAGCATGTACGTCGAATCGGAGCTTCCCTCCCAGCCGTGCAGCAGGATGACGAGGCCGCGGCTGCGGCCCTGCGGCTGGGCCGTGCTGTACCCCAGGAGCCGCACCCCCCGGCCCGCGTCGACCAGGGTCGGCTCGGATCGCTCGCGAAGGGGGTTTTCGCCCCACGCCCGGATCTTGAGGCTGGCCAGGATCGTCTGCAGGTGGGGGTTGCGGAGAGGGAAGGCCGGCGTGAAGGCGCCCGGCGGGCCCGGGGCCGACGTGAATCGAGTGACGTGTCCCATGGCCATGGGATACCAAAAAAGAAGGCCCTTTCAAATATCTATTTTCCCTGTGGTATAATCCGCAGCCGTGATGGTCCACGACGGGCGGGACACAGGCGGGCGGCAAAGGCCGGCGAGGCGTTACTGGCGCCATGCCGTCGGCTGGCCCCTGCTCGTGCTCGGCATCGTGGGGCTGGCGCTGCCGTTTCTCCAGGGGATCCTGTTCATCGTCGTCGCCCTGACCGTCCTGGCCCCGGAGGTCCCGGCGCTGAGGCGCCTCGTCGCCGCGCTGCGGAAACGCTACCCGGCCGTGTTCGAAAAGGCCGCGGCCATCAAGAGGGGCCTGAAGCGGCGGTTCGGTCAACCCTGACCGTCACGGCCCGTTTGGACAAAAGGACCTTGAATCCGGCATCATTCGATGCTAAAGAAACTGGGCCGGCCAACCGGCCGGCAAGGAGAAACGGGATGAAGAAAGTCATCGGCATCGTCCTGGCGATCGTGCTGTCCGTGGCCGTCGTGTCCGCCCCCGGGGCGCAGCAGACGAAGAAGATCGCCATATTGCCCTTTGCGGTCAACAGCAGCGAAAACATCAACTACATCCGCGACGGGATCTGGGACATGCTCATTTCCCGCGTGACCGTCAGCGGCAAGACGGACGTCTTGAGCAAGACGACCGTCCTCGAGTCCTTGGGCAAGGGACAGGGCAGGGAGCTGGCGCAGGCCGACGTGTCGGCGATCGGCAAGAGGCTCGGTGCCGACTATGTGGTCTGGGGCAGCATCACCAAGATCGGCGACAGCCTGAGCCTGGACGGGAAGCTCCTGGACGTGGCATCGGGCCAGTCCCCGGTGACGCTCTACGAGCAGACCCGCGGCATGAACGAGGTGATCCCGAAGATCGGCGACTTCTCACAGAGGATCCGCTCCCACGTGACGGGGGAGGCGACTGCGACGGCCGCGGCTGCAGCTCCGGCGCCTGCCGCGACGCCGGCACCGGCCGCCGCAGCGGCGGCGGGGGCCGCAGCGGGGACATCCGCCGCGGCTGGGGCCGCTCAGAGCCGGGAGACCGACATCGTAACGGGCATGCGCAAGGGGAAGACGACCTACACGGGGATCATCAACCCGGATTTCATCATGACGCCCGATGCCCCCGGCAAGAAGGGCTTCTGGATGAGCCCGAAATACGGGACCGAGTTCAAGGGGCTCGACATCGGCGACGTCAACGGCGACGGCCTAAACGAGATCGTGGTCATCGACAACAGCAACTTGATCGTATATCAGAAAAAGGGAAATGAATTCAAGCAGTTGAAGAAGATCACAGGAGGAACGTACGATACCTATCTCGGGGTGGACATCGCCGATGTCAACGGCAACGGGATCCCCGAGATCTTCGTGACCAGCATCAACAGGCAGACGATCGATTCCTTCGTCGTCGAATACCGGAACGGCAACTACGAGGTCATCGCCAAAAACCTGCCCTACATGATGAGGGTGATCAGCACCTCGGGATCGGCGAGACTGCTCGGGCAGATCCTGTCGAGCGACCCGCGGAACCCGTTCATCAATCCGATCCATGCCGTGACCTGGGAAAACGGAAAGTACGCCCTGGGCGAGAAAGTGATGATTCCCGCCGGCCTGTCCGTCTACGGGCTCACCCTGGCCGCCGTCGACGGGACGAACGCGGAACGGGTGCTGACGTTCGACGAGAACGACTACCTGCGCATCTACGAGAAGACGGACAAGCTGCTGATCCATCTCAAGACCCTCAGGGGCGCCAGCGAGCTGATCTGGCGAAGCGACGAGCAATTCGGGGGCAGCAACAACATCTTCAAGCCGGCCTTCGCAGCGGGGACGCGCAGCATGGTGGAGGCGCCGGACGCGATCTACATGAACCCCCGGATCCTGACCTACGATCTGAACAAGGACGGCAAGCAGGAAGTCATCGTGGTCAAGAACATCTCCGCCATGGGGCGGGTCCTGAAAAACATGCCTCTCTTCACGTCGGCGGAGGTCTACAGCCTCGAATGGGACGGCATCGGGCTGGCCGAGCTCTGGCGGACCCGCAAGATCAACGGCTACGTGGCCGACTACCAGATCCGCGACATCGACAACGACGGCCAGGACGAGATCGTGCTGGCGCTGGTGCTCTCCGTGGGGCCCACGATCAAGACGAACAGCTGCCTCGTGGCCTACAAGCTGACGCCGCAGGCCCAGCCGTAAGGCCGACGGGGCGGCGAGGCCCGACGCTTGACAATTCGGGAAAAGTAGGGTAATTACGTCACTCTTTTTCGAGGCGGCGTAGCTCAGTCGGTTAGAGCATGCGGCTCATATCCGCAGTGTCCGGGGTTCAAGTCCCTGCGCCGCCACCAGAAAACACGAAAAGCCCGGTTGCGAGCCGGGCTTTTTCTTTGCCCGACACGACGCTGTCCGGCGGATCCGGGAGGCGGCGGAAGGCAGCGGGGCGGAAGGGGAAGGGATGGAATCGGATCGGGGGCTCGGCGCGATCGACACCGTGCTTTTCGATTTCGGGGGCGTTCTGGCCGACGAGGGGTTTCGGGACGGCCTGGCCGCCATCGGACGGCTGAGCGGCCTCGACGAGGAGGAGGTCGTCCGCAGGGGACACGAGCTCGTCGTGACGACCGGCTACGTCACGGGACGGGTCGGGGAGGGCTGCTGGTGGGAGGCCCTGCGCGCAGCGGCGGGGATCCGCGGTGAGGCAGAGCGTCTGCGCAGGGAGATCCTCGAGCGGTTCACCCTCCGGCCGCGGATGCTCGAAGGCGTCGGGCGCCTCAGGGAGCGGGGATTCACCGTGGGCATCCTGAGCGACCAGACCAACTGGCTCGACGAGCTGGACGGCCGGCATGGCCTCTACGGTCGGTTCGACTACGTCTTCAACAGCTACCACATGGGCAAGAGCAAGAACGACCCGGGCCATTTCGACGATGTGCTGAAACTGCTCAACCGGCAGGGGAGGCAGGTGCTGTTCATCGACGACAGCGCAGGCCATGTCGACCGGGCACGCAACAGGGGCTGGGCGGCCCTGCTCTTCCGGAACGAAGGGGACGTGCTGCAGGCGATGTCCCGGCTCCGCGAGGGCCCATCGCCCGGGACGATCGCGTGAAGCGGAGAAAACTCTGGATTCCATCCGGTCGGGCGTGATAACATCGCCCCCGGTTTCCGATCCGACATCCCCTCATCGAGGCGTCATGATCCCGAGATACTCGCGCAAGGAAATGGAGGACATCTGGAGCCCGCAGAACCGGTTCCGGAAATGGCTCGATATCGAGCTGCTCGTCTGCGAGGCCCTGGCCGCCAGGGGGGAGATCCCCCGCAAGGCGCTCCGCACCATCAAGGCCAGGGCGGGGTTCGACGTGGAGCGGATCGACGAGATCGAGCGGACCGTCAAGCACGACGTCATCGCCTTTCTGACCAGCGTCGCCGAGCACGTGGGGCCCGATTCACGGTACATCCACATGGGGCTGACCTCCTCGGACATCCTCGACACCTCCCTGGCGCTGCTGCTGAAGGAGGCGTCGGGCATCCTCCTGGCCGACATCGACGGCTTGTTGGCCATCCTGAAACGGAAAGCCCTTCGATATCGGAAGACGCTCATGATCGGCCGGACCCACGGGATCCACGCGGAGCCGGTGACCTTCGGGCTGAAGATGGCCCTGTGGCACCAGGAGATGCAGAGAAACCGCGAGCGCCTCATCCGCGCCCGTGACGCCGTGGCCTGCGGGAAGATCTCGGGAGCCGTGGGGACCTTCGCATTCGTGGACCCGGCCGTCGAGGAGTACGTCTGCCGGAAGCTGGGCCTGAGGCCCGAGCCCGTGGCGACCCAGATCGTTCAGCGCGACCGCCACGCCGAATTCTTCGCGACCCTCGCCCTGATCGCCTCGTCGCTCGAGAAGTTCTCCGTCGAGATCCGCCACCTCCAGCGCACCGAGGTGCGCGAGGCGGAGGAGTACTTCTCGCCGGGGCAGAAGGGGTCCTCCGCGATGCCCCACAAGCGAAACCCCGTCCTTTCGGAGAACCTCTCGGGCCTGGCGCGGCTGATGCGGGGCTATGCCCTTGCGGCCATGGAGAACATCGCCCTGTGGCACGAGCGCGACATCAGCCACTCCTCCGTCGAGCGCGTGATCGCGCCGGATGCGACGATTCTGCTGGACTTCATGCTCAAACGGTTCTCGGGGCTCGTCGAGAACCTCGTCGTCTACCCCGGTCGCATGATGGAGAATCTCCGCCTCACCCGCGGGGTCATCTTCTCGCAGCAGATCCTGCTGAAGCTCATCGAGAAGAAGATGACCCGGGAAGAGGCCTATGCCGTGGTCCAGGAGAACGCCATGCGGGCCTGGCAGGAAGGACTCGAGTTCAAGGACCTGCTGATGGCCGACGAACGGGTCCGGTCCGTCGTCGACGGAAAGGAGATCGAGGCGGTCTTCCGGCTGGAGAACTTCCTGGAACACGTGGATTACATCTTCGATCGGGCCTTCGGGGGCAAGAGGGTAAGAAGGTGAGAACGTGCTCATTCATCAGCGCCTCACGATCGTGTCGCGCTGCCAGTAGCGGTCGTCCCGATCGGGATAATCCAGGTTGTAGTGCAGGCCCCGGCTCTCCTTGCGCAGCATGGCGCAGGTGACGATGAGGTTCGCCACGACC
>JAGPKU010000061.1:6183-9617 GCA_018053845.1 Syntrophobacterales bacterium
TCAGCGCCTCACGATCGTGTCGCGCTGCCAGTAGCGGTCGTCCCGATCGGGATAATCCAGGTTGTAGTGCAGGCCCCGGCTCTCCTTGCGCAGCATGGCGCAGGTGACGATGAGGTTCGCCACGACCGAGAGATTGCGCAGTTCGAGCAGGTCCCGAGTGATCTTGAAGCTCCAGTAGTAGTCCTGGATCTCCTGGGCGATGAGCTCCATCCTCTTCTTGGCTCTCTCGAGCCGTTTGTTGGACCGCACGATCCCGACGTAATTCCACATGCATCGCCGGATCTCGTCCCAGTTGTGCTCGATGACGATGGATTCGTCGCTCTCGGTGGCGCTGCCCGAATACCATTCGGGGACCGTCAGGTCCTCCTCGGCGGTACCGCGGAACAGCTCCCCGATCCGCTCGTAGACCCGGTGGGCGAAGACGACGCACTCCAGCAGGGAGTTGCTGGCCAGGCGGTTGGCCCCGTGGAGTCCCGTGCAGGCCACCTCGCCCGCCGCAAAGAGCCTGTCGATGCTGGTCTCCCCGTGCTCGTTCACCACGACGCCCCCGCAGAGGTAGTGGGCGGCGGGGACGACGGGGATCGGCTCCCGGGACATGTCGATCCCGTACTGGAGGCAGCGGTGGAAGATGGTGGGGAAGCGATCCATCAGGTAGCCCCGGTCCCGGTGGGTGATGTCGAGCAGCACGCAGTCCTCGCCGGACTTCTTCAGCTCGATATCGATGGCCCTCGCGACGACGTCCCTCGGCGCGAGGCTCTTCAGGGGGTGGTACTTCTCCATGAAGGTCGCGCCGCTCTTGAGTTTCAAGACGGCCCCCTCGCCGCGTACGGCCTCGCTGATGAGAAAGGATTTCGCCTCGGGGTGGTAGAGGCAGGTCGGGTGGAACTGGATGAATTCCATGTTGGCGATCAGCGCGCCGGCGCGCCACGCCATGGCGATGCCGTCGCCCGTGGCGATGTCGGGGTTCGTGGTGATGAGGTAGACTTTGCCGGCGCCGCCCGAGGCCAGCACCGTGAAACGCGCCCGGAAGGTGTCGACGCGGTCGTGGTCGATGTCGAAGACGTAGGCGCCGAGGCAGCGGTCGCGCTCTTCGCGGGCAAGGGACCTGCGGCCCCGGATCTTCGATTCCAGGATGAGGTCGATGGCCAGGGAATTTTCGTAGATCCGCACGTTGGGCAGGGACCGCGTCTTGTCGAGAAGGGCCCGCTCGATCTCCCGGCCCGTGGAGTCGGCCGCGTGGAGGACCCTGCGACGGGAGTGGCCCCCCTCCTTGCCGAGATCGAAGGGGGATTGGTCCCCCGATCTGCGCGAGAACTCGACGCCCCACTCGATCAGCTCGGCGATCCGCTCGGGGCCTTCGCGCACGACGAAGCGGACCACGTCCTCCCGGCACAGCCCCGCCCCGGCCCTCAGGGTGTCCCCGATGTGGAGCTCGAAGCTGTCGTCGGTGTCCGTCACGGCCGCGATCCCGCCCTGGGCGTAGTTCGTCGAGGACTCCGTGGCGTTTTTCTTCGTGATGACGGCCACGGAACCGAGCCGGGAAGCCTTGATCGCGAAGCTCAGGCCCGCCAGGCCGCTGCCGATGACCAGAAAGTCCGTCTTGATGTCCATCGTCCCCTACGCCTCCCGTGACTCCCTTATACGCGTTTGATGCTTTAAATCAAAGAGAAAATGTGATAGAAACCAGTGCCATGATGGTACTCGGAATCGAGTCCTCCTGCGACGAGACGGCGGCGGCCGTGCTGCAGGACGGGCAGACCCTGTTGTCGAACGTCATCGCCTCGCAGATCCGCATTCACGAAAAGTACGGCGGCGTCGTCCCCGAGATCGCGTCGAGGAAGCACGTGGAGGTCATCGTCCCCGTCGTCCTCGAGGCCCTCGAGAAGGCGGGCGTCCCGCTCGAGGCGATCGAGGGGATCGCCGTGACGCGCGGGCCCGGCCTCGTGGGCTCGCTGCTCGTGGGCCTGTCCATGGCCAAGGCCCTGGCCCTGGCGAGACAGATCCCCTTCGTCGGCGTCAACCACCTCGAGGGCCACGTCGCCTCGGCGTTTCTCGCCGACGAGAAGCCCTCGTTTCCCTTCATCGCCCTTGTCGTGTCGGGCGGGCACACGAACCTCTACGTCGTCCGGGACTTCGGCAGCATGCGCCTGGTGGGCCAGACGCGCGACGATGCGGCCGGCGAGGCCTTCGACAAGGCGGCGAAGCTGCTCGACATCGGCTACCCCGGGGGTGTCGTCATCGACCGGCTGGCGCGGTCGGGAAACCCGGGGGCACTGGCCTTCCCGAGATCCATGCGCGAAAGCCTGGAGTTCAGCTTCAGCGGGGTCAAGACGGCACTGCTGACCTGGACGAAAAAGCGCGAGCGGCCACCGGCCCCCGAGGAGATCCCCGACGTCGTGGCGAGCTACCAGGAAGCCATCGTGGACGTCCTGGTGGAGAAGACGCTCCGGGCCGCCGAGATGCAGTCCATCGGGCAGGTCGCCGTCGTGGGCGGCGTCGCGGCCAACAGCCGCCTGCGGGCCCGGTTCGAGGAGGACGCCCGGCAGAAAGGGATCCGGGTGTTCATCCCGCCTCCCGTCTTCTGCACGGACAATGCGGCCATGATCGCCGTCGTGGGCCATCACGAGCTGGCCCGCGGGCGGAGAGACCCCTTCGACCTCAACGCGCTGTCCCGCTGGCCCGTGGACACCCTTTGAGCCCATGGCGATCCAAGACCGGATCCGCGAGTTCCACAACCGGTTTCTGAGCCTCGGCGGCGCGCCGGAGGAGATCGCCCGCGCGATGGCCCTGGGGGTCTTCATCGGCGTGACCCCGACCATCCCCTTCCACACGGCCCTGATCATGGTCAGCTGCCTGGCGCTGAGGCAGAACATCACGGCGGCGATCCTGGGCGCCACGATCATCTCGAATCCGCTCACGATCCCCCTTCTCTACCTCGCAGAGTACGAACTGGGCGTCCTCGTGCTGGGCGTGCCGGCAAACCCGTTCTCCGTGCCGAATTACGACATCCTGGCGATCCTGGAGATCGGTCTGCACATCCTCTACCCCCTGCTGGCCGGCGGGCTGCTGCTGGCCGCCGCGGTCGCGTTGCCCTCCTATTTCCTTACCCGTCAGGCCGTCGTCAGGATGAGAGCCCGCCATGCAGAGCCCGCTGAGCCTTCTCCGTAAGCACGGCATCCGGCCGCGCAAGCGGCTCGGCCAGTGCTTCCTGTGCGATCCCAACATCCTGGAGAAGATCGTCCGGATCGCCGAGGTCCGCGACACCGACACCGTCGTCGAGATCGGCTCCGGCATCGGGGTGCTCACGGCTCTGCTGGCACGCCGGGCCCGTCGCGTGATCGCGCTGGAGGTGGACCGGCGGCTCGTCGACGTCCTGCAGGCGGAACTCGGGGGGACGCGCAACGTCGAGATCGTCCACGGGGACGTCCTCGCCT
>JAGPKU010000061.1:9717-13942 GCA_018053845.1 Syntrophobacterales bacterium
GCGCGGCGAGGCTTTTTTTGTGCCCGGGGGCCGGTCATGATCGTCATCGAGAAAGCCGCAGAGATGCAGCGTTACGCCGAGTCGCTGAGGCGGCAGGCGAAGCGGATCGCCTTTGTCCCGACCATGGGGTTTCTCCACCGGGGCCACCTGCGCCTGATGGAGGAGGGAAGGAAACGGGGCGACTGCCTCGTGACGAGCATCTACGTCAACCCGACCCAGTTCGGCCCCAAGGAGGATCTCGCCAAGTACCCCCGCGATTTCGACATGGACTACCGTCACTGCGAGCAGGTGGGGGTGGACGTGATCTTCTACCCGCCGGACGGCGAGATGTACCCGCCGCACTACCAGACCTACGTCGATCTCGAGGGCGTGACGCAGAACCTCTGCGGACTGTCGAGGCCCGGTCACTTCCGCGGCGTGGCCACGGTCTGCACGAAGCTCTTCAACCTCGTGAAGCCCCACGTGGCGGTCTTCGGGAAGAAGGATTTCCAGCAGCTCGTCGTCATCAGGAGGATGGTCGCCGATCTGAACATGGACCTGGAGATCGTGGGGCTCGACACGGTGCGCGAGCCCGACGGGCTCGCCATGAGCTCCCGGAACACCTACCTCAAGCCCGAGGAGCGGGAATCGGCCCTGAGCCTGAGCCGGGGCCTGAAGATGGCCAAGGGGATGTACGACCGGGGCGAGCGGGACGCGGCGGTCCTCATCGGCGCCGTGAGCCGCTTCATCGCCGGGCATCCGCACGCGACGATCGATTACGTCAAGATCTGCGACACGACGACGATGCGGGACGTGGAGCGCCTGGACGGGGAGAGCGTCATGGCGCTGGCCGTGCGCGTCGGTGCGGCGCGCCTGATCGACAACTACGTGTTCGGGGAGCCCTGGAGCGACTGACGACCCGGGGAGGCAAAACACCGCAGACCGCATGAGGGGGAGACCATGCAGCGCATCCTGCTCAAATCGAAGATCCACCGCGCGACGGTGACGGACGCCAACCTGAACTACGAGGGGAGCATCACGATCGACGAGGGCCTCATGCAGAAGGCCGATCTCGTCCCCTTCGAGAAGGTGGCGATCTACAACGTCTCCAACGGCGAGCGCTTCTCGACCTACGTGATCAAGGGGAAGAAGAACTCCGGCGTGATCTGCCTCAACGGGGCGGCCGCCCGGAAGGTCTCGAAGGGGGACCTCGTCATCATCGCGAGCTATGTCGCGGTCGAGGACGCCGAGTCGAAGGGCTGGGTCCCGAAGTGCGTCCACGTGGACGGAAAGAACAGGGTCAAGAAATAGCGTCATCGCCGATTCCGCGGATCATCCGGGCAAAGCGTCTCGAACCTTTGCCCTTTTTTTATGGGGGGCTCCCTGCATGAAACACCGGATCAAGAACATCTTTCTCGCCGGCCTCGCCGTCACGGTGCCCATCGGGCTGACGATCTACGTCCTGCTGTTCCTGATCGACCTGATGGACGGCCTGCTCCGCGTGATCCCCGCGGCCTTCCACCCCGACACCCTGCTGGGGTTCCACATCCCGGGGCTGGGCGCGGCGGCGACGGTCATCCTGGTCTTCGCCGCCGGCCTCGTCACGACGAGCTATGCGGGCGGACGGCTGTTCCGTCTGGCCGACGCCCTCGTCGAGCGGATCCCCCTGGTCCGGGGCATCTACCAGGCCATCAAGCAGATCGTGCAGACCATGGTGAGCAAGGAGGGGCAGAGCTTCAAGCGGGTGGTCCTCGTGGAGTTCCCCCGGCAGGGGCTCTACACGGTGGCCTTCGTGACCGGCCCCACGGCGGGCGAGCTCCGCGGGAAGACCGGCGGGCGGGGCATCAACATCTTCGTCCCGACGACCCCCAACCCCACGTCGGGGTATTACATGATCGTGCCGGAGGACCGGGTCACCGACCTCGAGATGTCCGTGGAGGAGGCCTTCAAGCTCGTCATCTCGGGCGGGATGATCGCGCCGGCGGAAAACAAGAATCAGTTGAGAATCGGTTGAAACTCTGTTAGATATACCCCGTTTGCATTTTCATCGTTCACGGGACGGCAGCGATGCCGGATGAAATCCCAGCCCATGGAGGTCCTATGCAGATCACATCGGAGAGCATCAAGGTCGGACATCCGGACATCGTGGCCGACGCCATCGCCGCCAACATCATCGCCGAGATCCTCGACGAGGAGAAGAAGCTCGGCCTGACCGTCTACAACATGCCGCACTGCGGCCTCGAGGTCTTTCTGGGCAAGGGGTTCTGCATCGTCGGCGGCGAGGTTTCGACGCGCTGCTACGTGGACGTGGAGAAGATCGTCCGGCAGACCGTTCTGGGCATCGGGTACAACGAGTTCTGCCTCGGCCTCGACGGGGGGTCCATGGGCGTGCTCAACGCCATCATCCCCCAGTCCCCGGACATCAACATCGGCACGCGGGCCCACCTCGGAAAGTACAAGGAGATCGGGGCGGGGGACCAGGGGATCATGTACGGGTATGCCTGCTCGGACACCCCCGAGCTGCTGCCGCTTCCCTACGTGCTCTCGCACCGGATGATGCGGGCCTTCGAGGACACGAAGCACCCCTACTTCGCGCCGGACGGCAAGGGCCAGGTCAGCGTGGAATACGACGACAAGACGGGGAAGCCCCTGCGCGTGGTCAAGGTGCTCATGTCCAACGCCATCGACTACCGCCACGTGGGCAAGGGTAAGAGGAAGGAGGTCGAGGCCGTCGCGAAGAAGATGTGCTTCGACGTCCTGGGCGACTGGATCGACCGCAAGACGGAGTTTCTCTTCAACCCCACGGGCGAGTGGCAGGCCATCCACTCCTGCAGCGCCGCCGATTCGGGCGTGACGGGCCGGAAGCTCGTCGTGCAGTTCTACGGGGGGTTCCCCGGCGCCCAGCTGGGCGGCGGGTCCGTCATGAACAAGTCCCCCGAGAAGGTGGACTGCTCCGCGGCCTTCGGCGCGCGCTACGCGGCCAAGAACATCGTCGCCGCGGGTCTTGCCGAGAAATGCTCCATCCAGCTCTCCTACGCCATCGGCGTGGCGCGGCCCTTCTCCATCTACGTGAACACCTTCGGCACGGGCAAACTGTCGGACCGCAAGCTCGAGCAGATCGTCACGAAGGTCTTCGACTTCACGCCGGCCGGCATGATCATGCAGTTCAACCTGCTCGACGGCAACGTCTACCGGAAGCTGCCGAAGACCTTCTTCATGGACAAATACGCCTGGGAGAAGACGGACAAGGTGAAGGAGCTCCGGCAGCTGGCCAAGATCTGATCGCATCCCCCGCGGCGGGGGAGAAGCCGGGCGCCGCAGAGGGCGCCGTGAAGGCGGAAAGGGAACGCATGGATTACGACGTCAAGGACATCAAACTGGCCGAGCAGGGCAGGCTGGCCGTGGAGTGGGCCTACCGGAGCATGCCCGTGCTCGCCCGGATCCGGAAGCGCTTTGCGAAGGAAAAGCCCCTGAAGGGGCTGCGCCTGGCGGCCTGCCTCCACGTCACGACGGAGACGGCCAGCCTCATGGAAACCCTCAAGGCCGGGGGGGCCGAGGTGCGCCTCTGCGCGTCCAACCCCCTGAGCACGCAGGATTACGTGTCCGCCTACCTGGTGAAGGCCCACGCGATCCCGGTCTACGCCATCAAGGGGGAGGACACCGAGACCTATTACCGGCACATCCATGCCGTCCTGGACATGCAGCCCCACCTGACCATGGACGACGGCGCCGACCTCGTCTCGATGATCCACTCGAAGCGCAAGGATCTCATCCGGGGCATCATCGGCGGGACCGAGGAGACGACGACGGGGGTCATCCGGCTCAGGGCCATGGCCCAGAGAGGGGTGCTGCGGTTCCCCATCATCGCCGTCAACGACGCCCGGACGAAATACATGTTCGACAACCGCTACGGCACGGGCCAGAGCACCATCGACGGGATCATCCGGGCGACGAACCGACTCGTGGCGGGCTCGGTTTTCGTCATCTGCGGCTACGGCTGGTGTTCCCGCGGGCTGGCGATGCGGGCCCACGGGCTCGGGGCAAGCGTCGTCGTGACGGAAGTGGACCCCCTGAAAGCCCTGGAAGCCGTCATGGACGGCTACCGCGTCATGCCCATCGGCGAGGCGGCCGCGATCGGGGACTTCTTCTGCACCCTCACCGGCGACATCAACGTGATCCGCCGGGAGCATTTCCTCCGGATGAAGGACGGCGCCATCGTCTCGAATTCCGGCCACTTCAACGTGGA
>JAGPKU010000062.1:0-11072 GCA_018053845.1 Syntrophobacterales bacterium
TACTCCGGGTCCTCCTTGGCGAACTTCGCCAGCTTCTGCTCGGCCGCTTCCTTGGCCCGCCGGGCCCGCTCGACGTCGATCTGGTCGGCGCGCTCGGCCGTCTCGACCAGCACCGTCACCTTGCTGCCCGTCACCTCGGCGTAGCCCGTGTTGACGGCATAGCTGACGCGCTTGCCGTCCTTGAGGTAGCTCAGCTCCCCGAACTTGATGGCCGACAGCAGCGAGGCATGACCCCTCAGGACCCCGAACTCGCCTTCGCTGCCGGGGCAGGTCACCTCTTCGACCGTCCCGCTGTAGGCCAGCTTCTCCGGAGTCACGATCTCCAGCAACAGATCTTCCGCCATGCGCATGTCCTCCGGAACGGTTATTCGGCCAGTCTCCTGGCCTTTTCGACGGCTTCCTCGATGCCGCCCACCATGTAGAAGGCCTGCTCGGGCAGATCATCGTGCTTGCCTTCCAGGATCTCCTTGAATCCGCGCACCGTGTCCTTCACGGTGACGAACTTGCCCTCCGTGCCCGTGAACTGGGCGGCGACGAAGAAGGGCTGCGACAGGAAGCGCTGGATCTTGCGGGCGCGGCTCACCGTGAGCTTGTCCTCCTCGGAGAGCTCGTCCATCCCGAGGATGGCGATGATGTCCTGGAGGTCCTTGTAGCGCTGCAGGATCAGCTGGACGTTTCGGGCCACCTGGTAGTGCTCTTCTCCCAGGACGTTGGGGTCGAGGATGCGCGAGGTGGAGTCCAGCGGGTCCACGGCCGGGTAGATCCCCAGCTCGGCGATGGGCCGGGAGAGAACGACCGTCCCGTCGAGGTGGGCGAACGTCGTGGCCGGGGCCGGGTCCGTCAGGTCGTCGGCGGGCACGTAGACGCACTGCACGGCCGTGATGGAGCCCTTGTCGGTCGAGGTGATCCGCTCCTGCAGGGCGCCCAGGTCCGTGGCCAGCGTCGGCTGGTAACCGACGGCGGAGGGCATGCGGCCGAGGAGCGCGGAGACCTCGGAGCCCGCCTGGGTGAACCGGAAGATGTTGTCGACGAAAAGCAGCACGTCCTGCCCTTCCACATCGCGGAAGTACTCGGCGGCCGCCAGGGCCGTGAGGGCCACGCGGGCCCGGGCTCCCGGGGGTTCCGTCATCTGGCCGTAGATCAGGGCGGCCTTGGAGATGACGCCCGACTGCTTCATCTCGAGGTAGAGGTCGTTGCCTTCGCGGGTGCGCTCGCCCACGCCGGCGAACACGGAGATGCCGCCGTGGTGCATGGCGATGTTGTGGATCATCTCCATCATGACGACGGTCTTGCCGACGCCGGCGCCGCCGAACATGCCCATCTTGCCGCCTCGCGGGAAGGGCACCAGCAGGTCGATGACCTTGACGCCCGTCTCGAGGACGTGGACCGAGGTGTCCTGCTCGAGGAACGAGGGGGCCGGGCGGTGCACGGGCATCTTCTTGTCCGTCACGATGGGACCCAGGCCGTCCACGGGCCGCCCGACGACGTTGATGATGCGCCCGAGGCCCGCCTCGCCGACGGGAACCATGATCGGGGCGCCCGTGTCCTTCACCGGCATGCCGCGCACGAGGCCGTCGGTGATGTCCATGGCGATGCAGCGCACCACGTTGTCGCCGAGGTGCTGGGCCACCTCGATGACGAGGTTGTCCTCCGTGTCGTCAATGGCCTTGTTCGTGATGGTGAGGGCCGTCAGGATGTTGGGAAGCTTTCCCTCCGGGAACTCCACGTCGACAACAGGCCCGATGACCTGTACCACGGTTCCGATGTTCATAACTCTCTCCTGTGCATGAGGTTTTCCTTCTCTGGGGGTTCACGGGCGCCCCCCTTCGGGGGGGCCGGTTCATCAGCCTGCCTTGAGGGCCTCGGTGCCGCCCACGATGTCCATGAGCTCCATCGTGATGGCCTGCTGCCGGGCCTTGTTGAACTTCAGCGTCAGCGTGCGGACCATCTCTTCGCAGTTGCTCGTGGCGTTGTCCATGGCCACCATGCGGGCGCCGTTCTCGCCGGCCGAGGTCTCCAGGAGCGCCCGGTAGATCAGGACGCGCAGGTACATGGGCAGCAGCTGGTCGAGGAGCACCTCGTCGGAGGGCTCGTAGATGTAGTCGATGCGCTTGTCGATCTCCACGTCCTCGCCTCCGATGGACGGCAGGGGCAGGAGCCGGACGGTCTTGGGCTTCTGGATGCCCACGTTGTAGAACTCGCTGTAGATCAGGTACAGCTCGTCGTACTCCTCGGCGACAAAGGCCGGGATCGCGTCCTCACCGATGGCGATGGCGAGGTTCATGTCGAACTTGCGGAAGACGTCGGCGTGGGCGTTGACGATCTTCGCCTTCTTGCGGAAGTAGTCGCGGGCCTTGCGCCCCACGGGGATGAGCGACACCTCCTTGCCTTCCTTCTGCTTGGCCGCCATGAACTGCTCGGCGGTCTTGATCAGGTTCGTGTTGAAGCTCCCGCAGAGGCCCCGGTCGGAGGTCATGAGGATGACCCGGATCCGCCGGGGGTCCCTCACGGCGAGCAGGGCATGGGCCCTTGTGTCCACGCGCAGGGCGAGGCTGCTGAGCACGTCCATGAACTTGATCGCGTAGGGCCGGAAGTTCTCCATCCGCAGCTGGGCGGACTTGAGCTTCGCGGCCGCGACCATGTTCATGGCCCGCGTGATCTGCTTGGTCTTCTGAACCGCGGTGATCTGTCGCTTGATGTCTCTCAGTGCGGCCATTCTCTATCTCTCTTCCCGTACGTTGCCGTCCACCGGCCTGAGCCGGGCGCCTGCGCCCGGCGTGGGTGTCCTGTCAACCGACCCGATCAGCCCGCCACGAAGATCGATTCGAACTCGGTGAGGGCGTCCTTCATCTTCTTCTCGAGCTCGGGGCTGATGACCTTCTTGTCCTCGATCTCCGACATGATCTCGGGGTATTTGCTCTTGACGAAATTGAGCACCTCGGGCTCGTACTCCTTGATCCGCTCGACGGGCAGCTTGTCCAGGAAGCCCTTGGAGCCGGCGAAGAGAACCAGGATCTCCTCGGAGAGGGACATGGGCTTGTACTGGGGCTGCTTGAGCAGCTCCACGAGCCGCACGCCGCGCTCGAGCTGGGCCTGCGTCGCCTTGTCGAGGTCGCTGCCGAACTGGGCGAAGGCGGCCATCTCCCGGTACTGGGCGAGGTCGAGCTTCAGGGTGCCGGCCACCTGCTTCATGGCCTTGACCTGGGCGGCGCCGCCGACGCGGGACACGGAGAGGCCGACGTTGATGGCGGGCCGGACGCCCGAGTAGAAGAGGTTGGGCTCGAGGTAGACCTGGCCGTCGGTGATGGAGATGACGTTCGTGGGGATGTAGGCCGACACGTCGCCGGCCTGCGTCTCGATGACGGGCAGGGCCGTCAGCGAGCCCCCCTTGCCGTACTCCTCGCTCACGCGCGCGGCGCGCTCGAGCAGCCGGGAGTGGTTGTAGAAGATGTCGCCGGGGTAGGCCTCGCGTCCGGGGGGCCGCCGGAGGAGCAGCGAGATCTGCCGGTAGGCCACGGCCTGCTTGGAGAGGTCGTCGTAGATGATCAGGGCGCTCTGGCCCCTGTCGCGCCAGTACTCGCCGATCGAGCAGCCGCAGTAGGCGGCGATGTACTGCAGGGTGGCGGGGTCGCTCGCGCAGGCCGCGACGACGACGGTGTAGTCCATGGCGCCGTTTCGCCGCAGGGCCTCCACGACCTGGGCCACGGTGGATTTCTTCTGGCCGATGGCGACGTAGATGCACTTGACGCCTTCCGTCTTCTGGCGGATGATGGCGTCGACGCCGATGGCGGTCTTGCCGATCTGTCGGTCGCCGATGATCAGCTCGCGCTGGCCCCGGCCGATGGGGGTCATGGCGTCGATGGCCTTGAGCCCCGTGTACATCGGCTGGTTGACGGGCTGGCGGGCGATGACGCCGGGGGCGACCATTTCGATGCGGCGGAATTCCTTCGTCTCGATGGGGCCCTTGCCGTCCAGCGGACGCCCGGTGCCGTCGATGACGCGGCCCAGCAGGCCGTCGCCCACGGGCACCTCCGCGATGCGGCCCGTGCGCTTGACGATGTCGCCTTCCTTGATGTGGGTGTCGTCGCCGAGAACGGCCACGCCGACGTTGTCCCGCTCGAGGTTCAGGACCATGCCCAGGATCCCGCCGGGAAACTCCAGGAGCTCCATGGCCATGGCGTTCTGGACGCCGTAGACGCGGGCGATGCCGTCGCCGACGGACAGGACCGTGCCGGTTTCGCTGATATCCAGCTTCTTCTCATACTCCTTGATCTGCCTGGAGATGATCTGACTGATTTCCTCTGCCCTGATCGGTTCCATTCTCCTATCTCTCCTCTCCTAAGAGCTTCCTGATATTGCCCAGTTGTGCCTTGATGCTGCCGTCGTACAGGGTGTCGCCCACGCGCACGACGAGCCCCCCGATGAGTGAGGTGTCGTCCTCGACCGTCATTTCCACTTCCTTGCCCGTCATCTCGGCCACACGCTGCTTGAGGGTCTTTTCCAGCTCGGGGCTGAGCGGATAGGCGGTCCGGACGGAGACACGGACCTTCTTCAGGGCCTTGTCCATGAGCTCCCGGTAGGCGTTCTCCACTTCCCCTATCATCCCGATGCGCTGCTTGTCCACGAGCAGCCTCAGGAAGTTGGCCGTCCGCTCGGAGAGCTTCACGAGGCCGAGCAGTTCCTCTATGACGGCCTTCTTGGCCTTGAGCTCAAAGATCGGGTTGGCGAGGAAGTCCTGCAGGCCCTTGTTCTGCATGACCATGGATGCGAAGGAGGCCAGTTCGCGGCCGTAGTCCTCGATCCTGCCCTCCTCGACAGCGATGTCGAAAAAGGCCCGTGCGTAACGCTTTGCCAGATCGCTGCTGATCAATTTTTCTTCACCATCCTGTCGAGATATTCGCGAACCATGCCTTCATGGTCTTCTTTCGTGACCTTCTTCTTGAGAATGTCCTCGGCCATCTGCACGGCCAGCTCGGAGGCCTCGAGCCGCAGCTCGTTGCGCGCCTTCTTGAGCTCCTGGTCCATGCGCGCCTTGGCGTCTTCCTTCATCTTCTCGGCGGCCCGCTGGGCGTCGGCGATGATGCGCTTCTTCTCCTCCTCGCCCTGGGCCCGGATCATGTCGGAGATGCCCTGGATCTCCTCCTCGGCCTTCTTGAGCTTCTCGTCGTATTCCCGGAACTTCTTCTCCGCGTCGGCCTTGACCAGCTCGGCCTCTTCCAGGGAGGCCTTGATGCCCTCGCGCCGACCCGCGAAGAAGGTCTTGATCTTCTTCCACATCAGCCAGTAGAGGATGCCCATCAGGACCAGGAAGTTGGCCACCCTCCAGCCGAAGTCGATGAACTGAGCCTTGGCATCGCCGTGGTCCTCCCCGCCGCCGGCCGCCCAGGCGACCGTGGCGACCAGAACGATCCCGAGGACCGTCATCACGCTGAACCACTCGGACTTGCTCAGAAAAAGCGTCTTCTTTCCCCGGTTCATTGGATGCTCCTTCCCAGGACCTTTTCGGCGATTTCGAAGGAGATCCGGATCGATTGATTCCGCAGGATTTCCCTCGCCGCGGCCAGCTCCTTTTCCAGTTTCGCCTGGAACTCACCCATCATCCCGGCGATCTCGGCCTTCGCCTTGTCGGTGATCACCTTGGCGGCCTCGGCGCCCTCCTTGGCGAGATCCCCCTTCTGCCCCATGGCCTCCATCTTGGCGGCCCGGATCTTCTCCTCGTACTCGGCCACGCGCCGGTCGATCGTCTCCTGGACGTTCTTCACCTCTTCCTGGGCCTTGTCCAGGATTTCCTTCCTGCGGTCCATGATGCGCAGCAGCGGCTTGTAGAGGACTTGATTGAGAATCCAGATCAGAAGGAGAAACAGCACCAGCTGGATGAACAAGGTGGAATCGATATCGACCATCTACCTACCCCTCTCTCTCGCTCCATCGAGCAGGCATAAAAAAACCGAGGGAACTTATCCATTCGCCCGGTTCGTAACGGAAAACAGCCGTTTTGCATCCTTGACGGCAACCCGGAGCAAATTTACTGACAACTCATTGAAATAATTGGCGCTTTTCATGAAACGTCCCTTTGCTCCGTCCTGGCAAAACCGCGGTCTTCTAACCACAAACGTTCAAAATTGTCAAGCTTTTTTTCCCTTGAGTGCAGGGCACTTTGGTGGCTCGGGAGTGCGCCCCCGCGGCCGCTCACGTCCCGGTGAAAACCGGCGCGGCGATGCAGGGGAAAAGGGGGCTATTCGGCTTTCGGGGCTGCGCCTCCCCTGGCCATCTGGCAGTTGCCCTCGAAGAGGCCGCCCTCGTGAATGACGAAAACACCCGTCTTGACGTTGCCGGTTAGCCTGCCCGTCGAGTCGATCTCCATCCGTTCCCGGACCTCCACGTTCCCGCGGACATCGCCCCCGATCATCAGGCTGTCCACCTGGATGTCGGCCTCGATGCGGCCCCCCTGCCCCACCACGAGGGTGCCCTTGCCGAGGATTTCGCCCTTGAACTTTCCGTCGAGCCTCACGGCGCCGGTGAAGATCAGCTTTCCCTCGAACTCGGTCCCCTCCCCCAGAAAGGCTTTGATTTCCACGTCTTTTTTCCCCTTGGTCAGCATGACATTCTCCTCCGGAGGGCTTAAGGCGAATGGCAAATGGCTGAAGGTTAAGAAAAAAAACCGTCAGCCTTTCGCCGTCTACGACTGCAACACGTATCGCCTCATGCTCACGTTCATCAAAAAGCCCACGGCGGCCATCATCTTCACCATCGAGGAGCCTCCGTAGCTGAAAAACGGAAGCGGGATCCCCACGACGGGAAGGACACCCAGGACCATCGCCACGTTGATGAAGACACCCCAGAAGATCAGCATCGTCACGCCCACGGCGATGAGCGTACCCAGGTAATCCCGGGAGTGCCGGGCGATCTTGAGCCCCCAGAGGATCAGCGCCAGGAACAGGACGAGCACGAGCAGGGCCCCCAGGAACCCCCACTCCTCGGCGAAGACGGAAAAGACGAAGTCCGTCTGCTGCTCCGGCAGGAACTTCAACTGGCTCTGGGTCCCCTTTATGAACCCCTTGCCGAGAACGCCCCCGGAACCCACGGCGATGATCGACTGGATGATGTGGTAGCCCGACCCCAGGGGGTCGCGCTGCGGGTCGATGAAGGTCAGGACCCTTTCCTTCTGGTACTCGGCCAGGAAGCTCCACCCGATGGGGATGGTGAGGAGCCCGACCGCGCCCAGCCCCAGGAGCGTCCTCCACCGGACGCCGATGAAAAGAACCATGGACCCGAAGAGGATCATCAGCATGAGGGCTGTCCCCAGGTCCGGCTGCTTTATTACCAGAACAAAGGGCACCAGGACAATCAAAAAGGGAGCGAAGAGTTCCCGGATCCCGTAGCTGCCCTCGATCCGGTGGTCGTTGAAATACTTCGCCAGGGCCAAAATCAGGGTGATCTTCACCAGCTCCGAGGGCTGCATGGTGAATCCGGCCACGTTGATCCAGCGCTGGGAACCCTTCGTCACCGACCCCACGGCGAAGACGGCGATGAGCAGCACGACGGCCAGCGCGTGCATCGCGTAGGCGTACCGGGCGATCCAGCGGTAATCGAAGGCAAAGGCCAGTGCCATGACGACGATGCCGAGAAGGACCCAGCGGATCTGCTTGACATAGGGCTCCCCCGAGATGCCGTGGCCGGCGCTGTAGAGGTTCATCACGCCCATGCCCACGATGAGCGCGACGAGCAGCACGAGCGTCCAGTCGAAATTCAGGATGAGCCGGCGGTCGATCTTCATGGCCGCGCCTTCCCCGCAAAGTAGGCTTCCAGGACCTTCCGGGCCACCGGCGCCGCCGCGGACCCCCCGTGACCCGAGTGCTCGGCGACGACGGCCACGACGATCTCCGGGTTGTCCCGCGGGGCGAAGCTCACGAACAGGGCGTGGTCCCGGTATTCGTAGGGATAGGCCGACCCGTCATCACCCTCGGCCATCCCGATCACCTGGGCGGTCCCCGTCTTGCCGCACACGTCCCGGCCCGCCACGCGGGCCTGCCCCCCCGTGCCGCCCGGCTCGTTGACGACACCCCAGAGCGCTCTCTTGAGCAGCTGCACGTTCTCGCGGCTCACGGGAAGCACGGCCTTCTTCTCCGGACGGAACTCCTCGATGATCTCCCCGTCGTCGGTCTCGATCCGCTGGACGACACGCGGGGTGAAGAACTCTCCGTTATTCGCGACGGCCGCGTAGGCGTTGGCCAGCTGCAGAGGCGTGACCGTGTTGTAGCCCTGGCCGATGGCGATCGAGATCGTCTCGCCGGGCTGCCAGGGGACGCCGAAGCGGGCCAGCTTCCAGTCGCGCGTCGGGATGAGCCCCCGGCGCTCGCCCGCCATGGCGACGCCCGTGCGGGACCCCAGCCCGAAGGCCTGGGCGTACTGGGCGAGCCGGTCCACGCCGAGCAGCTTGCCGACATGGTAGAAATAGACGTCGCAGGACTCCACGATGGCCCGGTGCAGACTCACGCGGCCGTGACCGTGCTTGCGCCAGCAGCGGAAGGTGCGGGTGCCCATCTCGAACGACCCCGGGCAGTTGAAGGAGGTCTCGGGGGTGATGATCCCCTCCTCCAGCGCCGCCGCCGCCACGATGAGCTTGTACGTGGACCCCGGGGGGTACTGGCCCGCGATGGCCCGGTTCTCCATGGGGTGCAGGGGGTTCGAGGCGATCTTTTCCCACACGTCGGCGCTCACGCCCCGGTTGAAGAGGTTGGGATCGAACCCCGGCCGGCTCACCAGCGCGAGGACGGAGCCGTCGCGGGGGTCGAGGGCCACGACGGCCCCCGCCTTGCCCTCCATGGCCGCCCAGGCCGCCTTCTGCACCTGGGAGTCGATGGTCAGGACGACCCGGTATCCCTGGACGGGCTCGACGCGGCCCAGGGTCTTGACCTTGCGTCCCACGACGTTGACCTCGACCTGCTCGCCGCCCGGCCTGCCGCGGATGTAGCGGTCCAGGGCCTTCTCGAGGCCGAACTTCCCGATGAAATCGCCGCTCTTGTACCCGGCGGACTTCTCCCGCTCGAGCTCCTCGCGGCTCACCTCGCCGATGTAGCCGATGACGTGGGCCATGCTCTCCCCGTAGTAGTACTCCCGGACGGGCATGACGTCGATGCCCACGCCGGGCAGGTCCAGGGAGTGGGTCTCGACGAGGGCGAGCTTCTCGCGGCTCACGTTGCGGTCGACCCGCAGCGGCGTGAAGGGCCTGCGGTTCTCGAGGATGGTCTCGTAGTCCATGGGGAAGGTGAGGCCCACCTTCGCGTAGAGGGTCTCGAGCTTCTCCACGAGCCCCTTGAGGTCCTTGACGTCCTCGGGGAAGATGACCACGTCGTAGGAGGGCCGGTTCTCCACGAGCACGACGCCCCGGGCATCGAGGATGATCCCCCGCATGGCCTTCACCTCGCGGATGCGGATCCGGTTGTTCTCCGAGCGCTTCAGCAGCTCTTCGCCCTTGATGATCTGGAGGTACCAGAGCCGCAGCACCAGGAGACAGACGGCCGCCAGGATCACCCAGAAGAAAACGGTGAACCGATCGCGGTATTCGCCCGGGTCGTACCGGACCAGCCTATCGCGCTTCTCCGGCATGGATATCGACCCCCAGGCGGTTGAACAGCGTGAAGATCGCGGGGCTCAGGACCCCGGCGACCAGGGCCTGCGGCAGGGTTGTCCGCAGCAGGCCGTGCGAAACGTCGGTCCCGTAGATGAACCAGTAGACGGCCACGATGAAGAACCCCTCCAGCAGGGCGCAGAGGAAGACGAAGGCCGTGATGAAGAGCATCCGCTCACCGTAGATCCTCGGCGACAGCATGCTGGAGAAAACAAACAGGACGGCGTAGACGAAGGTGTAGAGCCCCGTGATCGTGCCCGAGAGGCAGTCGAGGAGAAAACCCAGGACAAAGGCGAGCGTACCGCCCCTCACCATGTCGAGGTGGAACCCGGCCCAGACCACCAGGACGAGGGACACCTCGATGCCGATCCGCCCGCCGAAGACCAGGTCCAGCAGCGTCCGCTGGAGGACGACGAGCAGAACCGCGAGAAAGGGGAGAACAACATAATAGGCCATAGGTACAACAAGTCCGTGTTTTCAATCCGTCGTGCTGCGGAAAACGGATCAAGGTGACAGGTGGCAGGTCTCAGGTGACCGAAAAAGAGCGGGATGGGAAGGTTCTGTCACCTGTCACCTGTTACCTGTTGCCTGTTCCTTCTCCGTCTGCAGCACCAGCACTTCCTCGATCTTCGAGAAGTCCACCGACGGCAGCACCTCGATGGTCTGGAACAGGCCGGGTTCCTTCTTGTCGGCCCGGGCGACAGTCCCCAGCATGAGCCCCTTGGGGAACATCCCCCCGAGCCCCGAGGTGACGACGGCTTCGCCGACCTTGACCTCCTCGGTGCGCTGCACGTATTTCAGGCGCGAGAGCCGATGCCCGCCGCCCTGGAGGATCCCCTGAGCGCGGCTGCCCTGGACGAGGGCGTCGATGTTGCTGTTGTAGTCCGTCACGAGGAGGATCTTGGCATAGTTCCACGATGCCTCGATGACCCGGCCCACCACGCCGTCCGGCGCGATCACGGGCAGGCCGTCCTTCACTCCGTCGCGCGTCCCGCGGTTGATCAGGATCGTGCGGAAGGGCGAGGAGCCCTCGTTGCCCACGACCCGCGCGGCGATCGTCGGGTAGACGGTGCTGTCCTCGAGGGCGAGCACCTTCCGGAGCCGGACGCCCTCGAGCGACATCTCGCGGTAGGTGTTCACCTCGCTCTGCAAATCGGCGATCCGCTTGCGCAGCTGCCGGTTCTCCTCCTCGAGCCCGACGAGGAAGAGATAGCGCTTCCAGGCCCCGCCCACGGCCCCCAGGGCCGCATGGATCCCCTGCTCGACGGGGGCCGTCACCTCCAGGACGAGCCTCTTCACGACCCCCGGACTTCCCGGGCGCCTGAGGCTCTGGGACAGGATGACGAGGGAGGCGGCAATCAGGATGAAGGCAACGATGACGGCGAGATACTTCTTGAACAACAACGCTCCTCACCTGCTGTGTCTTTGAAGCGGCGGGCCT
>JAGPKU010000062.1:11172-13792 GCA_018053845.1 Syntrophobacterales bacterium
GCGATGGCCTCCCGGGCTTCCTCCGAGTTGATCTCGATGATCTTCGGGATCCCCGAGATGAGATCCCGGCCCTTGACCTCGACGGTCTTGAGCTCCTCGTCCGGGTAGGCGCAGCCGATCGTCGTCTTGATCATCTCGGCCGTGCGCTCGCCGATGAGAAGGCTGTATTTGCGCTTCAGGTACTGCACGACGGCTTCGTCCATCTTGTCGCCGGCCACGCGGACCGACTTGGCGTAGACGATGCCGGAGAGGCTGATCACGGCCACCTCCGTCGTCCCGCCGCCGATGTCGACGACCAGGGAGCTCACGGGCTCCTTGATGGGCATGCCCGCCCCGATGGCGGCCGCCATGGGCTCCTCGATGAGATAGACCTCCCGGGCGCCGGCCGACTCGGCCGTCTCCTTGACGGCCCGGCGCTCGACCTGGGTGACCCCCGAGGGGATGGACACGATGATGCGGGGCCGGATCAGGGTCCGGCGGTTGTGCACGCGCTGGATGAAGTGACGGAGCATGGCCTCGGTGATGTCGAAATCGGCGATGACGCCGCCCTTCATGGGCCGGATGGCCTCGATGTTGCCGGGCGTCTTGCCGAGCATGTTCTTCGCCTCGGCGCCCACGGCGAGCACCTTCTTGACCCCGCGGGCGTCACGGTGAACGGCCACGACGGAGGGCTCGCGAAGGACGATGCCCTTCCCCCGGACGTAGACGAGGGTGTTGGCCGTGCCGAGATCGACGGCCAGGTCATTCGAAAATTTCCCGAGAATAAAGTCGAAGAGCAAAACCTTTCCTCCCGATGTTGCTGGGAAAAACGGCGGACGAACCCGCAGAGTTCCCGTTGGAAAGGTGACATATACAGTATTTGACCGGGCGAATCAATGCCTTTTTGACAAAAAACCATTGCATTTTCACCTTAATTATAATAGGGATTTCCCCTTAACGCGACACCCGAGGGGCACCCCATGCTTCAATTCATGCGCAAACACGCCCAGAGCTGGCTGATCAAGGTTCTGCTGGGTCTCATCATCGTCGTCTTCATTCTCTACTTCGGCTCGACGCGCTGGAACGAGCCCGCCGAGGCCCTCGTGACGGTGGGCGAGAAGGTCATCACCTTCGGCGACTACCGCAAGGAGTACCAGAACCTCCTGGACATGTACCGCCAGCGGCTCGGCGTCAACCTCACGGAAGACCTCGTCAAGAGCCTCAACCTCAAGCAGCAGGCGCTGGACAACCTGGTCAACCAGGCGGTCCTCGCGATGAAGGCCGAGGAGATGGGCATCCGGGTCAGCGACGAGGAAGTCCGCGCCGTCATCGCGATGCAGCCCGCCTTCCAGCGCGACGGCGTCTTCGATGCGAAGCGCTACGAGCAGCTGCTGCGCTACCAGCGGATGAGCCCCGAGGACTTCGAGGCGATGCAGAAGAAGGCCCTCCAGACGGCCAAGATCCAGGACATCTTCCGCCAGGGCGTGAAGGTCTCGGAGCAGGAGATGCAGGACATTCATCGCATGCAGTCCGAGCGCATCAACGTGGAGCTCTTCAAGCTGCCCGCCCGGGCCTGCCGCGGCAAGGTGAGCGCCTCCCGCGAGGAACTCGAGAAATACTACGCCGACCGCAAGGACGATTTCCGAATCCCGGCGCGGGTGCAGGTGAAGGTGCTCGCCTTCCCCGCCGAGAGCTACCTCGGCAAGGTCGACGTGTCGCCCGAGGAGATCCGCAGCGCCTACGAGTCCAACAAGGGCAAGCTGCCTGCCGTGAAGGGCCAGCCCCCCCCGCTGGAGGCCGTCAAGGGGAGGATCGCCGAGGAGATCCGCCTGATGAAGGCCATGGGCCATGCCGCGGAGCAGGCCAAGAAGGCCCACGACACGATCTACCAGGAGGAGAACTTCGAAGCCTACGCGGCGAGCAACGGGCTGCGCGTCCAGGAGACGGGCTTCTTTTCGGCCAGGGACCTGCCGGCGGAGCTCAGGGCGATCCGGGACGGGGAGACCCGGATCTTCAGCACCCGAACGGGCGAGATCACTCCCGTTCTCTCGTCGCCCCGGGCCCACTATGTCATCAAGGTCTCGGCGAGGAAGGATGCCGTGACCCCGCCCTTCGAGGAGGTCCGGAAGGACGTCGAGGAGCGCTGGGCCGCCGGCGAAGCGCTCAAGATCTGCCGCAAACAGGCCGAGGCGGCCCTGGAACGGATGCGCAAGGGCGAGGACTTCCGGGCGGTGGCCCGGGAAACGGGCGCGGAGGTCGTGGAAACGGGGCTCTTCGCCCCGGGCACCGAGATCCCGAAGGCCGGGGCGTCGCCGGAGCTGATCAACGCCGTCTTCCAGCTCTCCGAGAAGGCACCCTACCCCTCCGAGGTCTACGCCACGGGCGACGGGACGCTCGTCATCCCGCGGTTCAAGGAACGCAAGCGCGTCGACGACGGCTCCTGGGAAAAGCAGAAGGACATCCTGAAGGTCATCCTCCTGCGGGCCAAGGAGGCGGAGTACTTCCAGGCCTGGCTCAAGGAAGTCCGCGAGGGCATGGAGAAGGACGGCAAGATCAAGATGAGCGAGAATGTGAAAAAATTATAGGCGTCAGGCATTAGGCATCAGGAACACGTGAGGAGCGGGCAACGTCCCGCTCCTCT
>JAGPKU010000063.1 GCA_018053845.1 Syntrophobacterales bacterium
CAAGGCAGCCCTGGAGAAGCAAGACCCATCAGGGGTAAGGGAGAGCGACGATGCTGGAGATGGAGGCCGTCCGGAAGATCATCCGCCGCGCCCTCGAGGAGGACATCCGCTCGGGGGACGTGACGACGGCCTGCACTCTCACGGGGTCCGAGAAAGGGACGGCGAAGGCCCTGGCCAAGGAGGACCTCGTCCTGGCCGGCCTGGAGGTGTTTCGGGAAGTCTTCCGCGTGCGCGACGCGGGGATCGTTTTCCGGTCTGCGCTGAAGGACGGGGCCCGGGTTCGGCGGGGAGAGGTCCTGGCGTCCCTGGCGGGTCCGCTGGCGAGCATCCTCGAGGCCGAGCGGGTCGCCCTGAATCTCCTGCAGCGGATGTGCGGGATCGCCACCCTGACGAGGCAGTTCGTCGACGCCGTCGCGGGCACGAAGGCCGCGATCCTCGACACGCGCAAGACCATGCCCGGCCTGCGGGTGCTCGACAAGTACAGCGTCCGGGTCGGCGGGGGGCGCAATCACCGCTACGGCCTCTACGACGGGATCCTCATCAAGGACAACCACATCGAGGCGGCCGGCGGCATCGGGCCGGCGGTCCGGAGGGCCCGCGGGAAGGCCCCCCTGCTGGTGCGGATCGAGGTGGAGGTGAAAACCCTCGCCGAGGTCCGGCAGGCCCTGGCAGCCGGTGCGGACGTGATCATGCTAGACAACATGCCGATCGACGCCATGCGCAAAGCCGTCGCCCTGATCGGCGGAAGGGCGCTGGTCGAGGCCTCGGGGAACGTGACCCTCGCCACGGTGCAGGCCATCGCCGCCACGGGGGTCGACTGCATCTCCTCCGGGGCGCTGACCCATTCGGCGCGGGCCGCGGACATCTCGCTGAAGGTCAAGAGGGCGACAGGCAAGGGATGACGTCCGCTCGACGGGCATCGCGGGGGGAGGCGCGTCGCGGCGAAGCGATCCCTCCGGCCGCTGACAACGGGATGATGAACGTAGAGGAACTGAGGGCTTTTTTCGCCGGTCGGCTCATCGGCCGGCGGATCGAGTTTCACGAGGAAGTCGGCTCGACGAACACCGAGGCCATGCGTCTGGCCCTCGAGGGCGCGCCCGAGGGGACCGTCGTCCTGGCCGACGCGCAGTCCGGGGGCCGTGGGCGGCTGGACCGGACGTGGGAATCCCCGCCCTCGCGGAACCTCTACCTCTCCGTCGTGCTGCGGCCCGACATCCCCGCCGCCCGGGCGTCGCTCATCCCCCTGACGGCCGGCGTCGCGGCGGCCGACGCGCTCTCGCCGTACTGCCCGGGACGGGTGAGGCTCAAGTGGCCCAACGACGTCCTCGTCGGCGGGAAGAAGATCTGCGGCATCCTGACGGAGATGCGCACCCGAGGGGACCGCGTCCACTTCCTCGTCGTCGGGATCGGCGTGAACCTCAACATGGGCAGGTTCGATTTCCCACGGGAACTCCGCGATACGGCCACGTCCCTGCAAATCGAGACGGGCGGGGATGTCGACCGCCTCGATTTCGCCGTCCGCCTGTTCGAGAGTATCGAGCGCGGGTACCGCGTCTTTCTAGGCGGCGGCGAGGCGGCCATCCGGGAGCGGTGGCTGCAGGGCGCCGACCTCGTCGGCAAGCGGGTGGAGGTCGTGCTCGGCAAGACGACCGAGCGGGGGACCGTGGTGGGGCTCGACCCCACCGGGGCCCTCCTGCTGGAAGGGGAGACCGGCGTGCGGCAGGTGCTCGCCGGCGATGTCTATATCGAGAGGGTGTGATCATGCTTCTGGCCATCGACGTGGGAAACAGCAACACCGTCCTGGGGCTCTACGACGGGGACAAACTCCTCTACGACTGGCGTATCCGCACCGTCGCCAACCACACGGTGGACGAGTACGGCATGCTCATCGTGAACCTCTACAAGACCGTCAAGTCGGGCGCCACGCCCGTGCACCTGACGGGCATCATCATCTCCTGCGTCGTGCCGCCCATGCTCAACATTCTCGAGCCCCTGTGCCAGAAGTACTTCCACCTGAAGCCCCTCATCGTGGAGCCCGGCATCAAGACGGGCATGCCCATCTTCTACGACAACCCGAAGGAGGTCGGCGCCGACCGGATCGTCAATGCCGTGGCGGCCTACGAGAAGCACCGTTCGGAGCTGATCGTCGTGGACTTCGGCACCGCCACGACCTTCGACTTCGTTTCGAAGAAGGGCGAATACATGGGCGGCTGCATCGCCCCGGGCATCGCCATCTCGAGCGACGCGCTCTTCGAGAAGGCCTCCAAGCTGCCCCGCGTGGAGCTCAAGCGGCCCCGGACGATCATCGCGAAGGACACGATCAGCAGCATGCAGGCCGGGATCATGTTCGGCTACGCGGGCCTCGTCGACGGCATCGTCGAACGGATGAAGGCCGAGGCCCGCTCGAACCCGAAAGTCGTCGCCACGGGCGGGCTGGCCAAGATCATCGCCCCGGAGACGAGGAACATCGATGTCGTCGACGAGTTCCTCACCCTCGACGGGCTCCGCATCATCTTCGAGAGGAACCGGTAGCCCTGCCGCCTGTCCGGCGGGCGGACCGGGGGAGACCCCATGGCCTTCGAGCACCTGACGAAAAAAGAACTCCTCCGCAAGATGGAGTCCCTCCGCCTGGAGGTGATGGAGTACGAGAAGCAGGAGAGCGAGAAACTCTACGAGGCGAAGCTGTACCGCTCGCTTGCCGTCACGGCCGAAGCGGGCGTCTACATCATCAAGGACGGGCTGTTCCGCTTCGTCAACCAGTTCACGGCATCGAGGCTGGGATGCAGGCCCGCGGAGCTCATCGGGCAGAGGGCCTCCGCCTTCATCCACCCGGAGGACCGCGACGCGGTGGCGAAGAAGGCGCGGGACATGCTTCGGGGCAAGCGCACGCAGCCCTACGAGTTCCGGACGATCGGCAAGGACGGCCGCGTGCACTGGATCCTGGAGTCGGTCACCCCGATCGATTTCGGCGCGGGCCGGGCCGTGCTGGGCCAGTCGATGGACATCACGGCGCAGGTGGAGGCCCGCGACCGTCTTTTCCGTCTCGAGGCCCTCGAGGCCTCGCTCCTCGAGTCCATCCCCCACGCCCTCATCGGGCTCAAGAACCGCCGGATCGTCTTCGCCAACGAGGGCGTCGAGAAGGTCTTCGGGTGGAAGCGCGAGGAGGTCATCGGCAAGAGCAGCCGGATCTTCTTCCGCTCCTGGAAAGATTGGGCCGAATGGGCGGACCACCTCTACCGGGCACTGGAGACGCAGAAGACCTTCACCGCCGAGGTCGTCCGGAGACACCGGGACGGCACGCCGATCATCTGCCGCCTCACGGCATCGCGGATCGGGGAGACGCTCGTGGACAAGCAGGTGGTCATCACCTACGAGGACATCACGGACCAGAAGACGGCCGAGGAAGTCTACGAGACCATGGCCGAGAGCTCCCAGGTCGGCGTGTACGTGGTGCAGGACGGCGTCTTCGTCTACGTCAATTCCATCGGGGCCGGCTACGCGGGATACCGCCCGGAAGAGCTGATCGGCCAGAGTTCCGTGCGCCTCATTCACCCCGAGGACCGCGGACCGGTGGCCCGCAGGGCCCGCTCCATGCTCCGGGGGCGGAGGAAGAACCCCCAGGTCTTCCGGATCGTGGCGAAGGATGGTCGGGTGCGCTGGATCATGGAAACGGTGACCCCGATCCGCTTCCGGGGCAAGAGGGGCATCCTCGGCAACTCCATGGACATCACGGAGCAGAAGGAGGCGCAGCGCAAGCTGCAGGAGCTCGAGGCCCTCGAGGCCTCGATCCTCGAGGCGATCCCCCACGCCGTGATCGGGGTGCGGGACAAGAAGGTCTTCTTCGCCAACGACGGCGTGGAAAAGGTGTTCGGCTGGAAGCCCTCGGAGCTGATCGGGCGGGAAACCCGCCTCCTGTACCGCTCGGAGGCGGAGTTCGAGGTCATCGCCAAGCTGCTGCACTCCACGCTGGAGCGGAGGCGCACCTTCGCCGTCGAGTACCCCTGCCGCAGGAAGGACGGTGTCGAGATCCAGTGCATGATCAGCGCGGCGCGCATCGGCGAGCGGCTCTCGCACGAGAGCATCGTGGTGACCTTCGAGAACATCACCTACCGCAAGGAGTTCGAGAGCGAGCTCGAGCGCTCCCGGGTCCGGCTGCGCGATCTGTCCATGCACCTGCAGACCGCCCAGGAGAAGGAGAGAACGCGGATCGCGCGGGAGCTCCACGACGAGCTGGGCCAGCTCCTGACGGCCCTCAACACGGGCATTAGCCTGCTGAGGAAGAAAATCCCGCCGGAGCAGGAGCACCTGCAGGAGCGGACGAAATCGATGAAGGAGCTCATCGAACTGACCATGCAGACCGTCAAGCGGATCTACATGGACCTCCGGCCCGGCATGCTCGACCACCTGGGGCTGCCCGTGGCGATCGAGTGGCAGTGCCGGGAGTTCGAGAAGCGCACGGGAATCCGGTGCTCTTGCGTCGTGGAGCCCGAGGAGATGGAGCCCAACAAGGACGCCTCCATCACCGTCTTCCGGATCCTCCAGGAGGCCCTCACGAATGTGGCGAAGCACGCGAAGGCGACGCGTGTGAAGGTGACCCTGAGGGGCCTCGAGGACGACCTGGAGCTCGTCGTGGCGGACAATGGGAGAGGTATTCTAGAGGAGGATCTCAAAAAACCGAAGTCCTTCGGGCTGCTCGGCATCCGGGAGCGCGTCGAGTTCCGCGGGGGCGAGATGAAGATCTCGGGCAAGAAGGGCAAGGGCACGACGGTGACGGTCCGGCTGCCCGACTGGAGAGGAGGCAGGGCATGATCCGGATTCTCATCGCCGATGACCACCCGATCGTGAGGCAGGGGTTCAAGCAGGTCCTGTCGGATACGGCGGACCTCCTGGTTGCCGACGAGGCGGGAAACGGCCAGGAAGTCCTCAGCCTGGTGGCGAGGAAGGACTACGACGTCATTCTGCTGGACATCTCCATGCCCGGCAAGAACGGGCTCGAGGTGCTCAAGGAGCTGAAGCTGACGAACCCGAAGATCCCGGTGCTGATCCTGAGCATCTACCCCGAGGAGCAGTACGCGATCCGGGCACTCAAAGCGGGGGCCGCGGGCTATCTCACGAAGGCCAGCGCACCCGACGAGCTGATTTCGGCCATCCGGAAGGTGTCGCGCGGCGGGAAGTACATCAGCGCCTCGCTGGCGGAGAAGCTCGCCTACGAGCTCGACGGGGAGGCCGAGAAGGCGCCCCACGAGAACCTCTCCGACAGGGAGTACCAGATCCTGCTCATGATCGCCTCCGGCAAGACCGTTTCGAGCATCGCCGAGGAGATGTGCCTCAGCGTCAAGACGGTGAGCACCTACCGCGCGCGGATCCTGGACAAGATGAAGCTGAAGAACAACGCGGAGCTGACGACGTACGCCATCCGGAACAAACTCGTGGACTAGGACACAGGGTCAAGGGTACGGGGCGCGATACCCGATCCCCTTCTTTCGATACCCCGTTCGGAAGGAACCCATGCGGATCGTCATCCGAAAAGAGGCCTGCATCGGCTGCGAGATCTGCGTGAACACCTGTCCGGAGGTGTTCCTGGTGTGGGGCCTGCACATGCGGGCGGTCTTCGAGGTCCAGGAGCCGGATCGGTACAGGGCCTTCGTTCGGCAAGCCGCCGAGGGTTGCCCGGCCCGCGCCATTTCCGTGAGCGAAAGCGGCATGCGCGCCGACAGCCCCGACAGATGAGCGAGCACGCCCGATGCCGGCACCCCCGACCCAGGAGATTCTCGTCATCATGGCCCGCCACCCGGAGGCGGGCGCCGTCAAGCGGCGTCTCGCCAGGGACCTCGGGGCCGACCGAACCCTTCTGGTCTACCGGGCCTTCCTCGAGGATCTCGAGGGAAAGTTCGGCCTGCGGCGACGCCCCCGGGTTTGGTATTACACGCCGCCGGCCAGTCCCTTCGAGGCCCTGTTCGGGGGAAAGGCCGACTGCCGGGAGCAGTCCGGGGAGAACCTGCAGGAAAGACTTCGGGGCGTCTTCGACGCGCTGTTCGGGGAAGGGTACCGGCGGGTTGCCGCGATGGGCACCGACTGTCCCCACCTGGCGGCGGAGCAGGTAGACGCCGCATTCGAAGGGCTCCGGCAGCACGACGTCGTTCTCGTGCCTTCCGACGACGGGGGCTACAACCTGATCGGGCTCCGTTGCCCCGCGGACCTGTTCACCGGGGTTGCGCTGGGAACCGATGCGGCCCTCCGCGAGACCGTCGACCGCGCCCGCTCCCTCGGCCTGTCCTGCTGTTGCCTGCCGCCGTCCTTCGACGTCGACACGATCGACGACCTGAGACGTCTGCAGGCGTTCCTGTCGAAAACGGACGACCCGCTGCCCCGCACACGCGAGGCCCTCGCACGGATCTTCGGGGACCGCCGACAGGGCGGGCGCGGGCTCAAGCGGAAGAGCCCCTGATCCAGTCCGCCAGATCCGAAAGGGCTCGATCGGCGTAGGCCGCCCCGCGAAGGCGCTTCCTGATTTTCCCGGCCAGGGGCTCGAGGAGCCCGAAATTCACGTTCATCGGCTGAAAGCGTTTCCCGTCGGCGCGGCTGACATGCCGCAGCAGCGCGCCCAGGGCGGTCGTCCGCGGCGGAATGGAAAAGGGGGCGCCGACGCGGATCCAGTGGAGGAACAGCCCGGCGAGAAGCCCCGTGGCCGCCGACTCGACGTACCCCTCGACGCCGGTGATCTGCCCGGCGAAGAACAGGTCGGGGTTGGCCCTCAGCTGGAGGGTGTCCGTCAGCAGCGTGGGAGAGTTGATGTAGGTGTTGCGGTGGATGCTCCCGAAGCGGAGGAACTCCGCCTTTTCGAGTCCCGGGATCATCCGGAAAATCCGCTGCTGTTCGGGCCAGGCGAGCTTGGTCTGGAACCCCACCAGGTTGAACAGGGTCCCCTCGCGGTTTTCCTGCCGCAGCTGGATCACGGCGTAGGGCTCCCTGCCCGTACGGGGGTCGACGAGACCCACGGGCTTCATCGGCCCGAACCGCAGGGTGTCTTCCCCGCGGCGGGCCAGGATCTCGATGGGCAGGCAGCCCTCGAAGTACTTCTCGTCCTCGAAGGGCCGCGCCGCAATCGACCGTCCCTCGAGCACGGCCTGCCTGAAATCCCGGTACTGCCGCTCGTTGAGGGGGCAGTTGAGGTAATCCCCCTCGCCCGCGTCGTACCGGGAGGCCCTGAAGACCTTCGTGCGGTCGATCGAGGCCCCGTCGACGATGGGTGCGATGGCGTCATAGAAATACAGGGCTTCCTGGCCGACGAGCCGCGCGATGGCCGAGGCGAAGGAGTCCGATGTGAGGGGGCCCGTGGCGATGATCGCGTGCGCATCCCCGGGGATTTCCGTGCATTCCCGGCGCACGACGCGGAGGCGCTCCTGCGCGAGCAGGGCCGCCTCGATGCGCTCCGAGAAAAGGGCCCGGTCGACGGCCAGGGCCTTGCCCGCGGGCACCGACGTGGCGTCGGCCGAGGCGATGACGAGGGAGTCGAGCCTGCGCATCTCCTCCTTGAGCAGGCCTGCGGCGCTCGTCGGGTCGTTGGATCGCAGGGAGTTGCTGCAGACCAGCTCGGCCAGGTGCGGGGAGCGGTGGGCCGGCGAGAGCGTTCCGGGCTTCATGTCGATGAGCGTGACCTCGTGGCCGCGCTTCGTCAGCTGCCAGGCCGCCTCGCAGCCGGCCAGCCCGCCGCCGATGATGAGAATGGGCTTTTTCAACGTCATGGGATGGAAGCTGGGAAGTTCAGAAGTTGTGAAGTTGAGGACCGGATTCACTGATCGGGTTACGAGGAATGATCCGAGCTTCCTACCTTCATTATTTCCTAACCTCTGTCTTTACGAGATCGGCTCCTTGAACCCGCAGCCTTCCTTCGGGCAGGCCTTCATGCGGCCCGTCTTGCGGCTGTACTTCTCGACGAGGAATTTCGAGCCGCACTGGGGACACGCCTCGGCGATCGGGCGGTCCCAGGTGGCGTACTTGCACTGGGGGTAGCGGGTGCATCCGTAGAAGGACTTGCCCTTCTTGGTCCGCTTTTCCGCGAGCGTTCCCGTGCATCCTTCCTCGGGGCAGGGCACGCCGGTCGAGAAGGGCATCGTGTTCTTGCATTCCGGGTAGCCCGTGCAGCCCAGGAACTTCCCGAAGCGGCCCTCCTTGAGGGCCATGGGCTTTCCGCACTTGTCGCAGGGGATGTCGAGGGGCTTGGCCTCGGCCTGCCCGTTGGCGCCGTTGCCGTTGAGGTTCTTCGTGTTCTTGCAGTCGGGGTACTTGGAGCAGGCCAGGAATCGCCCGTTGCGTCCCCACCGGATGACCATGGGGGCCCCGCACTTTTCGCAGACCTCGTCGGTGGGCTCGCCCTGCCCCTTGACGTTGCGCATCTTCTTGGCGGCGGTCCTGAGGGCCTTCTCGAAGGGCGCGTAGAACTGCTTGAGCGTGTCGATCCGGTTGAGCTTTCCCTCCTCGATCCGGTCGAGCTGGTCCTCCATGGCGGCGGTGAACTCCACGTCCAGGATCTGGGGGAAATTCTCCACCAGCAGCTCGTTGACCAGGATCCCGAGATCGGTGGGGTGGATGCGCCCCTGCTCGAGCCTCACGTAGTTGCGCTCCTGGATGGTGCTGAGGATCGCCGCGTAGGTGCTGGGCCGGCCGATCCCCTTCTCCTCGAGCTCGCGCACCAGCATCGCCTCGGTGAACCGGGGCGGCGGCTGCGTGAAGTGCTGTTCGGGCTTGATCTCCAGGAGCTTCAGGACTTCCGCTTCGCTGAGCTTCGGGAGGGTCTTGCCGTTGCCGTTCTCGTCGTCCGTGTCCTTGCCCTCCGTGTAGAGGATCGTGAAGCCCGCGAACTTCAGCACCGAGCCGCGGGCCTGGAAGAGGCAGTCGGCCGCCGCGATGTCCACGATCGTCTGGTCGTAGACGGCGGGGTTCATCTGGCTGGCCACGAAGCGGTTCCAGATGAGCTGGTAGAGGCGGAACTCGTCGCTCGAGAGGTACGGCTTGATCTCGGCGGGACGCCAGGCGAGCGACGTGGGCCGGATGGCCTCGTGGGCGTCCTGGGCCTTCTCGGAGGCGGCGTAGACCTTCGCCTTGGCGGGAAGGAAGTCCTTCCCGTAGACCTCCCGGATGAAGGCGCGCGCCTCGGCCACGGCCTCGCCGGCCACGCGGACGGAGTCGGTGCGCATGTAGGTGATCAGCCCCACGGGGCCTTCCTTGCCGAGCTCGATGCCCTCGTAGAGCTTCTGGGCGACCATCATGGTCTTCTTGGGCGAGAAGCGGAGCCAGCGCGAGGCCTCCTGCTGGAGCTTGCTCGTCGTGAAGGGGGGCAGCGGGTTGCGCTTCGTCTCCTTGCTCTCGACGGCGCTCACCGTGAAGGCCGATGCCTTGAGCCTCTCGACCAGTTCCCGGGCCTGGACGTCGCTTGCGACCTTGGCCTTCTTCCCCGCGATCTTGACGAGCCTGGCCTCGAAGGGCGGCGGGTCGGCCCCCTCGAGGGCCGCCGTGATCGTCCAGTACTCCTCGGGCGTGAAGTTGCGGATCTCCTCCTCGCGCTCGCAGACGATCCGCACGGCGACGGACTGGACGCGGCCGGCCGAGAGCCCCCGCTTGACCTTGTCCCAGAGGATCGGGCTGATCTGGTAGCCCACCAGCCTGTCGAGGATGCGCCGGGTCTGCTGGGCCTCGTAGCGGTTGCGGTCCAGGGGCAGGGGGTTGCGGATCGCCGCGAGCATCGTGTTCTTCGTCAGGTCGTTGAACAGCACCCGGTAGACCGGCTTCCCCTTCGCGGCGATCTCCTCGGCGATGTGCCAGGCGATGGCCTCGCCCTCGCGGTCGGGGTCCGGGGCGAGGTAGATCGAGTCGGCCGACCGGGCGGCCTTCTTGAGCTCGGCGATGACCTTCTTCTTCGCCTCGAGGACCTGGTAGGTGGGGCTGAAGTCGTGCTCGATGTCGATCCCGAGCGTGTTGCCGGGCAGGTCCTTCACGTGGCCCACGGAGGCCCGGACGTCGAACTCCGAGCCGAGGTATTTCTTGATGGTCTTCACCTTCGTGGGCGACTCGACGATGATCAGTGCGTTCGACATCAAGGCTCCTTCCGAGAGAATCGCTTCCCCGGCAGCTGCAGGATGTAGCCCTTGAGCTCCAGGGCCAACAGAAGCGAAAGGGCCTCGGCCGCGGCCAGGCCCGTGCGTTTGATGAGGGTATCGGCATCCTGCGGCGTTTCTGTAATGAACCCCAGCAGCCGCGACTCTTCTTCCGTCAGGGGCTCGCGCCCCGGTTCGTCCTTCCTCGTCCCGCCCCGGCGGGGGGCGGGCGGCCTCCCGATCTGCGGGAGGATCTCCTCGAGGATGTCCTCCACGCTCTCCACGAGCTTGGCCCCCTGCCGCAGCAGCCCGTTCGTTCCCCGGGAACCGGGCAAGTCGATGGCGCCCGGGACGGCGAAGACCTCGCGCCCCTGGTCCAGGGCGCACCGGGCCGTGATGAGCGATCCGCTCTTTTCGCCGGCCTCGACGATGAGCACCCCCAGCGAAAGGCCGCTGATGATGCGGTTGCGGGCCGGGAAGTGCGGCCGGTCGGGCTCGGTGCCGTAGGGGTACTCCGTCACGACGGCGCCGCCGTCGGCGATCTGACCGTACAGCTTCCGGTTCTCCGGCGGGTAGATCACGTCGATGCCGCAGCCCATCACCGCGATCGTCCGTCCGCGCCCCGCGAGGGCCCCGCGATGCGCACAGGTGTCGATCCCGCGGGCCAGGCCGCTGACGACGGTCACCCCGCGCTGCGCCAGCTCCCTGCAGAGCCTCTCCGTGACGTAGCGGCCGTAGGGGCTCGCGTTTCGCGACCCGACGACGGCGACGGGGATGTCCGTCCCCTCCAGGCTTCCTCTTATATAGAGAAGCGGGGGAGGGTCGTAGATCTTCCGCAGCCTCTCCGGGTAGGCCGGGTCCAGGCTGGTGAGGATCGAGACGCCCTCGCTCGCGGCCCGGGCGATCTCGGCGATGGCCCGGCTCCAGTCCCGAAAGTCCTTGATGTTGCGGGCCGTCCTGTGGTTTAATCCCGCCGTTTGTTCCAGCTCGGGCAGGGGGGCTTCGAAGACGCGGCGAGGCGTCCCGTAGATCTCCAGGAGGCTGCGGAACGCGACGCTGCCGACCCCCTCGACGGACTTGAGCGCAACCCAGGCTGTCAGATCGTCCCCGATCGTCACGGAACGTGTGACCTCGACGTTATACAAGGCAGACCTTCTATACTCGAGCGGCCTGCCTGTCAAGCATTTTCAGGCGGCCCGGGGGTGCTGCGCGTGCCGGGCCGGCTCCGGGAGCCTTCGATGACGACCCTTTCGAGAACCATCGCCGCCGGACTTCTCGGGGTCCTGGTGACGCTCACCCCATGGGCGGCGGGGAACCCGCAGGCCGCCGTCGTCCTTTCGGCCCGCGAGATCGACCTCGGGGACCTGGGGCCCGGCGAAACGGCCCGGGCCCGGTTTCAGATCGCCGGCACGGCGGAGGGGAGGATCCGGTGGACCCTCTCGGCACCGGATGACTGGGAGTCCTCTCGGAGCGGGCTTGCCGGTGAAACGGCCGGCCCGCCGTCGATGGTCGACATCACGCTCGCCTCCCTCAAGGGCCGGGCCGGAGCGGGCCATCACCCGGTGGAAATCCGGATCACATCGGGCAGGGAGACCTTGGTGCTGCGGCGTACGCTTGCCGAAGGGCCCTGGCGGGAGGCGCTGCGGGTCGAATCCGACGGCGGCGGCCGCACCCTGTTTCTCCGGTTCAATCTCAGCGACACGAAGGCAAGGCCCATCCTCGAGGTGGAGCCACGGGGCATCGATCTCGGGGAGACGGAGCCCGTGCGGGAGACCGCGCGCAAGATCCGCATCTCGAACACGGGCGCCGGCGTTCTGCGCTGGCAGGCCTCCTCGGGCGGGGCCGGGGAACCGCCCGCAGCCGGCCGGACGAGATACGTCTCGCTGCACAACGAGTCCCTGCCCGCCGGTGCGCCGTACGCTCCGCCGCCGTCCCTGAAGGACGCCGTGCAGCTGACGGGGCCCTGGTCGGCGGAAAAAGGCTATCCGAAGGCCGCCGGTCCGGGCTGCGCCCTGCGGGTCCAGTTCCAGGGTTCGGCGGCCGTCCTCACCGGCAGGGGCGCCGCGGAGAACACCGTGCTGCGGGCATCGGTCGACGAGCGCCCGCCCCGGGAGCTGTCGCTCGAGGAACGCGACGGTGGCCGCTTCGAGGCCGTCGCAGCCGAGAATCTGGCCGAGGGGCCTCACAGCCTTCAACTGCAGGCGACGCAGGGGGCGGTCGTTCTCGAGGGCCTTGCCGTGAGGGACTCCCGGGTCACGGCCCCTCCTTCGGCCTGGATGCGGCTCGCCCCCCTTTCGGGCACGACCACGCGGGAGACGGACTTCGTCACGGTCCGGATGACGCTCTCCGATCTCAAGCCCGGCCTCTACACGGATCAGGTCACGATCGCCTCCAACGGCGGGACCGTACGCATCCCCGTCTCGTTGAGCGTCACCGGCGAAGCGGCGCCGAAGCACCTCCCGGTCTGGCGCTACACCCGGGGGGAGGACGTCCTCTTCACGGCCCACCCCGAGAAGGAAGACCCCCGGTACATCGGTGCCTACCGGCGCGAGGGCCTCGCCTTCCGCCTCTACGGTCCGGGCACGGCGGGAACGGCCGAGCTGTACCGGTGGTACAACCCCTCGATCGGCGATCATTACTACTCCGCGGAGCGAAGCGGGGGCCGCAAGAACCTCAAGGGCTACGTCTTCGGCGGGGCGATCGGCAACATCGCCACGATCCGGCTCCCCGGCACGAGGGAACTCTACCGGTGGTACCACCCCGGGACGGGGCGGCACTTTTTCACCACCGACCCGGCCGGCGAGGGGATGGGCGGCAGGGGGTACCGGTTCGAGGGCACCGTGGGTTTCGTCCTGCGCTGACGGGACAAAAAAAGTTGAAATCCAGCTTGACAAAATCGGGCAAAGCGTTTATTAATCTCGCTTCGCGATGGGAATGTCACGTGCGCCTGTAGCTCAGCTGGATAGAGCAACGGACTTCTAATCCGTAGGTCCCGGGTTCGAATCCCTGCAGGCGCGCCAGATAAGACGGTGGGTGTAGCTCAAGTGGTTAGAGTGTCGGGTTGTGGCCCCGAAGGTTGAGGGTTCAAGTCCCTCCACTCACCCCAGCAATAAAACGGGCAACGAAGCGCCCGTAGCTCAGATGGATAGAGTCGCAGACTTCGAATCTGTTGGTCGCACGTTCGAGTCGTGCCGGGCGCACCATAAATAGACAGTCGAATATCTTGGGCCGCTAGCTCAGTTGGTAGAGCAGCTGACTCTTAATCAGCGGGTCGCAGGTTCGATCCCTGTGCGGCCCACCAAGACAAAA
>JAGPKU010000064.1:0-5571 GCA_018053845.1 Syntrophobacterales bacterium
ACGGGCAGGCTCAAAGCCTCAAGCAGGCCGCTTCTATCCTCGTCGGCGAGGCCGTCGAGAGGATCCGCGCGGACGCCTACTGGGGGGGCCGGTTCAACTGAGATGACCTGGTTTCTCCTTTCCCTCGCGGCCGCCTTCGGCCTGGCCACGGCCGATGCCCTGACGAAGCGCTTCCTGAGCGATCTTCCTGCCTACCGCATGGGGGTTGTCCGCATCCTCTCCACGGCCCCCTGGATGATCCTGGCGCTCGTCTTCATCCCGTCCGCTGCCCCCGACGGGACCTTCTGGCTGGCCATGGGTGCGGCCCTTCCCCTCGAGCTTGCGGCCTTATTCCTGTACATGAAAGCCCTGAAAATCTCGCCGCTGTCGCTCTCCCTGCCCTTCCTGGCCTTCACGCCCGTCTTCATGATCCTCACGGGCCGCTTCATTCTGGGCGAGTCGATCGGGCCCGGCGGAACCGCGGGGATCGGGCTCATCGTCCTGGGCGCCTACGTCCTCAACCTCTCCAGGATGAAGGCGGGCTTCCTGGAGCCCGTCCGCGCCGTCATCCGCGAGCCGGGCTCGTGGATCATGCTGCTGGTCTCGTTCCTCTACTCACTGACGGCGCCCCTGGGAAAGGTGGCCGTCCTGCATTCCAACCCTTTCTTCTTCGCCGCCGTCTACAACCTCGTGCTCTCGGCGCTCATCGTCGGGGTCTGGCCCGTGGCGTCAGGCCGCGCGCCCGTGCACAGCATCTTCAGCCGGCCCGGCCCCATGGCGCTCATCGGGCTTGCGGCGGCGGCCGAGAATTTCGCGCACATGACGGCCATCGCGCAGGTCGAGGCGGCCTACATGATCGCCATCAAGCGGCTGAGCCTTCTGTTCGGGGTACTCTACGGGGCGCGGTGGTTCGGCGAGCAGAACATCCGCGAGCGGCTTGCGGGCGCCGCCATCATGATCGTCGGGGTCTTCCTGATCCGCTGGGCGCAGGGGGGATGAGGAGAGGCTCGAGGATCGGGGCCCCGGGATCGAGATTCATTGTTTGGGTCTCGGTCCTCGTGCCTCGGACCTCGAACCTTTTTATGTCAGCTCTTTCCGGCTGCTCACCAGCCTCTGCACAGCGGTGAAGTTGGTGAGAACGGCGAGGATGACGATCGTCCATTGGAGGGTGCAGTCGCCGCAGCCGGAAAAGAACAGGCTGTTGATCGGGGCGTTGAGAACCGTCCCGGCGATCAGGAGGATGAGCCGCTCGGGGCGCTGCATGAGCCCCCGGAACTCCTTCTGTCCCAAACCTTCCGCCCGGGCCTTCACGTAGCTCACCATGACGGATCCCATGAGGGCGAGGGCCGTCACCCAGAACATCCAGCCTTCACGGAAATGGAAGAGAAAGCCAAAAAAGATGAAGAACTCGGCATAGCGGTCGAGGGTGGAGTCGAAGAGGGCGCCGAAGCGCGTGACCTTTCCCGATAGCCTCGCCACGGTCCCGTCGATGGGATCCATGAGCGCCGAAAACCAGAGGAACATCCCGCCCAGGAAGATGAGCCCCATGGCGAAGAGGATGCCCGCCACGAGCGAGAAGCCGAGACCCATCAGCGTGATGTGATTCGGCGACACACCCGCCGCCACGAAGGGGCGGGCGACTTTCTCCATGACGGCGTAGTAGCGCCGCTGCGCCCTCTGTCGGAACCCCCCTTCCTCGTAAGGCATCGATGTCGCTCCTTTTCGGGATCGCCGCCGCGGCGGCACGCACCGAGTATAGGGAATCCGGGGAACGCTGTCCATAGAAAAGGGGACAGGCGGCGACGCACCCCTCAAGGCTGTGGGGCGGTCTTGCGGCCCAGCGCCTCGAGCGCATTGCGGGCCTCGTCCCGGCTCCCGAAGGGACCCGCCACGACACGGTACCAGTTCTTGCCCGGCCCCACGCGCCTTTTCTCGATCTCGATCTTTCCCGGGTCGGGAGCGATCTTTGCGACAAAGTCCTTCGCCTCCCGTTGCGTCATGAAGGTGGCGGCATGGACTGAGAAGGATCCGTCCGGCCGCTTCGTGACCCTCGCCTTACCGGCGGCCTGCGGCAGCGCGACCTCGCTGCCGGTCAGGATGAGGTCCACGTCGCCGATCTCCGGGTTGGCTTCGAGAATGTGGTCCAGGGCGGTCGCGTCCGCAGACCCGTATTGGCGCGTGGCGATGGAGGACAGCGTCGCCCCCTCGGGGACCACAACCTTCTTGAGCACCGTCTCTCTGCCTTCCGGCTCCGGGGCGATCGGTCCCTTTACCGGTGCAGCGGCGGGCACAGGGCCTTTGGCCGCCGGGACGGGCGCCTGTGCCTTGGCCGCCGAAACCGCGGTGGGGGCCTTCGCGGCCGCCGGCAACGAGGCGGCGTTCTTCGGCTGCATAACGCCCGCCTTCTGTTCCGTGTAATAGTAGTAGCCGCCGAGAGACAGGCCTGCGATCACGGCGGCGGTTGCGGCGCATACCCAGGGGGCCGGAGAGGCCGATTTTCGGGCGGGCGCAGCGCGAAACGGCCGCTCTTCCCGGCGGAGAACCGGCGCCGCGGCCCTCTGCGCATCCCGGACCGTCCTGGCAGACACGGGGTTTTCGGACCGCTGCGCACCGAGGGCGAGGGCTCCGCCGCACAGGGCGTCGAGGTTTCCGGGGATCCCACCCGCAGCCCTGCAGAGGGACTCCATCGCTTCCGGCGTGAAGACCCCGGGGCCGCCGCCGGCCCAGGCCAGCCGGTGCTCGATGTAGCGCCTCGACTCGTCCGGACCGAGCGGGGCGAGACGGTGCAGGATCTGGATGCGCTGCCGGATCTGCCGCAGGTGCTTTGCGCCGAGCCTCCGGTCCAGCTCGGGCTCCCCCAGGATGACGACCTGGATCAGCTTGGTCCGGCTCGTCTCCAGGTTGGACATGAGCCGCAGCTCCTCGACGATCTCGTCCTTCATCCGGTGTGCGTCGTCCAGGAACACCACGACGTTCTCGCCCTTCTCGAGGCACCGGATCAGGAATTCATAGAGCTCGTGCAGCAGGGGGCCCTTGCTCGACTCCGGGATTCGCAGCCCCAGCTTGCCCGTCAGCTCCTTGAGCAGCTGATAATACCGGTCGTGCGTCTCGGCGATCACGACGGCCCGCGTCCCCTCGTCGAGACGGTCCATGGCCTGACGGATGAGTTCCGTCTTCCCCATGCCCGGGCCGCCGAAGACGACGATGTAGCCCTTCCGTTCCCGGATGCCGTAGAGGATCGAGGCCAGCGCCTCCCTGTGCGTCTCCGACGGGAAGAACGCCTCGCGATCCGTATCCCCCCCGAAGGGCATCCGGCTGAAACCGTAGTACTGCACGTAATCCATGTCGGTCGCTCCGCCTGCGGCACGAAGAGAGGGTCCGGCTTCGCGAACCCACGCTCCCATTAGCGGAAAATCCCGCCGGGATGTCAACAAAAATCGGCGTCAGACCTTCACGTGCAGCACGGGCAGGGGCAGATGCCTGCGCTTCGTCTCGCCGAAGAAGGCCGTCTGCTCGCGCACGGTGGGCGTGCCGCGGCGGCCCTTGCCGAGCCGGTCGATGGGGTGGGCGGCGCCGAGGTGCAGGCAGTGCTTGCCGAACTTCTCGCGCATCTCGTCGACGGCCGCGTAGAGGTCGCGCACCTTCTCGGCCCGCAGGGGGCTCTCGAAGAGGGTGTACTGGACGTTGCGGTCGGGCGCGAGGTCCGCGAGGATCACGCCCGTGGCGCGGTAGAGGTCCTCCTTCCGGTAGAGCCCGTCGAAGAGCCCCCGCAGCACCTCGCAGAGCTCCAGCGGGTGGGCCGAGGGCCGGGTGAGCTTCACCTCGCTGCCGCGGTACTCGAAGTCGTTCATCTTGAGAAACCCGATGAGCCGGCGCGGCGCGAGGTGGTAGCGCCGGGCCTTCATGCAGGCCGACTCGAGGTTGCGAAGCAGGTGCGCGAAGAGGTACTCGGCATCGTTCGTTGGCGGCGCGAAGGTCTTCGTCTTGCTGATCGAGGCGTAATCGCTCTTCTCCTCGGCCGAAACGGGGTAGACCGACTCGCCGCGCAGCTCGCTCCAGATCTCCCGGCCGGGCTTGGTGAACTTCTTCCTCACCACGGCCTCGGGGAGCCTCGCGAACTCCAGGGCCGTTTTGATCCCCATCTTCCAGAGGTAGTTCGTCGTGGCGGGGCCGATCCCCCAGATCTTCTCCACGGGCAGATCCCGGATGTACTCGGGGATCCGGCGTCCCGGGATCACGGTGAAGCCCGCGGGCTTCTGATGCTTCGAGGCCACCTTGGCGAGCACCTTGGAGAGCGAGAGGCCCACGGAGACGGTGATCCCCAGCTCGCGCTCGACCTCGCGCTTGATGTTCAGGGCGATCGTCTCGTAGGAGGCGTGGAAGGAGCGGCGCAGGCCCGTGAGGTCGGCGAAGGCCTCGTCTATGGAGTACTCCTCCACCTGGGGGGTGAAGCGCCGCACGATGTTGTACATCCGCCGCGAAAAGAGGCTGTAGGTCTCGTAGTCCGAGGGCAGGACGATGAGCCCCGGGCAAATCCGCTTCGCCTCGTGCAGGGGAACGCCCCGCTTGATCCCCAGGGCCTTGGCGGCGTAGCTCGCGCAGGCCACGATCCCCCGCTCGCCCCCCGTGATGAGGGGCTTGCCCCTGAGTTCCGGATGGATCGCCTCCTCGCAGGATGTGAAGAAGGCATCGCCGTCGATGTGCAGGACGGCCTGCGGCCAGGAGTGCAGATTGAGCATCAGTGGATCCATGGAAAACCTTCGGGATTGAAGTGAGGGGTCAGGACAATACCCCCTCACCCCGGCCCTCTCCCGCGAGAGGCTGTGCCGCAATATTGAAAAACGCCGAAATCATGTCATTCCCGCGGAAGCGGGAATCCAGAACTCATCGAAAAGACCGGATTCCGCATCGCGCTGCGCTCGTGCGGAACGACAACATCGGAATTGCGACACCGTCTCTCGGGGAGAGGGGAAAAATTCTACAAATGATACTTGCGGACCACGGCCGACACGATCCCCGCGATCTTCAGCTCCTCCCTCGCGCGGATGGGGGGATACTTCGGGTTGGCCGACTCGAGCACCACGGCGCCGCCCTTCGTCCGGGTGAAGTACTTCATGGTCCACTCGCCGTCCACCTGGGCCACGACCACGTCGCCCGTCTTCGGCTCCCGGCCCCGCTCGACGATGACCAGGTCCCCCGGCATGATCCCCTCGCCCGTCATGGAATCGCCGCTTACCCGCAGCAGGAAGGACGCCTCGGGCTTCGTCACGAGGTACTCGTCAAGCGAGACGAGGTCCCGCAGCTCCTCCCCGGCGGGCGTCGGGAACCCGGCCTGGACGGCGCCCACGAGCGGCAGGGCGAAGTCGCGCCGCACGGGCCGCAAGAGTCCTTTGCGGTCCTTCTCGAGGATGCCCGCCTTCAGGAGCTTGCGCACCCAGAAGTGGACGACGCTCTTCGAGCGCACCCCCAGCAGGGGCATCATCTCCGAGTAGGCCGGCATCCGCCGGTGGTCCCGGTAGAACCCCGCCAGCCTCCTCGACACGGTTTCGACGGTCCGCTTTTCCATCCCCAAAACTCGATTTTCTTAAACAC
>JAGPKU010000064.1:5671-13398 GCA_018053845.1 Syntrophobacterales bacterium
CCTCCCCTCCCTGGAAAGGGAAATCCCTTGACATCCCTTGCCCATCAGGTTATAGAACGTTCGTTCTATTGTCAAGGGGATTCTGGTGCCCCGCGGCCGTTCCGGCAGGGCGGAAGGACATCAAAATCGTTGACATGATTGACCAAAGACGATAATGTGATGCCCTCGAAAGCAAGGAATAGCAAGGGCCTGGAAGGGATCGGTCCTGTTCCTGCCGAGCGGCTGAAGGTCGAAGGGGAGGCCTCTCTGGGAAAGACGGTCGTCAAGCTCATCGCCACGGGGCTCGGGAGCGGTTACTCGCCCTTCGCGCCGGGCACGGCGGGCACGCTCGTCGCCATTCCCCTATTCCTGGCCCTCTCGCCTCTATCCTGGCCCCTCTACCTGGCATCGGTGTCGGCTCTCACCCTTCTGGCCGTCTACGCATCGGGAGAAGCGGAAAGGATTTTCGACAGGAAGGATTCCCCCCGGATCGTCATCGACGAGATCGTCGGCTTTCTCTGGTCGCTCTTCCTGGTGGGGCCGACGGCCGGACGGATCGCAGCGGCCTTCTTTCTCTTCAGGATCTTCGACATCCTGAAGCCCCCCCCGGCACGGTGGTGCCAGGACAGGCTGCCCGGCGGCTGGGGCGTGGTGATGGACGACGTCGCGGCGGGAATCTGGGCGAACGCGGTGCTCCAGGCGGCGCTGCACTTTTTTGATTTTTGACGGTCATCCGCCCCTCTCAGGGCGCTCGAGACAATTCGCCCCTGCCCTCCCTGCGGGGGCCGTCATCTCGAATTCCCTCTCCCTCGACGGGAGAGGACAAGGGTGAGGGTGAAAAAGGCGGGAAGAATGTTCCCCCTCACCTCAATCCTCTTCCGCCAGGGGAGAGGAAGTTCAGGATCGCAATGAACATCGGCATCCTCACGATTGGAAACGAGCTGACCAGCGGCCGCATCGCCGACACCAACACGTCCTACCTCGCCCGCGAGTTCCACGTCCGGGGCTGGGACGTGCCCGTCTCGATGGCCGTGGGCGACGATGCCGGGGCGATCGGCGATGCGCTGGACTTCATCCTGGGGCGTTCCGACGCCGTCGTCGTCACCGGGGGCCTGGGCCCGACGGCAGACGACATCACCACGGCGTGCATCGCGAAGTACTGCGGACTGCCGCTCTACACCGACGAGGCCGTCCTTCGGATTATCCAGGACCGCTTCGCCTCGCGCGGGATCCGCTGGACCGACAACAACGCCAAGCAGGCCATGTTCCCGCAGGGGGCCGCCCCCCTTCGCAACCCCGTCGGAACGGCCTGGGGATACGCACTGGATCGGGGCGGCAAGCTCATCGTCGTCGTCCCCGGCGTGCCCATGGAAGTCAGGCGGATGACGCCGGAAGTGCTCGTCCCGCTCTTCGAGCGGAAGGCGGGCAAGACACACATCCTCACGCGGACGATCAAGCTCTTCGGACTGGCCGAGGCGCTCATCGACAGCGCGCTGGCCGACCTGCCCCTGGCGGGCACCACGGTGAGCCTGGGCTTCTACCCCCGCTTCCCGGAGAACCACCTGGTCCTGACGGCCAGGAGCCCCGACCGCGCGAAGGCCGAGGCGGACCTCGCCCTGATCGAGAAGGCCGTGGCGGAGCGGCTCAAGCGCAACATCTTCGGCTACGACGAGGACACCCTCGAAGGAATGATCGGCGCGCTGCTGAAGGAAAGGAAGCTGACGATCAGCGTGGCCGAGTCGCTCACGGGGGGGCTTCTCGCCGACCGGATCACCAACGTCCCCGGAAGCTCGGCCTACTTCGAGCGCGGGGTGATCGCCTACAGCAACCGCGCGAAGACGGAACTGCTGGGCGTGCCCGACTCAGTCATCCGGGAGCACGGCGCCGTGAGCAAGGAGGTGGCCCTCCTCATGGCCGAGGGGGTCCGCAGGGCGAGCGGCACCGACCTCGGCCTTGCCACGACAGGCATCGCCGGCCCCTCGGGCGGCACCGAGGCAAAGCCCGTGGGCACCGTCTTCATCGCCGTGGCCGACGGCAAGCGGAACATCTGCCGCGACTTCGCCTTCAAGTGGGATCGCAGGCGGGTGAAGGAAATCACGACCGAGTGGTCCCTGGAGCTCACACGCCGGTTCCTCAAGGGGGAAGACCATGCCGAGTGACAACACGATCCGGACCTTTCTGGCCATCGAGATCCCGCGGGAAATCCTCGACCAGCTCGAGCGCATCCCGTATCGCCTGGGACGATCCATGACGGGCGTCATCCGCTGGGCCAAGCCGGGAAGCATCCACCTGACGCTGAAGTTTTTCGGCAACATCACCGAACGCGACATCCGCAGCATCCGTGACGCCCTGGAGCCGAAGGCGCGGACGCTCGGCCCGGTCGACCTGTCCATCGGCACGCTCGGCGTCTTCCCGAACCTGAACCGGCCGCGCGTTCTCTGGGCGGGCGTGACGAAAGGCATGCAGGAGCTCGCGGCCCTCCAGGCACAGGTCGAGACGGCCCTCGAGGCGGCGGGTTTCGCCCGGGAGGAGCGACCCTTCCGGCCGCACCTGACGATCGGCCGCATGAAGGGGGAGCGGCGCATCGACGGCCTCGACAAGGCCGTCGAGGAGCACAAGGACTTTGCCGCGGGCTCGTTCACCGCGAAGGAGATGGTCCTCTTCCGCAGCGACCTCAAGCCCGCGGGCCCGGTGTACACGCCGCTGGCAAGGTTCAAGCTGGGCCTGTAGAGACCCGCTTCCTTGATCTTCCTCTCCCCTCCGCGGGAGAGGACAGAGGTGAGGGGGAATATTCCCCCTCCTCCAGTTCCTCCCGCCGGGGGAGGAGGACGAGGAAAGGCAGGGAAAAGGAAAACCCAAACGGGCGGGCAGACAAGACAAGCACGAACAGACACAACCTCCAGGAGGGAATGACAGCATATGGCATCGCATGAGCAGGATCGAGAGAAGGCGGTAGAGCTTGCCATCGCCCAGATCGAGCGCCAGTTCGGCAAGGGCTCCATCATGCGCCTGGGCGGCGAGGAGGTCATCGACGTGCCCGTGATCCCCACGGGCTCGCTGAGCCTCGACATGGCCCTCGGCGTGGGCGGCATCCCCCGCGGGCGCGTCATCGAGATCTACGGCCCCGAGGCGGGCGGCAAGACGACGCTCGCGCTGCACATCGTCTCCGAGGCCCAGAAGATGGGGGGGCTGGCCGCCTTCATCGACGCGGAGCACGCCCTGGACGTGGGCTACGCCCGCAAGATCGGCGTCGACGTGGACAACCTGCTCATCGCCCAGCCAGACACGGGCGAGCAGGCCCTCGAGATCGCCGAGACGCTCGTGCGCAGCGGCGCCCTGGACGTCCTGGTCATCGACTCCGTGGCGGCCCTCGTCCCCAAGGCCGAGCTCGAGGGCGACATGGGCGATGCCCAGATGGGCCTCCAGGCGCGCCTGATGTCCCAGGCCCTGCGCAAGCTCACGGGCACCATCAGCAAGTCCAAGACCTGCGTGATCTTCATCAACCAGCTGCGCATGAAGATCGGCATGTTCATGGGCAACCCCGAGACGACGACCGGCGGCAACGCCCTGAAGTTTTACGCCTCCATGCGGCTCGACATCCGCAAGATCACGGCCCTCAAGCAGGGCGAGAACGTCGTGGGCAACCGCGTCCGGGTCAAGGTCGTGAAGAACAAGGTCGCCCCGCCCTTCCGGGAGACCGAGTTCGACATCATCTTCGGCGAAGGGATCTCCAAGGAAGGCGACGTGCTCGACCTGGCCGTCAACAACGGCATCATCGAGCGCAGCGGCACGTGGTACTCCTACAAGGGCGACCGCCTCGGCCAGGGCCGGGAGAACGTTCGCCTGGCCCTCAAGGAAAACGCCGAGCTGCTGGCGAAAATCGAGGACGAGGTCCGGGAGAAGTTCGGGGTGAAAAAGCCCGAGAAGCAGGCCCCCGCGGAGAAGCCGCCGGAAAAGGAAAAGAAGCGATAAATGGAGGACCACCTCCAGTACAAGAGGGCCAGGGAACGGGCCCTGCGCCTCCTGGCCCTGCGGGGACGCAGCCGGGCGGAGCTGCGGAAGAAACTCGCCGAGCGGGACTTCTCGAAATCCGTCATCGACAGGGTACTTGAAAATCTCGGCGCGCTGGGGTATCTCGACGACGAGGCCTTTGCCGTCAACCGGGCCCGGCACCTCGCCGTGAACCGCCTCTACGGGGACCGCAAGATCGCGGAGCAGCTGCGGGAAAAGGGGGTCGACCCGGAGGCGGCCCGGGCGGCGATCCGCGAGGTCCGCGAGGAGTTCCCCGAGCTCGAAGGGATCGCACGGTCCGCAGCCAGAAAGCTCCAGGGCCGGGGCCTCGAGAGCCTCGGGAAAAAGGAGCGGCTGGCCCTTGCGCGGACGCTCCAGGGCAAAGGCTACCACTTGGCATTGATTCTCGATTACCTGGGAACCTACGAGGAGGGAACGGCATACGACGCCGAGTGAGGGGAGAGCCATCCACCCTCACCCCGGCCCTCTCGTCAAGGAGACTGTGTCGCAATGTCATTGCGAAGGAGCGAGGCGACTGAAGCAATCTCGGATATCCTCGGAAAGATTGAGATTGCCGCGCTCCCTGCGGTCGCTCGCAATGACGATAGCCGATTATGACACAGCCTCAAGGGAGAGGGAGATAAGGCCGGGGTGCAGAAAACCGAAAAGACGATCATCCGTCACAAAACCAGGAGGGGACCCTATATGACATCGAGTGAGATCAGGGCGAAGTTTCTCGAGTACTTCCGGGAGAGGGGGCACGCCATCATCGCGAGCTCGTCGCTCATCCCGAAAGACGACCCTACGCTGCTCTTCACCAACTCGGGGATGGTGCAGTTCAAGAACTGCTTCCTCGGCCTCGAGGACCGCGGCTACTACCGGGCCGCAAGCTCCCAGAAGTGCGTCCGCGCGGGCGGCAAGCATAACGACCTGGAGAACGTGGGCTACACGGCGCGCCACCACACCTTCTTCGAGATGCTGGGCAACTTCTCCTTCGGCGACTACTTCAAGAAGGAGTCCATCGCCTGGGGCTGGGACTTCCTCATCAACGTCATGGGCCTGCCCAGGGACAAGATGTGGATCACCATCTACAAGGACGACGACGAGGCCTTCGAGATCTGGCACAAGCAGGAGGGCGTGCCCGCCGACCGCATCATCCGGATGGGCATGGACAGCAACTTCTGGATGGTGGGCGAGACGGGCCCCTGCGGCCCCTGCTCGGAGATCCTCTACGACCAGGGCCCCGAGGTGGGCTGCGGCCGGCCCGAGTGCAACGTCGAGTGCTCCTGCGACCGGCACCTGGAGATCTGGAACCACGTCTTCACCCAGTTCGACCGCAACCTCGACGGCAGCTTCACGCCCCTCCCGAAGCCCAACATCGACACGGGCATGGGCCTCGAGCGCCTGGCCGCCATCGTGCAGGGCAAAAAGAGCAACTACGACACGGACCTCTTCACCCCCATCATCGGCTCCATCGCGACGCTCGCCGGCAAAACGTACGGTGCGAGCCCCGACGGCGACGTCTCCATGCGCGTCATCGCCGACCATGCCCGGGCGGTCTTCTTCCTGATTGCCGACGGCATCCTGCCCTCCAACGAGGGCCGCGGCTACGTCCTGCGGCGCATCCTGCGGCGGGCCTGCCGGCACGGCAAGCTCCTGGGTTTCGACAAGCCCTTCCTCCACGAGGTCGTCAGCTCCGTCGTCGAGGTCATGAAGGACGCCTACCCCGAGATCGTCGACCGGCTGGCCTTCGTCCAGAAGGTCGTCTTCAACGAGGAGCAGCGCTTCCTCGAGACGCTGGACACGGGCCTGCGCATCCTCACCGACGAGGTGGCCAAGCTCAAGGCGGCGGGCGGCACCGTCATCCCCGGCGAGGTGGTCTTCCGGCTCTACGACACCTACGGGTTCCCCTCGGACCTCACGGCCGACATCGTGAAGAAGGACCAGCTCACCCTCGACATGGAGGGCTTCGAGAAGCGCATGGAGGAGCAGCGCGAGAAGGCCCGCGAGAGCTGGAAGGGAAGCGGCGAGAGCGCCGTGGCCGACAGCTACAAGAAGCTCGCCCTCAAGGGCATCAAGAGCGAGTTGGTGGGCTACGAGGAGGTCACCGAGGCCACCTCTTTCGTCACGGCCATCCTCAAGAAGGACGAGGAGGTGGACGTGATCACCGAGGGCACCAACGCCGAGATCTTCACCGACCAGACGCCCTTCTACGGCGAGACCGGCGGCCAGGTGGGCGACGTGGGCGTCATCGAGGGCGAGGGCTTCCTCTTCGAGGTCTGGGACACCCAGCGGCCCGACGAGAACCTCATCACCCACATCGGCAAGCTCAAGAAGGGCACCCTCAAGGTGGGCGACACGGTGCACCTGAAGGTCGAAAGAAACACCCGCAGGGCCACCGAGGCCAACCACTCGGCCACGCACCTGCTCAACGCGGCCCTGCACGCCGTGCTGGGCGATCACGTCAAGCAGGCGGGCTCGCTCGTCAACCCCGAACGGCTGCGCTTCGACTTCACGCACTTCTCCCGCATCGACGAGCACGAGCTGGACCGCATCGAGACGCTGGCCAACGAGTACATCCAGGCCAACCTGCCCGTCAAGACGAGCATCCTCGACAAGGAGCAGGCCATGAAGACCGGGGCGCACGCCGTCTTCGACGAGAAGTACGCCGACAAGGTCCGCGTCGTCCAGATGGGCCAGGTGAGCGCCGAGCTCTGCGGCGGCACCCACGTGACCCGCACGGGTAACATCGGGGTGCTGAAGATCCTGAGCGAGTCCGCCGTGGCGGCGGGCGTGCGGCGCATCGAGGCCGTCACGGGCCCCGAGGCCGTCAAGTACATCAAGAAGCAGGACCACGAGCTCAAGAAGGTGGCCAACCTGCTGCGCACGGGCCCCTTCGAGGTGGCCGAGCGCGTCGACAAGATGATGAAGCACCAGCGCGACCTCGAGCGCGAGATCGAGGCCCTCAAGGGCAAGCTCGCCGCGAAGGAGTCGGGCGACATCATCAAGAAGGCCAAGAAGGTGGGCGAAGTGAAGCTGCTGGCCGAGCGCGTCGAGGTCTCCGACGTGAAGGCCCTGCGCGACTTCGGCGACAAGCTGCGCGACAAGCTGGGCTCCGGCGTGATCTGCCTGGGCAGCCGGGTGGGCGAGAAGGCGATGCTGCTGTGCATGGTCACCAAGGACCTGGCGGGCAAGTACAACGCGGGCGAGATCGTCAAGGCGATCGCCCCCATCGTGGGCGGCAGCGGCGGCGGGCGGCCCGACATGGCCCAGGCCGGCGGCACCCAGCCCGAGAACATCGACAAGGCCCTCAAGAAAGTGAAGGACCTATTGAAGGGCGAAAAAAAAGTAGCCAAGAAGGCAAAAAAATAGTAGCTTATTGCCAACTCATCAAAGAAATGAACCCTCTCCCTCGACGGGAGAGGGCGAGGGTGAGGGTGAAAATTCCCCTCTCCCTTTCATACAAGACCCAATTCCCCAACTCCATCTCTCCCTTTCATCTTTACCTTGGGGGGCCCGCAAGGGTCCCCCGGGGGAGAGACGGGAACACGTCCCCTACCCTCAAGTCTCCCTCGCCCTCGACGGGAGAAAACCGGGGTGAGGGGGAACATTCTTCTTCCTTTCATTCCTCTTCCCTGGCGGGAAAGGATGGAGGTGAGGGGGAAGATCTTCTTCCTTTTGAACACTTCCCCCTTTAACAAACGGGGAAAGAAAGGGATTTAATCCAGGCTTCTTAA
>JAGPKU010000065.1 GCA_018053845.1 Syntrophobacterales bacterium
GTCGCGAACCTCGAGGATGGAGGCGCCGAGGTGGAACCGGACGCCCTCCGCCTGCATGACCTGCATGACCACGTCGGTCATGTCTTTGTCTTCGCGGTTGAGAATCTGGGGGGCCACATCGACGATGTCGACTTCCGTCCCCAGGCGGCAGAAGGCCTGTCCCATCTCGACGCCGATGGGGCCGCCGCCGAGGATGATCATGGACCGGGGGAGCCTGTCCAAAGAGAAGATCTCCCGGTTGGTGAGGGTGGGCGTCCTGTCCAGCCCCGGGATGGGGGCGGTCGCCGCCGACGATCCCGTGGCGATCACCCAGTGCTTGGCCGAATAGGTGCTCCCGTTGAGCCGGACGGCGTGCTCGTCAACGAAGCGCGGCTCCCCGAATTCCACCCTTGCACCCAGCCTGCAGAACCGCTCCTCGGAGTCGTGCTTCTGAATGGCGGCGATAACCGATTGGATCCGCCGGACCACATCCCGGAAGTCGACGGGAGGGACGGCGACCGCGGGCAGCCCGTACTTGGGCGCATGTTTCAGGAGGTGCCGGACGTGGGCCGTCCGGATGAGGGTCTTGCTGGGGACGCACCCGTAATGGAGGCAGTCGCCGCCGAGCTCTTTCTCCTTCTCGACGAGCAGGGTCTTGGCGCCGAACTGCGCCGCCCCGGCCGCCACGGTCAGACCGCCCGATCCCCCGCCGAGCACCCCGATGTCGAAATCATAGCGGGACATGTCGTTCCCCCCCCTGTTCCCTGTCTGACGCCGCTCATGCAGTCCGGTTCGGGGTGAAGCGGCGGCGTCTACCCGCGGCCCCGCATCCCGTCAGTCTTCCCTCCGGATCTTTTTCACGATCTTCGGGATAAAAAAGGAAAAGACGAAGAGCGCGACGGAGAACAGGACCTTGGCGGATAGGAGCCGGCCCCATTGGCCGGCGGCCCAGATCTCCTTGAGCGTCCCGAAGAAGAAGGTGAAAATGAACGTCCCGACGAGAATGCCGAGGCCCGTCCCGGCCGCGTAATCCCGGAAGCGCACCTTCGTGAGCCCCATCCCGAAGTTCATCGGGGTGAAGGGAAAGTACACGAGGCGCAGGTAGAGCACCGTCGCGAAGCCGTTGCGCTCGATGGCGTCGTCGTATTTCCGGAGCCGGTCGCCGATCACGGAGGCGGCAAACTCGCGGCCCAGGGTGCGCCCGATCCAGAAGGCGCCGACGGCGCCTCCCATGGCGCCGATCCAGACGTAAAGAAACCCCCAGTAGGGGCCGAAGAGGGCCGCCCCGACGGCCGTCAGCAGCGTGCCGGGCACGAAGAGGCAGATGCCCGCCGCGTAGGCGGCCATGAAGATCAGGGGGGGCCAGAACCCCGCGGCCTCGATGTGCGCGCCGAGGACCTCCGGCCGAATCAGCTCCCGTGCGGGGGTGAAGCGCACGACGGAGTAGGCCGCGACGATGAACAGGGCCAGCGCGACGGCCTTCCAGACCCCCCTGGCCTTTCCTGAAGCCGGCTTCGCCGCTCCGCCGGTCATGGGCTCTCCGCTTCCCCCGCCGGATCCTCACGGGTCAGGATGGACCCCCCGCAGGACGATCCGGCCCCGGCGGTGCATCCGAAGCAGTGCTCGCCGGTCACGATCCTTCTTCCGGCGAGCTCGGCGGGGTCGAAGAAGCGGATGTGGTCGGGGGCGCCGTGATTCACGGGAAGGCCGAGCGCCAGGTTGAAATCGCAGTCGTAGAGGATGCCGTCCCAGCGGACCTCGATCTGGTGCCGGCACATCAGCCCCGGCACCGTCTCCGGGTTGAAGGATTCCCGCAGCAGGCGCAGATAGGCCTCCTCCCGGTTCTGCCGGCGGAGTTCCTTTCGGAAACGCCCCAGCGGCATGTTGGTGATCGTCAGCAGGCGGGTGAAGTCGATCCCGAATCGGCTCCCCAGCTCGCGCCGGTAGTCCGCCTCGAGGAGATTCTGCGGAGGCGGCAGGAACGGCCCTCCGGGGTTGTAGACGAGGTTCAGCGGCAGCGAGGGATCGCGTCCGTAGCCCAGTGCATTCAGACGCCGGATCGCCTCGATACTCTTCCCGTGGATCCCCTTGCCGCGTTGGGCGGACACATTCTCTTCAAGGTAGCAGGGCAGGGAGGCGACGAGGTGAACCCCGCTGTCCCGGAAAAACCCGGGCAGGTCGCTCATTTCCGGCTCGAGCAGGACGGTCAGGTTCGTCCGGACCTGCACGGGGCATCCCCGCTCACGGAGAGCGGTCACGAAGCGGCGGAAATCCGGGTTCAGTTCCGGCGCGCCCCCCGTGAGGTCGACCTGCGGGCGTCTGAGGGTCTCCGCGGCCCTCAGCACCCACTCCATGACGGGCCAATCCATACGCTCCGATCGGTCGGGTGAAGCCTCCAGGTGGCAGTGGCGGCACCGCTGGTTGCACGCGAGGCCCAGGTTGACCTGCAGGATCTCGATCGTCCGGCTTCGCAGCCCCCCGGGGTCGTGCCGGGCGATGGTTTTCTCGAACTCGTTCATCCTGCCTCTCTCCTTTGCCGACGCACCGCGCGGGACATTCATGGAAAGATTATACCGTCGAAATCCTGTAGATCAAGATTTCTTCTCGGCCGGGGCCTCCCGGCGTCTCCGGACCGGCATGGGGCGTCCGCTCTCCCGGGGCTCAGCCGGCAGTGCGGTGTGCGGCAGGGGGCGCATCGAGGACAAAAAAAGGGGGCTTTACCCGATTACCGGGAAGCCCCCTTCATTCCTGGAGCCGATGTGGGGATTCGAACCCCAGACCTGCTGATTACGAATCAGCTGCTCTACCGGCTGAGCTACATCGGCATGCCGTCGATTTCGAAGGGAAACTTATAAACCCAACCCCCCCCTTTGTCAAGACCGAAACGATCTTCACCCTTTGCAATCCCCGCATTTTCTGATAACGTTTCGGCCACATGACCCGGGGGGGGATTCGTCCGTCATATCCGGGAGGTGAACCGACGCGAACCGGGGCGGGCTTTTCATGGGCGCACAGAAGGGCAACGGGCTCAATTACCGAAGCTGGGTCGAGGTCGACCTGGACAACTTCACCCACAACTGGCACGAGATGCGCAAGCTCGTGGGGCCCGAGGTGAAGATCCTCTCGGTGGTGAAGGCCGATGCCTACGGCCACGGGGCCATCGAGATCTCCAACGTGGCCCTGAAGAACGGCGCCGCGTTCCTGGGGGTCGCCAACGCCGACGAGGGCGTCCAGCTTCGCGTGGGGGGCATCGATGCGCCGATCCTGATCCTGAGCCCCTCCATGGGCCTCGAGATCGACGAGATCATCAAGTACGGCCTCACCCCGTCGATCTCGGATGTCGGCTTTGCCCGCGAGCTCCAGAAAAAGCTGAAGAAGGCCCACGCCAGGATGCCCATCCACATCGAGGTGGACACGGGGATGGGACGCGGCGGCACGATCCACAGCGAGGCCTTCCGGGTGATCGAGGAGATCCTGGAGCTGCCGAACCTCTCCGTCGAGGGCATCTTCACGCATCTGTCCTCGAGCGAGGTCGAGGGGGACGACTACAACGAAAAGCAGTGGGAGCTCTTCAAGGCACTCCTGAAAAAGCTCGAGGAGAACCGGATCTACATCCCCGTCAAGCACCTGGCCAACAGCGGCGGGCTTCTGAACTTCAAGCCCTTCCACCTGGACATGGTGCGCCCCGGCATCATGTCCTACGGGATCTACCCCGCCGAGAGCCTCAAGGCGAAGGCCGACCTGCTGCCCGTGATGAGCTTCAAGACGAAGGTGCTGCTGCTCAAGGAATTCCCCAGGGGCTACGGGATCGGCTACAACCGCACCTATGTCACGAGGAAGCCCACCCGGATCGCCACGATCCCCGTGGGCTACGGCGACGGCTACGGGGTCATCCTGTCCAACCAGGGCGAGGCCCTCATCCGCGGAAAGCGGGTCCCCCTCGTCGGCCGCGTCTCCATGGACATGTGCACCCTCGACGTGAGCCGCCTTCCCGAATGCGAGGTGGGCGACGAGGTCGTTCTCCTGGGCCGGCAGGGCGGCGAGTACATCCCGGCCAATGACATCGCCGCCAAGGCCCGGACGATCAGCTACGAGGTGCTCTGCGCGCTGGGCAAGCGGGCCCCGCGCGTCTTCATCCAGAAGGGCCGGGCGGATGCCGTCGAGCCGCGGCTGCGGCGCATCTTCATCCCCGACGAGGTGAAGTCGATCTCCCGGATCGACAGCGTGATCCGGCGCTGTTTCCAGACGCGGGCCCGCAGTTCCGAGCTGGGCGATGCGATCTACTACGAGATGTTCGAGACGCTCTTCGGCAAGGAGGACCGGCAGCTGGAGCTGCGGACCCACTTCCGCTACGACATCAAGGTCTCCGACTTCACGGCGGCGGAGAAGGCCAAAGACGCCCAGGCCGAGAACTTCTTCAAGGTCTCGACGCACATCGAGTACACGAAGACCCTGCGCAACGCCATCTTCCTCATCGGCTGTGCGCTCAACAACCGGCAGCTCTCGCTGCTGTTCGACGACCCGCGCTGCGAGTACCGCTGGCTGCTCACGACGCGGGACGAGACGTTTCGGGAGAGCGACTTCCGGGTGGTGCGCGTCTGCGTGGACAACGAGGCCGTCCCCATCATCCGCTCCGAGACCACGGAGCGGGGCTACGAGATCTGGTGCGGCGGCGGGGATTCGCTGCGCGGCAAGCTCAACCGCCAGGTCCGGATGAAGATCGAGATCGAGACCCGGAAGTTCCGCAGCAACAACCTCTTCTCCGTCTACCTCGTCTACCCGACGCGGGGCCTCGACATCGACTTCAACTACGAGGGGATGAACCTCAAGAACGTCCGCGAGATCAGCTTCTTCGCGGGCAAGCACCCGTACCCCGAGGTGACGAGGGAGGCGGGCAAGCGGATGCGGCTGAAGATCAGCGACGACGAGTGGATCTTTCCGAACAGCGGCGTGACGTTCCTTTGGGATCTGTGAATAGAGGCATCAGGCAGAAGGCAGAAGGCAGAAGGCAGAAGGCAGAAGGCAAATCCCCCTGTTTCCCCCTTTGAAAAAGGGGGGGGTGAAGGGGGATCTGATAAGAAAAATCCGGGACAGACTGCATGGACAAATTACGAGTCGGGATCCTCTTCGGCGGGATGTCCTCCGAGCGGGAGGTCTCCCTCAACAGCGGGCGAAACGTCTACGACAACATGGACCGGGAGCACTACGAGCCGGTCCCCATCTTCATGGACCCGGGCGGCCGCCTGTGGGTCCTGCCCTGGCAGCTCATCTCCCAGAACACGACGACGGACATCGCGGAGCGCCTCGCGACGGAGGCCGAGCCGATCGCCTACGAAGGGCTGCGGAACCGGATCGATTTCGCCTTCATCGCCCTGCACGGCAAGTACGGCGACGACGGCTGCATCCAGGGCCTCCTGGAGCTGCAGCGCATCCCCTACACCGGCCCGGGCATCCTGGCCTCGGCCATCGGGATGGACAAGGACATCCAGCAGAAGATCCTTCGCGCCGAGGGCCTCGGGGTCCCGCGAAGCACGGTGGTCGACCAGCGGCGCTGGCAGGAGAACCCCGATGCCGAGCGGCAGAGGCTCGTCGGGGAGTTCGGCCTTCCCCTGGTGACCAAGCCCGTCCGCGAGGGCTCGAGCATCGGCGTCACCGTCGTTCGCCGGCCCGAGGCACTCGACGCGGCCATGGCCGCGGCCCTGCAGTGGGACCGGACGGTCCTCGTGGAGGAGTTCCTCGACGGGACGGAATTCTCGTGCATCGTCCTGGAGGACGAGGGCGAGCCCCGGCCTCTCTCGCTCACCGAGATCCACCCGCAGAGCGAGTTCTTCACCTACGACGACAAGTACATGCCCGGCCGCTGCCGCAAGTTCACACCGCCCAGGACGATCCCGAGGGACATCGCGGAGGCGATCAAGGTCGACGTCGTCAGGGCTTACAGGGCCCTGGGCTTCCGCTGCTACGGGCGCATCGACGGCTTCGTCCTCAAGGACGGCCGCGTCCTGATCACCGACCCGAACTCCTCGTCGGGCATGGCGCCCTCGTCGTTCTTCTTCGAGCAGGCCGCCGAGCAGGGGATGCTGCCGGGCATGATCGTCTCGAAGCTCATCGAGATCGGGATGCGGATCCACCGGGAGAAGAAGGGACCGCTATGACGCCCGAAGGGCGTCAGGCAAGAGGTAACAGGTAACAGGTAACAGGTAACAGGTAACAGCCTACCCTCCGTTGCTTCTTTCCTGCCACCTGCCGTCTGCTACCTGTCACCTCGATCCCGTTCGACGGGCCCAGGGCCCTGAGCGTGTCGAAGGGCACTCCCGCGGAGGGGAGAGGAAGATCGTATTGGGGGCCTCTATGAGGCTTTACAAAGCGGCTCATTCCAACTATAGTTCCGCCCAATAAAACACAGCAAGGGTCGGTGAATGACGGCACAGAACGAAGCGAAGCTCAGGGTCGGGGTCATCATGGGGGGCGTGTCCTCGGAAAAGGAGGTCTCCCTCGAAAGCGGCCGCAACATCTTCAGCAAGATGGACCGCAAGAGGTTCGACCCCGTGCCCCTGTTCATGGACAGCCGCTGCGCCCTGTGGGAAATCCCGCTGAAGCTTCTCATGCGCAACAGCACCGCGGATGTCGAGATCGACCTGGCCGAGGAGGCCAAGCCTCTGCCCTATGAGGCCCTGAAGGGCCGCGTCGATTTCGTCTACATCGGCCTGCACGGCAAGTACGGCGAGGACGGCACGCTCCAGGGGCTCCTGGAACTCCTCGGGATCCCCTACAGCGGCTCCGGTGTCCTGGGCTCGGCCCTCGGGATGGACAAGTACACGTCGCGCAAGGTCCTCGCCATGAGCGGGATCGACGTGCCGAAGACGGTCGCCGTCGACCGGCGTACCTGGGACGGGGGAGGGCGCGAGGGGATCGTGAAGCGTATCGAGACGGAGATCGGCTTCCCCTGCGTCGTCAAGCCCACCCGGGAGGGCTGCAGCACGGCGGTGAAGAAGGTCGTTTCCGCGGCGGGCATCCCCGACGCCCTGGCCTCGGCCTTCGAGTGGGACAACGTGGCCGTGTTGGAAGAGTTCCTCACCGGCATGGAGGTGACCTGCGGGGTGATCGGCAACGACGATCCCCGGGGGCTCACGCCTTCGGAGACGATCCCCACGCAGGAGATCCTGTCACTGGAGGACAAGTTCCTCTACGGCCAGGGGGAGAACAAGACCCCCGCCCGGGTGCCCGCCGAGGTGCTTCGGCAGATCCAGGATACGGCCGTGCGGGCCTACAGGGCCCTCGGCCTGAAGGCCTACTCGCGCATCGACATGTTCCTCTGCGACGGGCGCATCCTCGTGCTGGAGCCCAACACCCTGCCCGGCATGACGCCGTCGACGGTCCTGTTTCATCAGGCGGCGGCCGAGGGGCTGAGCCAGACGGATTTCATCAGCCGGGTCATCGAGTTTTCCCTCGAGGCGCACCGCAACAAGAAAGGCCCGCTGTGATGGGTGATGACGGGAAACCGGGGGCGTTTTTTTCAAGGATTCGGGCGTCAGGGGACGGGCTGTTCAGGAGACTTGACAAAAAACGAAAAATTTTTATATTACGGTCGAATTTTTGAAGTCGGCATGGGAGGCATCGGTCTGTCATGTACTTCAATCCCCTTCAAGTTTCCAGAATCAAAGGGGTATTTGGCCAGGCGGAGCGGCTTGCCGGCCGCTATTTCCACATGACCGACGACCAGATGAGAGCCCAGCGCTACGATCTCCGGACGCTCGCCCACCTGGAAGCGCACGAGGTCGACGACAAGGCCTTTGCGCACCTCTGCAAGTACGCGGTCCGCAAGGAGGAGAAGGCCGAAAAGCCCCGGACGTACGACCTGTACCGGATCTGCCTCCAGGACAACCGGATTCTGGGCGCCATCGAGCGGGCCCATTCCTTCATCCGGCTCGAGTCGCTCATGCTCTACATCGCCGTGCACGAGCTGGTGCACGTGATCCGGTTTGCAAGCGGTCAGGCCGACTTCGAGGCCCCGCGCGCCGAGAGGCTGCAGGAGGAGGAGAAGGTCGACCAGATCACGCGGACGGTTCTCCACCCCGTGGCCGACAAGGACATGGGCCTCGTGCTCGATTGCTTCAGCAGCCGTTACAGCCTGCTGGAATCCTGTGGTTGAAGCCGTTTCGATCCGGCCGAGATTTTGTTCAGGAGGGTTTTGTCATGCCGATCTATGAATACCGCTGCAGAAAATGTAACCGGGAGTTCGAGGAGGTGCAGTCGATCACGGCCCCCGAGCTGAAGAGCTGCAAGTTCTGCAAGGGTCCCGTGACGAAGCTGATGTCGGTTTCCTCGTTCCACCTGAAGGGGAGCGGCTGGTACGTGACGGACTACGGCGGGCGGAAAGCGCCGTCGAGCGATACGGCCGCGAAGAGCGACACGACCGCAAAGAGCGACGCCGCGGCGGAGGGATCCGCCTCGACGAGCCCCTCGACCACGGGCGACAAGCCCTGACCCAACCCGTACCCTGCGGCAGCCGGGCGGCCTCCCGAAAGGGCGGTCGCCTTATTTTTTGTCCAGCACCTGCCGGATCGTCATGGACAGGTCGCTGATGCTGAAGGGCTTCTGGATGAAGGCCTGGCACCCCTTCTCGAGGATGGCCTTCGCCTGCTCGTTCTTGCTGTACCCGCTCGACAGGATGACCCGCACGTCGTCGTTGATCTTCCGCAGGCTGTCGTAGGTCGCCTCGCCGTCCATCCCGGGCATGATCATGTCCAGAATGACGAGGCCGATCTTGCCGCGCAGCTTGCGGTAGATCTCGATCGCCTCCTGGCCGCTCTTGGCCGCCACGACCTTGTAGCCGAGCGACTCGAGGATCTCCCGGTTGACGTCGATGATCACGTCCTCGTCGTCCACGAAGAGGATCGTCTCGCTTCCTTCCAGCAGCCCTTTGGGCGGGACCGTCTCCTTGACGGCCGCCTTGTCCGTCGCGGGCAGGAAGAGGTTGAAGGTCGTCCCCTCGCCCTCCTCGCTGTAGATGTTGATGATCCCCTGGTGACCGCGGATGATGCCGTAGGCCGAGGCCAGCCCCAAACCCCGACCCCGCCCCATCTCCCGGGTGGTGAAGAAGGGCTCGAAGATCCGCTCCTTGGTCCGCTCGTCGATGCCCATCCCCGTGTCCGTCACGGAGACCATGACGTAGTTGCCGGGCTTGACCTTGTAGTTGCGGACGTAGGCCTCGTCGAGGGTGACGTTGCGTGTCTTCAGGGTCAGTTCCCCGCCGCCCGGCATGGCCTGCTGGGCGTTGACATAGAGGTTGACGAGGACCTGCTCGATCTGCGCCTGGTCGATCTCGACGGCCCAGAGGCCGCTTTCGAGCGACTTGCGGATCGTGATGTCCTTGCGGGTCAGCCCGAAGGCGTTCGAGGTCTTCTCGATGATGTCGTTGAGGTTGCAGGGCTTGACCTCGTAGCGCCCGCCGCTGGAGAACGCCAGGAGCTGGTTCGTGAGGTCGGAGCCGCTCCTGACCTGTTTCTCGATCCGCTTGAGCCGGCCGTAGGCCGGGTGGTCGGCCTTGGTCTCCGAGAGCATCAGGGCCGTGTAGCCCTGGATGCCCATGAGGATGTTGTTGAAGGCGTGCGCGATCCCGCCGGCCAGGGTGGCCACGGCCTCCATGTTCTGCGCGTGGAACAGCTCGGCCTCCATCTTCTTGAGGTCCGTGATGTCCTCGTAGGTCATCAGCTGCTTGCCGTTTCCGAGGATCACCATCCGGGTGTGCATGATCCGGTCGGAGCCCCCCCGGACGCGGATCGTCACGACGCGCTCCCCCACCTTGCGGTGCCTGATGAAATTTTCCATGTCCTCACGGTGGAAGTACCGCACGAGATCCCGGTAGGAGGGGTTCGGGAAGACCCGCTTCAGGAACGTCTCGTTGTCGGGGAGATCCTCGATGGTGTAGCCGAAGATCTCCGTGAAGCGGGGGTTGAGGTACTCGAACACCCCGTCGGGCCTCGACAGGGCGATGCCCACGGGGGAGTGGTCCGAGAGGATGCGGAAGCGCTCCTCGCTCTCGATGAGGGCGTACTCGATGCGCTTGCGGTCCGTGATGTCGGTGAGCATGACCATGGCGCGCCGCTCGTCGATGCGCGCCGCCCGGAACTCGAGCACCTTCGTGCCGCCGTCCCGGCAGGTGACGTGGAAGACCCGCGCGCTGCCCCGGACGTTGGCGGCCATGTCGGACTTCCACGTCTCGATGACCTTCTTGCGGTATTCGGCGTCGGGGAAGGCCTTTCGGAACCATACCTTCCCGGTGGGGACGTCCTCGAGGGCGTAGCCCGTGACCCGGACGAACTCGGGGTTGATGTAGAGGAACTTCCCCTTCTCGTCGAGCAGCAGGACGCCGTAAGGCGATTTCTGGATGATGGTCCCGAAGGTCTCCCGCTCGTTCTGGAGCGTCTGCTCCAGCTCGGCGATGCGCTTCTTCAGGGCCGCCGGCTCCTGGTTGGGTTCGTCCTTTCCCCTGTCCTTGACCATTCCGCCCTCTCCCTTTCCCTCTCACCTTCTTCCAAACAATTCCGAATGAACCCCGCCATCGCCTCGAGGACCTCGTCCCGGGCCTCGGCGTGGGGGGTGTGGCCGCAGCGGACCATGAGCGGCTCTGCCCGCCCGGCAATCTGCCGTGCGATGGCCTGGACCTGGGCCGGTGTGCCGTAGGGGTCATCGATGCCCTGGATGATCAGGACGGGGCAGCGCACACCGGGCAGGCAGTCCTCGATGTTCCAGTCCCGAAAGGCCGGCGAGAGCCACGTGTCGGCCCAGCCGTGAAAGACGAGGTCCGTCTTGTCCCCGTGGTAGCGTGCGAGCCGCTTGCCGAGATCCGTTTTCGCGTAGGCCTCGACGGCCTCTCGGATCCCCGCCAGGGTGACCTCCTCGACGAACACGTGGGCCGCCTCGGTGATCACGGCGCGCACCCTCTCGGGGTGCCTGGACGCGTGGATCAGCGCGATCGACCCGCCGTCGCTGTGGCCGACGAGGATCGTCCTGCCGATCCGGCACGCTTCGAGGACGGCCGGCAGTCCGATCAGCGCCTCGTCGTGGAGATACCCCGTTGCGCGGGGCAGGGAGAAGGCCTCCGATTTCCCGTACCCCCAGCGGTCGTAAACCAGGGCCGGCAGGCCCGTTCGCTCGCTGAGGCGCGATGGGAAGTCCCGCCACTGGCCGATGCTGCCGAGCCCCTCGTGCAGGAAGACGAGGGTCGTCCCGTCCGCACCCGGACTGACGGGCCGGGGCTCGATCCGTTCGGCGTGGAGCCGATGCCCGGCGGCGTCGATCGGGAACGAGTTCCTGGAGACGCCCATGGTTCAAGGTTCCTGTGACAGGATCCGAAAACGCAGCGCTGCGCGCCCGGCGGCGGGGCGCAAGCGCCTCCATCTTACATTTCCTGATGATGGGGTCAAGGCCATTTTTATCGTCCTTGACGGGGAGTCGGCCCGCCGGTAGACTCCGCCGGTAAAGACGAGAGGGAGAGAGGGTAAGAAGGGAAGAGGGTGAGAAAATGCGAAGGGCATCCTTCCGCTACTCCAACCTTCTCTCCTTCTCACCCTCTCACCTTCGTGCGCAAGATGCACGGGCGGAACTTGAAATGGGCGTGTATGCAGAACATGAAAAGTGAACTCACAGGAACGGAACAACGCTGGCCCGTCCTGTGGGCCGCCTTTGCGACCTACCTGCTGGACAGCTACGACCTCATCGTGCTCGCCATCGCGATGCCCGTTCTGCTCAGGGTGCTGGACATCACGCTGCCCGAGGGGGGACTCATCGGCTCGGCCACGATGGCGGGCGCCATGATCGGCAGCGTGGTCTTCGGGCTCATCGCGGAGAACCGGGGCCGCCGCACCGCCCTCATCGTCGCCCTGCTGTGGCTGGGGGCCGGGATGGGCGCGGTGTTTCTGGCCCGCAGCCTGGGGATGTGGATGGTCTTGAGATGCCTCACGGGGCTTGCCATCGGGGGCATCTGGGGCCCCTGTTCGGCACTCATCGCCGAGCACTGGCCGCCGCGATACCGCGGGCGGGCGGCCTCGTTCGTCCTGAGCAGCTTCGCCGTCGGCGCAGCGGCGGCCTCCTTCGCGGGCAGGCTGGTCCTCGACACGGACTGGAGGCTCCTGTTTCTCCTGGGGACGATCTCGATCCCCTTCGCCCTTGTCGTGGCCCGGCTCGTCCCTCCGGACCGCCCGGCGGGGACAGGGCCGGCAGAGGGGAAAGCGGCCGTCAAGGTCGGCATCGCCGACATCTTCAAGGGCGGCCTGGGCAAGACGACCTTCCTGGCCACCCTGGTGAGCCTCATCAACCTGGCCGGCTACTGGGGCGCCGCCTACTGGATCCCCACCTTTCTCACCCGCGAGCGGGACCTCGGCCTGACCATGATGGCCGACTTCTCGCTCGTCATGTACGCGGGGATGTTCTTCGGGTTCCAGTTCTTCGGCTTCCTGGCCGACCGCATCGGCCGTCGCAGGGCCATGATCGCCGCCTTCGGCACGATCGCCGCCGCCGTGTGGGTCTACATCGTGGTGAAGGACCCGGTCTTCCTGTTCTGGTGGGGCATCGTCGTCGGCTTCGGTCTCCCCGGCGTGGGGGGGGTGCTCGGGGCCTACTTCGCCGAGCTTTTCCCGGAGCGTGTCCGGGCCTACGCCGGGGGCTTCTGCTGGAACATGGGCCGGATCGGTGCCGTGCTCGCCCCCTACACGATCGGCAAGATCGGGAGCCATTACGGGCTGGCCACGGGCCTTGCCGTCACGGGGGTGGTGTACGTGATCGGGGCGCTTTCCTTGTTTTGCCTGCCGGAGACGTACGGGGGCCGGGGACGGCATTGATTGGAGGCAGTGATCCCGGGGTGAAGGTGAGAAGGTGCGAAGGTAAGAAGGTAAGAGGGTAAGCGGGAGAGGAAAGAAATCAACGGTGTCGCAATTCCGATGTTGTCATTCCGCACAAGCGAAGCGCGATGCGGAATCCATGATCTGCAAAGGGTTCTGGATTCCCGTTTGCGCGGGAATGACATGATTTCAGTATGTTTCATCCTTCTGACACGGCCTCTTCACCAGAAGCAGCGCGTGAGTCATCATGGACATTGAAACCTACCTGGACAAGAAAACGCTGATTCTGGGCGACGTCAACTCGGGAAAGACGACGCTCTGCCGGGAGATCCTCGAGGGCTTCTGCAGGGAGGGTTTGGGCGGCCGGATCGCCGTCATCGACCTTGCGCCGGACATCCCCGAAGAGATCCTGCGGGCCCGTGGGCTTGCGGGGGTCGGCGGAAGGCTCACCCCGCCGGCCGGCTCCGGGGCCGCCTACCTGCGAGTCCCCGTCGTCGCCCCGCGCCTGACCT
>JAGPKU010000010.1 GCA_018053845.1 Syntrophobacterales bacterium
CAACAAGTCCGTCTCCGAAGCGCTGAAGGAGGCCGTCCGCCTCGTCGGCCGGGCGCAGGATGCCGGCATGAAGGTTCGGGCCGGCGTCATGAACGCCTTCGGCTGCGCCTACGAGGGTGCCGTGCCCGTATCCCGTGTCCTGAAGCTGGTGAAGGTTTTCAAGAAGAGCGGGGCAGACGAGATCTGCCTTGCCGATTCCTCGGGCCTTGCCAATCCCCTGCAGATGGAAGGTGTGATCCATCGCGTTCGGGCCTTGACAGGAGAGACCGCTCTTTCCCTGCACCTTCACAACACGCGGGGCTTGGGGCTGGCGAATGTCTACGCGGCGCTCGAACAGGGCGTCTCGATCTTCGACACCTCCCTGGGCGGTCTCGGCGGCTGTCCCTTCATCCCGGGCGCCCGGGGCAACATCGCTACGGAGGACACGATCGGAATGCTCCACGGGATGGGCATCAGGACCGGCATCGATCTATGCCGCTTGATCGAAACGAGCCGCCGCTTCGAGGTCTTCATGGGGCGGGCATTTCCCGCCCTGCTTTCGCACATCCAATCACCTCCCTGCTGAGTTCCGTCCCGCCACATCAATTTGCGAATTGACAGGTTTGCCGGATTGCCCTATAAAGTTTCGCGACCTGAGGGATGGACATTTCACAGGGCCGCCGGGACCTAAGTTTGCATGCTTTTTCGAGTGAATGAAGCCGGTGGGAGGAAAGATGCATCGACGCGAGCGGACCCCATCCGTCCTTTTTCTCTTCCTGTGTCTGACCCTCCTCTTATCCTGTTCCCCTGCCTATTTCGACCCCATCCGGACGCCTCCCGAACCCCTCAACGTCAAGAGCCTGGACAAACTGTCCTGGAATGAGCTTTGGGCGGGGATCGTGTTCAACGGCGAAAAAGTGGGGTTCTCCCGCCTGAAGATCGTGCCGCTTCCCGATGAGAAGCTCTTCCGCCTCGAGTCGGAGGCGCACCTGCGGATCCGGTTCCTCGGCCTCAGCAAGGCGATCTCCATGAAGAGCGAGGACCTCGTCCGGGCCGACCTGCAGTCCGTCTCCCTGCGGCACGAGATGGTCCTGGACGGCAAGACCCTTCGGATCGAGGGCAGCGTGCGGGACGGGGTCCTGCATACTGTCCAGACATCGGGTGCCGAGGTCAAGCGGTCGGAGACGAAGCTTCAGGGTCCCCTGTACCCGGCGGCGGCGATCAATCTCTACCCCGTTCTCAGCGGCCTGGCCGTCGGCCTGAAATACCGCTATGACGTCTACGAACCGCAGACCCAGTCCGTCACGGCGGTGTCGCAGGCCGTCGACGCGTTTGAAAGCAGCCGGTCCCTCGGCGTCGAGCCTTCGTGGAAAGTGAAAACCTCCATGCTCGGCCAGGACGTGGAAACGTGGATCAACCGCAAGGGCGAGGCCGTCTTCGAACTGGGGATGAAGGGGGTCCTCATTACCCACCGGGAGACGGAAAACGAGGCCCGCCGCTACCTCTCCGAGGCGAGCCTCAACAAGAAGGACCTGATCCTCGATTTCAGCGTCGTCAAGACGGAGAAGCCCCTTGCCTGCCCCCGGGAGGCCACCCTGCTGGATGTTTCCCTTGCGGGCATCGCCGGGGAGCTGCCGCTGCTGCAGGGCCCCGGCCAGGAGGCGTTGCAGGGTGCGGGGGACGGGGCCGCCGTGACGTACCGCATCCGCCGCAACCCCGGCCCGCCCGCGAAGATATCCGGCCCCCGGTACGACGTGGACAGCTACCGGTGGCTCCTGCCGGCAAGCCAGGTGGAGAGCGACCACCCGGAGATCGTCAACACGGCCCGGGAGGTGACGAAAGGCCTCTCCGATTCCCTGGCGAAGGTGAGAAAGCTCGCAGCGTGGGTGGCCGACACCGTGAAGGACGAGCCCGTGGACAGCTTTTCCGCCCTCGAGGTGCTCCGCACGAAAAGGGGCGAGTGCCAGGCCCACACGATGCTCTACACGGCGCTGGCCCGTGCCGTCGGGATCCCGACCCGCATGGCGGGCGGGCTCGTCTATTTGGAAGGCGTGGGCTTTCTCTACCACGCGTGGGCGGAGAGCGACGTGGGCGGCTGGGTTTCCGTGGACCCGACCTTCGACCAGGTGGGAGTGGACGCGACGCACATCAAGCTCGTCGAGGGGCCCGGCTGGCTTGCCATCGTGCCGCTGGGACGCGTCGTGGGCCGCGTGACGGCCACGGTCATGGACTACAAGGCGGCCTGCCGCCCGTAACCCCATCGAGGTGACATCGCATTCATGGAACTGTGGCGCCGGGTCATCCTGCTGGGCTCCATCTTCGCGGCGATCCTCGTCGCGCTTTTCGCGAGCCTGTCCCCCGTCGTGATCGTCCAGCACGTCGACTTCCGGGACAAGCAGAAACGGGAGGGGTCCTACATGGGATTCCGCCTGATGACGGAGCGTGCGAAACACCTCGCCGGGTTGCCGCTGCATGATTACATTGCCGAGGTCACCAAGTGGCGGCTCTTCGCCGTCGGCGGACCGGCCTGGGAGGCCGTCGCGATCAACGCCGTCGCCGCTCAACAGAAACAGCCGCTCGGAAAGGAGTGGCAGCGGCGTCTGCCCTCGGACAAGTACCCCGCGGGCGTTCTTTTTTTCAGGCCCGGCGAGCCTCCCGTCCATGAGCTCGCCTCCCTGTTTGCCGGGTCCCGCGAGTCGGCCTACCTTCGTCTCGAGACCAACGGCCCGCCCCTCTTCCTGAAGGCGGAGCACCGCGCCTATTCCAACGAGGATTTCCACCTCGGCGGCGGGTTTTCGAGCGCCCCCACGCCCCCGACGGACTTCCTCTTCCCCGGCCGCAGGTGGAGCCCCTGGGTCGCCGCGGCCGGCCTTGCCCTCTACGTGCTGCTTCCCTGGCCGAAGCGCCCCCCCGGCGCGCAGGCCTTCCGCCGCTGGCGGGTCGTCGCAACGGATGCCGTCGCCCTGCTGATGACGGTGCCGTTCTTCGCCTTTCCCTTCTTCATCACCGGCGGGACCGTGCAGGCCTTCACCGAGGGCTGGCCCCTCTTTTTCTTCTTCTGGCCGATCCTGCTGATCGGCCTTGTCCTCGTGTGGCTCGCCGCCTGGGTTTCCGCCTTCGCCCTGCAGGTCACGCCCGAGGGGCTGCGCATCTGGACAGACCGCGGCGAGCGGGCTTTCGCATACGGCGAGATGGAGTGCTTTCAGCCCGTCGTGACCCGGCCGCCGAAATGGCTCATCGCCCTCACCTGGCTTGCGGCGCTTTCGGGAAAAGGCTCTTCGCGGATCGGCGCCACGGGTCGGGCGATGATCCTCGGCTCGTCGGCGTGGGGGAGCCTGGCGATCCGACTCAAAAACGGCAAAGAACTCTTCCTCGGCATCACCGACCAACTCGGGACGGACATGATCGGCGCGGATGCGATCGTCGACGCGCTGAGGAAGGCCGGCGTCCGGGAAGTGGACGACGTCAGAGAAGTGCGCAGCCTGGGCCTCGAGATGGTCCGGCTGCCGGAAGCGTAAACGAATAGCCCATCGGCCCTCGCGGCCGCGCGAATAACGTTGCTGAAAAGCGAATCGAGTCACAACTCACCCACGCTGTCGGAGGTTCCTATGCGCCGTCTCATTACGGTCATCGCCGCCCTCGTCCTGATCGTTTCCGCATCGCCCGCATCCGCCCAGAATCAGCAAGTCCTCCAAGCCCTGAAGGCGTTGAACGGCATGCCCGAGAGCTTCAGCACTCCGGCGAAGGCGGAGGCGACGGCCAAGGCGTTCTTCGAGATGGTCCAGAGCACCTCGGGCAGCGAGAACGCGATCGAGGTCCTCAAGCAAATCAAACGGGCCACTCCCAAGGCGGAATGGAACGAGGGCTGCCGGCGCGCCGAGAACCTTCTCATGCACACCGTCCAGCAGACCCTGGACGGCACCATCGTAGAGACCATCCAGACCCGCGCCGGGGGCAAGAAACTGGGATCGATCCACGGCTACGGCTACAGCGGCAAGTGGCCCATCAAGCCCGAGACGCAGCTCACCTTCGACGGCGACTTCGACGCGTCGTTCTTCGGCACCGAACTGGCCGACACGAGCCCGGAGAACAGAGAGGGCATCATCCAGGACGTCAGCAAGCGGCTGAAAGCGAAGCTCGGCACGGGGCCCGCGGGCCTCGGCATCGTCCTGAACGGCTACGGCTGGGAAGGAAGGGCGGACGTCTACGTGACCTCCGCGGGCAAGCAGTGGGCCATCCGCCAGTCCATGACGCGGCTCTACCTCATCGACCCGGTGACGGGACGGCCCGTCAACATCACGGCCACCCCCGGTGCCCTCTTCGCCGAGACGCAGCTTCGGCTTCTCAACAAGTACTATCCCGGTCTTTTCGAAAACGGCAGGCTCCGCGAAAATTTAACGAGCGAGCAGATCCGCCGGATCCTCATGGACGACCCCCGCATGGGCGAACTCTGGAAATTCTGGCTTTCGGGCACGCGGTACGGCACCGGCCAGGCCGCCGCGGGCGTCATCGACTTCACGTGCCACGTCTCGGAGGTCGCCGAGGCGACCACCACGCTCGAGCAGCGCACCAAGGTGGCCAAGCAGGTGGCCCGCGCCGCCAACGTGTTCGTCAACGCCATGGACGGAGCCAAGCTGCCTTGGCGGGAGTTCTTCTCGGAGGGCGAGATGCAGTTCATGCGGGACTGCGCCACCCTCGACCGTGCGAAGATCACCTACGCCGAGGCGGCCGAGCGGCGTGTCAACCTGCTCAAACGGCTCAAGGGCCGCGACTGGAGCGCCGCCGACATCGAGGCCTACGACCGGGCCGTGACGGAATCGCAGAGTGCGCTCAACGACCTGAGGGCGGCCGAGGGACGGGTGATGGCCCAGGCCGGCGGGGAGTCGGCTTTCGTCGAGAACGCCGTCAAGATCATGCGCCGCCAGGCGCAGGTCGCCCACCGCGAGTTCGTGCTCGACGTCATGGGCAGGCCTCCGGCAGAGAGGGCGCGGCTGCTGCAGCAGTACGAGTCGGACCTGCGGGCCCTGCTCGATCACTACAGCAAGAAGAAGGACGTGCCCCAGGAGGCCATCCAGTGGGCCAGAGAGGCCCTCGAATCCGTGAAGGAGCTCAACCGAATCTCCAACGAGCGGTCGGCGGCGCTGGAGGGCTTCGGCACGAAGATCCGGCGCGTCTGGGAGATGTTCAACGAACCCGTCAACACCCGCGAAAACGTCCGCAAGCTCCTGGGCGAAACGCCGATCGGCGAGGCCCTCCTGAACCGGATTCCCGAGTGGGCCTTTGCCTCCACGCGCCCGCCGGCCATCACCGACATCGCCTTCGCGAGCCCCTCGAAGCTGGTCGCCGAGACGGTCTGGACCCAGCTGAATCAACCCGTCAACGCCCTCATGATGCTCGATTTACTCTGGCAGCTCACGGACATCTGGCGCGACAACACGACCACGGAGGTGCAAAAGCTGACCTCCACGGGAGGGGTGGTGGCCATGCTCGTGGTCCCTCACCTTTATCTCGTGCCCATGGTCTACCACGCGAGCCTCCAGGGCGACCCCAGGCAGCTGACCTACGTCATGGCCTGCTACATCTGCCCGCCTGCCATGCTTCCCATGCTGGTGGAATCGATGGGCGGCCGCATCGTCGCGGGCGCCAAGCAGGCGCTCTTCCAGAATGAGCTGGAGGCCATGTTCCAGGCATCGAGCTTCAAGCCCGAGCCGGGCACGGAGCCGAAGGACTGGGCGGAAAACCGCGATGCGATCCGCTACACCTGGGTTGCCCTGAACACGGAGCTCGACTCCTACGGTCGCGAGGGCGAAAGAAACCTGGCCGCCTACATCCGCATCCTCGCCTCCGACACACGCTCGGAGATCCCCCTGTCCCAGCCGAAGAAGATGTCGGGCCTGCAGGCGATCTATCTGCCGGGCGGCGTGGCCAAATCGTTCCGGGCCATGATCCAGGACGGCGACCACAAGCTGTTCCGGGAGAACGCCGCGCTCGGCAACGCGCTGGCGGAGCTGCAGAAGTTCAACTGCGACCGCCTCGTCCCCTACATGGACAAGCCCCCCGCCTACTGCCGGTATGCATGGGCCGAGAGCAAGAGCGGCATCCAGCTCGACCTCATCAACAACGCGTTCAAACCGGGCGAAGCCGAACGACTGCAGGCCGAGGGAAAGTCGGGGGAGAACATCGTCCGCATCGTGAACGCCATGCTTGCCCAGCGCGCGAAGCTCCAGGACGCGGTGATCACGCAGCTGGCCGAGGCCATCATCCTCTCCTTCGAGGAGGAGAAGCGAGCGCGCAAGATCGTCGAGCTGGGCCTGCTGGACGAGATCCTGAAGGAGCTTCTCGCCGTCGGCGAGGAACTCGGCATCAAGGAGGAATTGCTGGCGGCCTTCCAGGAAGCGCTGCGCAAGCAGGAGGGCGTGAAGGTCGGCACCGACGAGCTGAAAAAGCCGGAAGGCCCCGCGAGCCAGACCGCAAAGGCCAAGGAGCAGATCGCGATGCTCGCCGACACTTGGCTCAAGAGCTACCGGCAGGTCAACACGACCCGCCGCTTCCTCGTCGGGCTGGCCGGTGGTTACGGCGTTCCGCAGTCCGACCTGGACCGCTTCATGCACGGCAAGCCGCCCCTTGCCGTGGAACCCGCCAAGGACGCGGAAATCGCGCGGGTGAGCCAGGAAGTCATCACGGCGACCTCCAAGGACGTATCAGCGATCCTGTTCAACTTCAAGGGCCAGTCCCGCGCGCCGAATTCGCTGGACGCGGAGGCGGAGGGCACCCTCCTGCAGTATCTTTACACCGCACGCATGATCGAGCTCACGGCGGGAATCACCTACGGAATGGTCTCCCTGTGGACCGGCGGGCCGGGCGAGAAGGAGACCCCGTCGGCATTTGCCGACCGCGCCCGAGCGGAGCTGAAGCGGCAGCTCGACATGAAGTACAAAACGCCGCTGGGCAGTCCGCCGGACTTCACCCCTGTCCTGGACCGTTACTGGACACTGGCCCGCGGCTACGCGGAGAAATTTGCCGCCCTTCGGGAGGCCTACGGCGGCTCCTTCCAGGTCTCCATCGAGGGGCCGACCGAAGTGGAGGCGATGAAGGATGTTACCCTGAAGATCGCAGCGAAGCGCCAGGGCAAACCTGCGGACGAAGTGCTGCGGGACGCGAGGGTCGAGTGGACGGTGGACAGGGCGCTCAGGAACACCGGCGCGATCTGGTGGTTCTCCCCCGTGGAGGAGACCGTGATGAACATCACCGTCACGGTCACCCGGGAAGTGGCGGGCAAGAAAGTGTCGGCGAGCGCGACGCACCGGCTCACGGTCAAGAAACCCAAGGACGACAAGAAGGACGACAAGAAGGACGACAAGGGAGGCGACAAGAAAGACGACACCAAGTACGTTGCATCCTGCTCGTTCGAGTACACCGACTGGGGCGAGTGCGTCCGGGCGACGAAGAAGCAGACCCGGACCGTGAAGGTGAAAACGCCGGCGGGCTGCGTTGAGCGTTACAAGCCCGTTCTGGAGCGGGACTGCACGCCGCCCCCGACGGAGCAGGAAAAACGCCACCAGTACTTCAACTGCCTCTGCCGCTGTTCCAGCGGGTGGGCGGGGCACATCGGCGTCTGGTACGACCCCGAGGGCAAGTCGGTGCCGGAATGCAAGAGCAGCGGCCCCTGCTTCGGGGGGGCCGGCGCGTTCGGCTGCACGAGAAGGCACTTCTTCGTCGGGCCCAACGACTGCGCGAAGGGCTGCTGGGAGGCTGCCTTCGGCAAGGGGACCTACGACCCGGCCAAGGCGGACAAGATGCGCAAGGACGAGAACAAGAAGTACAAGAAGCCCCTCAAGGTCACGATCAAGGCCTCCAAGAACCCCGCCGACTTCGGGGACATCGTCGAGCTGACGGCGGAGACGACGGAAGGCTCCGGCGGCTACAAGTGGACGTGGGGCGGCTGCGCCCAGGACGCCAAGGACGATCGGGCCAAGGTGCTCAACTCCAGGGACTGCAAGCCCTGCACGGCGAGTGTCACGGCGACGGACATGGACGGCGACAGCGCCTCGGCCTCGCTCGAGGTGAAGTGCACCGCGCTGCGGGTGAAGCTGACCAAGGAGACCCCGAAGGAGAGCACCATCCCCATCGGCGGCAAGGCCACGTTCCTCGCCGAGGTGTTCTCCGGGGACAAGCCGGCCTCCGGGAGCTTCTCGTACCTCTGGGAGCACAACCCCGACGCCCTGTTCGGCGACCCGAAGAACCCGACCTATGAAACGAAGGGCGGCTCGCAGTCCCGCAACACGGCCACGTTCAAGAAGATTGGGACCACGCCCGTCTGGGTGTCCGTCCTCAAGGAGGTCGACGGCCGCAAGATGACCGTCGGCGAGTCGGAGCAGATCCCCATCCAGGCCGTGAGCCCGAAGCTCAAGCTGAGCGTCAGCAAGAAGGAGCCCCTCATCGGCGAGAAGGTGGTGCTCACCGTGCACGAGGAGCCCGCCATGAGCAACGACCTCATCGCGTTCTGGTGGGAGATCAAGGGCGACGCGGCCAACGCCGGCCCCGAGCCCAACATCCCGAACCAGCGCTCTTACTCCTTCAAGCCGAAGAACGTGAAACCCGTGTCGGTCACCGTCCACGCCAAGGCAAAGGAGGACGGGAGCGACCTCGGCCAGGCGGATGCCTCCGTCACCGCCAAGGGCTACACCGTCGCGATCGGCGAGCCGCGCTACCTCGGCCCCAAGCCGAAAATCTGGAAGTGCGACACCCAGCTCGGAGGTGCCTGCCCCGGCCTCGTGGACGTGGGGGACCAGCAGTTCGCCGTCCACCACGACGTGTTCATGAAGGCCACGGTCACCCCGGCGCTCTCCGGCGCCCGGTACCGCTGGGCGATCGACCCGGCGGGCAGCTGCGGCCTGCCGGGCGCGGGCGACGAGATCAAGATGAACTGCAGCGAGACGGGGACCTACACGGTCACGCTCAAGGTCGCCAACGGCGACGGCGACCAGGTCGGCGAGGCATCCCGCCCGGTGACCATCAGCGTCTCGCAGAAGGACCTCGACGGCTCGAAGAAGGCCAAGGAGGCCAGCGACAAGCTGCAGAAGGCCAAGGGCCTCGTGGCCGAGGGGAAGCTCGACGAGGCCATCGCCCTGGCCAACGAAGCCGCAAGCCTCGACCCCAAGAACGCCGAGGCGAAGAGTCTGGCGCAGAAATGGGGCGGCGAGAAGCAGACGATCACGCAGCAGCTGGACAAGACGAAGAAACTGATCGCCGAGAACCGTTTCGACCAGGCCGAGGAGGAGTTCGCGCCGGTCCGGAATCTCCACCCCAAGTACCCTCCCGTCGTCGAGACGGAGAAGCTGCTCCGGACGAAGAAGGACGAGTACAAGAAGAACGTCACCGACAAGCTTGCCGGCGCCAAGGCGAAGGCCCGCAAGGGGGACTACGACGGGGCGATCAAGGACGCCGAGGACGCGGCGAAGCTCGACCCGGCCAACAGGGATGCGGCCGCCACGGCCCAGACGCTCCGAAAGGAGAAGGAGACGATCCACCAGCAGATCGACAAGGCGAAGAAGTGGATGGGCGAGAACAAGTTTGCCGACGCCCAGAAGGAGCTGATCGTCGCCTCGAATATCAACAGCTACTACCCGCCGGTCCAGCAGGCCAACCAGGAGCTGGGGACGCGCTGGAACAAGTACAACGCCGAAGTTCGCGACAAGGTCTACGAGGTCCGCTCGGCCAACGAGAAGAAGGACTTCGACAAGGCGCTGGCCGTGGCGGCGGCGTGGCGGGCCTCGACGAAGCTCGATCCCTACGCGGAGAAGGAGCTCAAGCAGCAGGAGGACTGGGCGAGGCAGTGGAAGGCCCGGAAGGACAGCCAGATTGCGATCCTGAAGTCCGCCGGAGAGAAGGTGAAGGCCTACGACTACGCCGGGGCCCTGAAGCTCTACGACGAGGGGTTTGCCAACGGGCAGAACATCTACAACGGCGCCGAGCCCGAGTACAAGGAGGCCGTGGAGCTTCGGAGCCAGGCCTACACGAAGAACAAGCGCCTCGGAGAGCTCACGCCGCATATCAGGAACGCCGCCGAGAACAAGGATTCCTACTATGGCCAGACTCACGTCCTCGACGGCGCCCTGAAGAACACCGACGAGGCCATCGCCCTGCAGCCGACGAACGAGCAGTTGAAGACGTGGCGCGCGCAGATCGTGGCGCGGGCCGAGAGGACGAAGGCGGACAACGAGCGCATCGCGGCGGGGAGGAAGCATCTCGACGCGGCAGGCGGCGCGGAGAGGGCTTACCTCACGAACGAATCCTCCATCCAGGCGCGGCAGCTCCAGTGGGGCGAGAAGCTCGAGGAGCAGCAGCAGATCTACCTCACGACGGCGATCGAGAACTACCGGGCGAGCCTGCAGTACATCCCCGACGCGAACGTCGAGAGGAAGATCAAGGAACTGGAGGCCACGCTCGAGGGCCGGAAGAAGGTCCTGGAAAACTACCGGCTCTCGGTCGCGCTCAAGAACGAGGCCGACGCACTCGCCCAGCAGGCGACGAAGGACCCGGACATCCAGTCCGCGGCCCCGAAGTACGACGAGGCCGCTGCAAAGTACCGCAAGAGCCTCTCGCTTTATCGGCCCTCCAACGCCGAGATGATCGAGCGCCAGGCGTGGAACCTCGAGTATGGGAAGCACGACCGCTGGGTCAAGAAGCACTGGGCCGACGGCCAGGCGCTGGAGAAGGAGGCGAAGTACACGGCGGCCCTGGCGGCCTACGACAAGGCCATCGCCTCGTTCCATCCCACGGTCGAGCAGAAGGACCGGATGTGGATCGTCGTCCACGCCCAGGATCTGCGCAACCGGATCAACGGGGCGAAGAACTGGCGGGCCGACGGCGAGGCCAAGCAGAATGCGGGCAGAATCCCCGAGGCGATCGCCAGCTACCGGCAGAGCCTGAAGCTCCTGCCCGATCCGGCCCTGGAGGAGCACGTGCGGATGCTGGAGGGCAAGCAGGCCGAGGCGGGCCAGAAGAAGGCCGCGGCGGACAAACTGTGGCAGGAGGGCACGGCGCTCTTCAACCAGGGGCGGCCGAGCGATGCGCTCGCGAAGTTCAAGGAGAGCCTGGGTTACTGGTCCGATTCCGCTCGGACGAAGTACGTGGCGGACCTGGAAACCCGGCGGGCGAAGGCCGCGGCCCTGCGGGGCGAAGGCTCGGCGCTGCAGAGCCAGAACCGTATCAAAGAGGCCATCGCCAGGTACAAGGAGAGCCTGGCCCACTGGCCCGACCCGGCCCTGACGGCTCACATCGCCGCGCTGGAGAAATCACTCACAGGGGTCAAGCCCCCGACCGGGACGCCCGGCGGCGTCGACGGGACATGGGAAGTCAGTTTCAACAACTACCACGGCAAGATGGAGCTCCAGCGAAGCGCAGGCGGATGGAGCGGGCGGTTGTGGCTCGATGCGCACCAAACGTGGGAGCAGCTGACGAACATCTCCTACGACCCGGGAACGGGGAGGATGGAGTTCACAAGGCCCATCTCCGGGGCGACCCAGCGCTACTCCGGTGTCCTTTCCGGGGACAGGCTCGAGGGGACCTTCACCCAGCAGAATTCCTCTGCGAAATATAGCTGGTGGGCGAAGAGGACCGCGGCAGGGGCCGCCGTGACGGCGGGGAGCGGCGCGACGGGAAGTTCCCCGGGGACGACGGCGCCGGCCGACACCGGCTTCTACCTCGTTGATCTGACGCCCTACGGAGGGAAAAAGTCTGCCGCGAGAACCGTCAAGGGCATTCAGGTGGACGACGGCTCGTGGATCCGACTCAAGGCGACGCACGAGAAGAAACTGCGGCTGGACATCCCGCTGCCCCAGAAAGTATCGGCAAGCGCCGTGGCCGTTGTGAGCAATCTCGATAACGCGCACAACGTGCCGGACAAGATGACGACCACCGTTCTGACCGTTCACACGACCTCGGGGGACCGGAGCTTCGAGATCAAGGCCGGCGTCCACTCCTCGGAGTGGAACCGGGGCGAGACCGGCGGCGCCACCCACGCCTGGCCGAAGGAGACCAACATCGGGGGGCCCCGCTGGATGGCCGTATTCAACCTGCCGGCCGGCAGCGTCGTTACGGGCCTGCGCTTCGATCACCGGGACACGGACAGGAAGTACTACCACGGCGATGCCGCCCCGGGCTTCTGCCTGCGGGGCATCACGCTGGTCGGCTCGCCCGTCTCAACCGTATCCCCGGGCTCGGCGACGACCTCGACAGGCTCCTGGGCCGGGGCCTGGAGAAGCGACCCCGGGCCCGACGGCGAGGTCGTGACCTTCGACCTGTCCCAGGGCGGCAGCCGCCTCACGGGAACCTTCCAGGCCGATGTGCCCTACACGTCGGCAACCGGTGCCCGGCAAAAAGAGTCCTTCCGGGGCACCCTGGAGGGGACCGTGTCGGGCAGCCGCGTGACGGGGACCTTCCGGGAGTCGAGCGACACGAAGCCCACCGGGTCGTTCGAATTCACCATGGCCGCATCGGGAAACCTATTCACGGCGCTGGTGCGGGGAGAGGACACGAGCGACACCTACACGGTCCGCCGCTTCGGTTCCGCCGCTTCTTCCGGATCCGCCGTCAGCTCCGGACAGACGGCGGCGCAGTCCGTCACGGCGGAGATCACGAACCGCTCCGGGGAGAACACGCACATCTTCCCCGACGGCGAGACCTTCGGGCCGGGAAACCGGCTTGCCCCGGGGGAGAAGCGCAAGGTGGCGGTGAGCATGAAAGCCGACGGCTCGGTGACGTTCAAGGCCGGCCGCAACGGACAGGTCATGGCCACGAAGACCTGGCGGGGGGTGCCCGGCGACGCGTCGCGCGTGCCCGTCGTCGTCTTCGACGACGCCAACCCCTACGACAAGTTGACGGTGACCACGGGGCTCCGGTAGTATGGGCTGAAACTGGCTGGACGACAGGTGCGAGGGAGGGTGACACGATGAGAAGGCTCGTTGCGTTTTTCGCGGTAGCATTGGGGTTCCTGTCCGCCGGCAGCCTCTGGGCCTCGGCGCCGGTGAAGGTGACCGTCACGGGATGCGTGGCCGGGGGGGTGCTCGTGACGGAGAAGACCGACTTCGGCACCCATGCCAGCGAGGGCAGGTATCGCATCCGGGCCGTCGCCCCGGGCGGCGCACCGTTCGATCTCGCCCCGCACGAGGGCAAGCGAATCACCCTTGCGGGCCATCTCTTGCCCGGGGACCTGTTCTACGCAGAGGCGGCGTCCCTGCGCGTCTTGGGCCCCTGTGTCGTGACAACGCCGCCGCCCCCGGAATCTTCCCGCGTGTTTCACGAGCCGACCTACAAGGACATCCGCGTCGACCGGTGCTGGAAGTTCGGGGACGAATGCGACCAGGTCGCCGCCGACCGGTTCTGCCGGATGCACGGATACGCCGGGTCCGCGGGCTGGGCGCATGCGCCTCACCGCCCCACGTACGTCATCGGCGACAACCGGATCTGTGACGAGACCTTCTGCGAAGGCTTTACGTACATCCGCTGCTGCGGCTCCCCGTGAGCCGGCGCGGGGCCTTCAGTCCCGGGACGCCTGAGGGGCGACATGGAGAAGGCGAGGGTACCGGCCTTCCAGCCCGCCGACGAGGCCAGGCTTGCGGACACCGTGAAGGACGGCCTGCCCGAGCGGGACAAACGGGAGAAGGGCAGAGGCTGGGGGAGAAACGATGAACAGGTATTCGATGGTTCGGGTCGCAGCACTGCTGATATGTTCAACGATACAGGCGCCTGTGGCGGGGGCCACCCCGCCCGTGCCCGTCGAGACCGTGACGGGATGCGTCAGGGGCGGCCGGATGCTCATCGAGGCACCCGAGCGCTTCAAACGGGAGCGGCCGCTGAAGATCAGCCCCTGCACGAACATCCCCTTCGATATTCGGCGCTTCGAGGGTAAGGAGATCCGCGCCACGGCCGGCATCGACCTTTACAACGGCGCCTTCGTGTGCCCGCGGGATGTCGTGGTCCTGGGAGACTGCAAGCCCGAATCGGTTGCCGCCCCGGCGAAGAAGGCTCTCCCCCGGCAGATCAGCGACGACGAGGCCGACGAGATCGTCTGGGCCCTGCCGGAGGTGCAGGGCATGATCCGGCGTATGGAGGGGACGAAGGCGGCGCCCTTCTCGATGATCACGGGGTACCCGAACCCGGAGGCCGAGCCGGGTAAGCCGGGCGCCTTCTACGAAGTGTACGTCGGCGAGCGGCATGAAACCCACACGGTGCGGGTCCTGACGGTGGTTGTCGACGCTTACAGCGGGAAGGTGTCCGTCTACGACGAGGCGGCCGACAGGGTCATCCCCATCGAGGAGTACCGGAAGAGGACGCTCAAGTGAGCTGCCGTGGCGGCGCGATCCCCGGGGCCGGGAAATCCGGCCCGGAACCCCGCCCGATCCGATCATCAATGACGCCGCCGGGCTCTCCGGGGCGGCCGGAATCCCTGTTCGTTCAGCCTTTCCGGGGGAACCAGGGCACAAAGGCGCTGGTGCGTCGCCGGTAGTCCGCGAAGGCGGGATTTTTCTCCATGAACCTCTCCGTCATGGGGACGCCGGAGACGAAGAGAATGATGTAGGTGATGGTCAGCGGCCCGATGATGGAGGCCCATCCCCAGGGCACCGAGAGGGCCACGAGGTAAAGACCCCACCACATCGTGACCTCGCCGAAGTAGTTGGGGTGTCTCGAGTACCGCCAGAGCCCGCGATCCATGATCTTTCCCCGGTTTGCAGGGTCCTCGATGAACCGGTCCAATTGCCGGTCCGCGACGGACTCGAAGGCGAATCCCGCCAGCCAGACCACCACCCCCAGCAGATCCAGCGCATTCAAAGGGCCCGCCGCAAAGGTGTTGATGAACAGCACGGGGGTGACGTTGAGCAGGAGGATGGCCCCCTGGAGCAGGAAGACCTGTAGATAGCTCCGGATCACGAAGGACGACCCCCATTCCTCCCGCCATTTCCGGTATCGCTCGTCCTCCCCTCTCCCCCGGTTGCGCAGGTGGATCCGGACGGCGAGTCGAAGCCCCCAGCACAGCACCAGCAGGTTGGCGACCCACTGACGGGCGGAAAAGGAGCCGTAGAGAAAGAGTGTGACCCAGGCCGCGAGGATGAACCCCGGCCCCCAGGCCACATCGGCGATGCTGTTGTCTTTTCGCCCGAGGGCGACCAGGAAAAGGGCCGTCATGTACGCGAACAGGACCGCCGCCGCGGTGAAAAGAGTGTCCAGCAGGGCCATCGGGTCACCTCATGGCATACCGCATTCGGCCGAAGGGCCCGGTGCCCGCCGGCACGCCGAAGCCGCACGGGCTTCCCGCTCAGGGCATGAGCCACCGGCCGATCCCGTAGCTTGCGGCCGAAACGCTGGCAGTCAGGACAACGCCCCAGAGGATGTCCACGACGACGACCTTGACCGGCCAGTCCTTCAGGGTCGCCAGGTTGGTCAGGTCGTAGGTGGCGTAGGCGAAAAAGCCGAAAAGTCCGCCCAGAACGGCTGCCTGCGGCAGCGACCGGTCCTCCAGGGCCGGCAGGGTCGCAAAGATCAGGATCCCGAGAATGTAGAGCAGGTAGAAAAGAATTGCGGCCGCCCAGTTGACGTTCGGCCTCAGGAGCGGGCCCAGGTGGCTGCGGTAGAACGTCCGGGCCGCAAACCCGAGCCAGACCATGTCGATGGCGAAGAACACGGGCACGGTCAGCAGGTACAGATAGATCACGTCCATGGGGGCACCTCCGGGAATCCGGGGTAAGGATGGCCCGATTCCGCGACCGTGCAGGCCGCAATCACCGCGCTTCGGCCCGGCGGGTTGCGTGACCGGCTCTGCCGGTTCCGTTCTATTCAGTAAGGTCGCGCGGCTGCGTTGTCAAGGGATACTTGACGGCGTGATCCGGGAGCATCCCCCGTCCGGCGAAAAAATGGGGGCGGTCATGCCGACCGCCCCCTCTGTTTTCAAAACCTCTTGCCTTCAGCCTTGAGCCTTTTTCACGTCACCCTCATCTCCTCTCTCTTTTCCCGATGCCCGATGCCCGATGACCGGTGCCTATTTGATCGGCCACTCCCCGCGCTCCTTCAGCACCTCGCGGTAGACGTGCAGGGCGTCGTTGACGGCGGGCATGCCGGCGTAGGTCGAGAGCTGGAAAATGATTTCGGCGATCTTCCGGGGGTCGCAGCCCACGTTGAGGGCCGCGTTGACATGGAGCTTGAACTCCTCCGTGGCGCGCAGGGCCGCCAGCATGGCGATGGCCGCGTACTGCCGCTCAGGCAGGGTCAGCACGGTGCGGGAGTACAGATTTCCGGTGATGTGCCGGGAGAGGTCGTTGGCCAGCTCCTTGTCGAACTGGCGCCACATCAGGAAGGGCGGGTCCATCTTGATGCCTTTCCCGAACAGTTTCGATGCCGTCTCCTGCGTCCTCTTGTTGATGTCGTCGCTCACGATCCTACCTCCTCCTTGAGTTCTATAAATGGTTTTGCAACCGCATGGTCCAGGGACGCCCGATTCCTATTTGAAATCCTCACGGGTGTCAAGGGTGAAAACGGCGCGCCTCACTTCACCACGTACACGTCCCGGTCGCGGTCCTGCAGGATCAGGTAGTGGACCCCCTGCTTGGCCTTGTCGACGCCGTTGAAGTGCATCTCGCCCTCCAGGCGGCACGTCGCGCAGCTGCGGCTCGGGATGATGACGGCGTAGACGCGGTTGCCGGTGCTCGCCATGGAGTTGACGGCGATGAAGCCCCCGCAGTCCTCGCAGATCCGAACCGTCTCCTCCTGCTGCTCCCGGATCCCGTCGGTGTCGTAGTAGATGTTGCGGTTGCGCCGGGCGTATCGCGCGCCCTTGACGATCTCCTTCTTGAACGCGCGGCGCTTCCGCCAGAGCTCGAGGACGTCCTTCGACACCTCGCGGATGTACCGGGTGATCTCGTCGGACTGGCGGATCGCCCCGGGGTTGTAGTCCGGCTCGCGGACGTGGCTGTAGTCGAGCCCCGCCATGGCGAGGATGATCCCCACGTTGACGTAGGGCAGGGCCCCCTCGATGGAGTAGCCGCCCTCCAGGACCGCGATGTCGGGGTTGAGCCGCTCGTTGAGCCTGGCGTATCCCTGGGCGGAGAAGCGCATGTTCGTGATGGGGTCCGTGTAATGGTTGTCCTGGCCCGCCGAGTTGATGACGAGGTCGGGCTTGAACTCCTGCAGGATGGGCAGGATGACCTCCTCGAGCACGTAGAGGAACCCCTCGTCGGAGGTCTCCGGCGGCAGGGGGATGTTGATCGTCGTCCCCAGGGCGTTGGGCCCGCCGAACTCGTCGGGGAAGCCCGAGCCGGGGTAGAGGGTCCTGCCGTCCTGGTGGATGGAGATGCAGAGCGTGTCGGGGTCGTGCCAGTAGATGTCCTGGGTGCCGTCGCCGTGGTGGCAGTCCGTGTCGATGACGGCCACGCGCCTGTGGCCGTGCCTGCGGCGGAGGTGCTCGATCATGACGGCCTCGATGTTGATGTTGCAGAACCCGCGGGCGCCGTGGACGACGCGCATGGCGTGGTGCCCCGGGGGGCGCACCAGCGCGAAGGCGTTGTCCACCTCGCCGGTGAGCACCTTCTCGGCCGCTGTGATGGCGCCTCCCGCCGAGATGAGGTGGCTCTCGGTGATGACGCTTTTCGCGTCGGGGACGCAGATGTGGATGCGGTCGATGTCCTCGATCGCGGCCAGGCCCGGCTTGTACTCCACGATGTTCTCGAAGTCCAGGAGGCCCTCCTCGAAGACCTGGTCCTGCGTGTACAGCAGGCGCTCCTCCCGCTCGGGGTGGGTGGGCGAGATGGCCCAGTCGAAGGCGGGGAAGAAGACGAGGCCCGTTTTCCTGAGTCGCTTCATGACCGCACCCCCCCTTCCCCGAGCCGCGCGATGAGGCCCGGCTTCACCTGGGCCTTCAGGCGGATGTTCTTCCCGGTCGCGTAATAGCCCCGCACCATGTTGAACTCCTGGTCCTCGACGATCTCCGTCTCGATCTCCGCCTCCCGGGCGCCGAGCCTGCGGGCGCGCTCCCGGAGCTTCTCCATGCAGATCCGCAGAACGTCCCTGCGGGTGAAGTGGGCGGGGATCTTCATCTCGAGGCCCTCCTCGGCGATGGTGAGGCTGCCCCGCTCCGTCTCGGCCAGGATCGTGATCTCCGCCGTCGTCCTGGCCAGGGCCGCCCCGCAGGCATTGGCCACCTCGGCGTTGGGGGGGATCACAACCCCGCAGCCCAGCATCTCGCCCAGCCGCGACGCCACGGCCCCCGCGGGCCCGCCGACGATGAACAGCCGCGAGGGGCGGAGTTTCTTGCCCTCCAGCAGCTCGTGGATCGTGTAGACGGGCTTGTTGTTGACCTCCTCGACCATGGCGCCGACGGCCGCGGCGATGTCGCGGCAGGTCTTCTCGAAGACGGCCCGGGCCGCCGCCTCCACGGAGAGGCGCATCTTGCCGGCGATCTCCGCCACGGCCTCCTGCGCCTTGTCCCGGTCCCCGATCGGCGTGAGCCCCAGCACGATCATGGCGTCCGTCGGGGTCGGGAAGGGTCCGCCGAAGGCCGCTGCGGGCCCCTCGCGCCGGGGCCCGAGGATGAGCCGGCCGTCGTCCACGCGGACCCGGCTGTCGCCGCCGAGGCCGATGGATCGGGTCTTGAGGCCGCGGATGAGCGTCTTGTGCCCCTCGATGGTCACGCCCAGCGGCTCGAGCAGGGGCACGCCGTCGGCCAGCAGGGCGATGTCCGTCGTCGTGCCGCCCATGTCGACGGCGACGCCGTCGGCGCCGGAGCACTCCGCAAGGCTCAGGATGCCCATGACGCTTGCCGCCGGTCCCGAGAGAATGGTCTGGACGGGCTGTTCGGCCGACCGGCGGATCTCGAAGGTCCCGCCGTCGGCCTTGAGGATGTAGATGGGGGCCGTGATGCCCGTGCGGGCCGCAAACGCGAGGATCTCCTCCACGAAGCGGCTGTAGAGATCGAAGACCGAGGCGTTGAGGTAGGTCGTGGCGATGCGCCGGCGGAAATTCAGGTTGCCCGACATGCGGTGCCCGAGGGAGATGTGCCGGAAGTCGCCCCGGACGAGATCGGTGATCGCGTTTTCGTGCGAGGGGTTGCGGGTGCTGAACTTTCCCACGACGCCGAGATGCGAGATGCCCGCCGCCTTGAGCTCCGCTGCGGCCCCGGTGATCTCCCCCTTCTTGAGCGGGGCGACCTCGATGCCCCGGTTGCTCACGTAACCGGAGACGAAGCGCGTGTCGTCGTTGACCCGGAGCGCCTCGGGGGCAAGCCCCGGGCCGCTTGCCACGATCATGCCCACGCGGTCGGTCTTTCCCTGGACGATGGCGTTGGTGGAGAGAGTCGTGCTGAAGACGACCCGTTCCAGCGTGGAGAGGTCCTCGCCGTGCAGGATCTCGTCCATCACGCCGACAAGCGACGAGACGAGGTGAAGCTGGTCGGTGGGGACTTTGGCTTTCTTCCGGACCTGGAAATTCTCGAGGAGGACGGCGTCCGTGTGGGTGCCCCCCACGTCGATGCCGAGAATCATGGAAACTCCTTTGGCGTCCGGCGGAGGGCTCGAGGCGTTCGGAAAGCAGAGCCCCAAAACAGAAAAGGCCAAAGGCCTTGTGCCCTTAGCCTTATGCCCCGCGCCTTTTGCCTGTCCATGTAACATAAGCCGGTGCCGGCGTCAATTCATCCTTCGCCTTTTCATCGTGCCCGTTCTGCGCTATAAGGAGGCGGACGGCCCGGAATCGAATCGCAAGGAGTGAAGGGCCCCGCCCGCGGGGCGGGGCTTTTCGGCAAGGAAAGAATCAAACAGGATTGCGCGCCCTGACCCCGCCTGCCGGGCGGGTCCTGCGGGCGCCCCCGGTCATGCTCTCGCGCTACCAGCCCTTTCTTGAGATCCTGCTCGAGCTTGCGCCGGACCTCCACGTGGCCGGGGGGGCCGTGAGGGACCGCCTGCTGGGGATCCCCGTCGCCGACGTGGACCTCGTTTTCGCCCCCGGGCAGGAGGGGATCGCCTCGCGGTTCGCGGAGAGGGCGGGGGCGACGCGAATCGCCTTCCGGGAAGGCGAGCCGGGCCGTTCGACGGAGCGCGTCGTGGTCCGGTCGGGGGAAGACACCCTGGTGTTTGATTTCACCCTGCGGCGCGGCGCCTCCATCGAGGAGGATCTCTCCGGGCGGGATTTCACGGTCGCGGCCATAGCCCTGCCGCTCGGTGCGTTTCTCGAGGGGGATTTCACCCGGCTCGTCGATCCCCTCGGGGGGCGGGAGGCCATCCGGGACCGGGAGATCCGCGCCGTCTCCGACGGGGCTTTCCGCCGGGACCCCCTGCGGCTTCTGCGGGCCTTCCGCCTTGCCGCCGAGCTCGGGTTCTCGATCGACGCGGGTACGCGGGCACGGATCGAGCGCGACAGCGCGCTTCTCGCCGGCGTCGCGGGCGAACGGGTCCGCGACGAGGTCTTCCGGATCCTGGCCGTCAACCCCTGCCGCCCCTTCATCGAGGCCATGGACCGCGCCGGTCTGCTGGAAGGGGTCTTCCCGGGGCTCCGTGCCATGAGGGGCGTCGAGCAGAACGGCTACCACGCCTTGGACGTGTGGTCCCACACGATGCTCTGCCTCGGGGAGCTCGAAGCCCTTCTCGAAAACCCCCGGGATGAGTTCGGCGGGGCCGCGGACGATTTCCCGGCTTACCTGGCCGGCGGGTTCGTCCCGGGCCGCAGCCGGGCCTCTCTCCTGAAGCTGGCGGCCCTGCTGCACGACGCCGGGAAGCCGGAAACGGCGAGCCGCGGCGCGGGGGGCGAGACGCACTTCTACGGCCATGCAGCGGCGGGCGGGTCCGCCGCCGTGGGCGTGGCGGAACGGCTTCGGCTGGCCAAGGCCGAGAGGGACTACCTGAACCTGCTCGTTGCGAGCCACATGCACCTCGTCCATCTCACGGCCCAGCCGGCGCTGACGAGAAAGTCGGTCTTGCACTTTTTCCGAAAATACGGTGAAGATTACCGGGCCCTGCTCCTGCTCTTCGCGGCCGACACCCGAGCCACCGTCGGCCCGAAGATGACGCCCGGGCGGCTCCGGCGCATCCGGGAGGCCGTCGCGGCGATGCTGCGGCTCTTCGAAGAGGAGCTTCGGCACCGCCTGCAGGGCCCGCCGCTCATCTCGGGGAGGGACCTCGTGGGGCGCTTCGGCCTCGAGCCGGGGCCTCTCGTCGGCGAGATCCTCGAACGGGTGGAGGAGGCGAGGCTGGAGGGACGCCTACGCGACCGAGAAGCCGCACTGGAGTTCGCGGCGGCGCTGCTGAAAGACGGGGGGTAAGAGGTCTTTCTCAACCTCTCACCTTCTTCACTTCTGTCGCGATGGAGGAGCGACCATGGCCAGGATGTCATTCGGCAAGAAAGGGAACCGCGTCCGCACGACCGTGGCGGGAACCCGGCCCGCCGGCGAGAAGCCCGTCGAGCAGGTCGTCCGGGAGCTGAAGGAAGGGATGCAGAGGCCGCCCGGCGAGGATTACCGGGAGCGCTCGCTCGCCATCCACGGCCTCATCTGCGCGCGCTGCACCCGCGAGTTCGACGCCACGAACCGGCACCTGCTCACGGTCCACCACAGGGACGGCAACCACCACAACAACCCCCCCGACGGCAGCAACTGGGAGAACCTCTGCGTGTACTGTCACGACGATGTCCACAGCCGCGGGCTGCTGGGCGACTACTACGGCGGCCGGGGGGCCAGGGAAAGACATCTTGTCCGCTCGAGCACCGAAGGGGCCGAACCGGGGCGTTCGGGGTTTGGGGAGAAGCTTCGCAGGGCCCTCGAGAAGAAGGAGAAAAAAGGCAAATAGCCGAAAGCCGTCGAAGACTTACCCGATCGGGCCAAAGTGCATGGAAATGACTTGATTTTCGGGAATGCCTGTGATATAGACCGGCCCGGTTTTCATAACGCGTTGCAGACGTGTTGACAGACCCCTCCACCCTGTATCCCGATTCAGCGCAGTGCACCCGAGTCGTTTCGACAGGGCGCAAGGGGTTTCAATACAAAGAGAGGAGGTAGATTTCAGTGGAAGTCTTAGCACAGGGAATTGGCGCGATCTTTACAGATCCGGATGCCGACAAGGCGAGGGCGTTTTTCAGGAAGAAGAGCCGCGCACTGAAACCCAAGGTCATGTCCGTGAAGGAGGCCGTCGAGAAGTTCGTCCATGACGGCGATTACCTCTGCATCGGCGGCTTCGGCGCGAACAGGATCCCCGCGGCGGTTTGTCATGAAATCCTCAGGCAGGGCCGCAAGAACATGGGCTTTGCCGGTCATACCTCGACCCACGATTTCCAGATTCTCTGCGCGGGCGAGGTGTTCGACAAACTCGACGTGGCCTACATCGTCGGCCTCGAGGCCCGCGGTCTTTCGCCCAACGCCCGCCGGTACATGGAGAGCGGGAAGGTGAAGGTCTCCGAGTGGACGAACTACTCCCTGTCGGTTCGCTTCAAGGCCGCCGCCGCCGGCGTCTCCTTCTACCCGGCCCGCAACATCATGGGCACCGACACCTTCCAGTACAGCGGCGCGAAGATCATCCAGTGTCCCTTCACGGGGACCAAGTATGCGGCCATGCCCGCCATATGGCCCGATGTAGCGGCCATTCACGTCCACGAGGCCGACATCTACGGCAACTGCCGCATCCGCGGCATCACCGTTTCCGACCTCGACGTGGCCCGTGCCGCCAAGTATCTCATCATCACCACCGAGCGGCTGATCCAGAACGACGAGATCCGCAGGGACCCCAGCTACACCTCCATCCCCTACTGGTGCGTCGACGCCGTCTGCGAAGTGCCCTACGGCAGCTACCCCGGCAACATGTACGGTGAGTACTTCTCCGACGAGGAGCACCTCAAGGAGTGGCTCAAGGTGGAGGAGAACCCCGAGGAGCTCAAGAAATTCCTCGACAAGAACATCTACAGCTGCAAGGACCACTTCGAGTACATCGAGAAGAACGGCGGGATGCACAAGCTCCTGAAGCTTCGGGAGAAGGAATTCATGTTCTCGAAGGCGAGAGACTAGAAAGGAGGATGACAGAGCGTATGGCTGACTACAATACGATGGAACTGATGATTTGCACCGCCGCTCGAGAACTCGAAGACGGTGCGTGCGTCGGCGTGGGCACCGGTGCCCCCTGTGCTGCGGCGATGCTGGCCCAGAAGGCCCATTCCCCGAACCTGGTGATCCTGTTCGAGGCGGGCGGCGCGGCCCCCCTGATCCCCGAGATGCCCATCTCCGTCGGCGACTCCCGGACCACCTGGAAGGCCGTCATGGCCAGCGGCATGTGCGAGATCATGGAAACGGCCTGCCGCGGCATGCTGGACTACACCTTCCTCGGCGGCGCCCAGATCGACATGTACGGCAACCTCAACTCGACCCGCATCGGGCCGGACCACCAGAAGCCCAAGGTCCGCTTCCCGGGCAGCGGCGGCGCCAACGACTTCGCCTCCTTCTGCTGGCGGATGATGGTCATGACCCCTCAGGACCCCAAGCGCTTCGCCGAGAAGTGCAGCTACATCACGACCCCGGGCTGGCTTCAGGGCGGCGACTCCCGGGCCAAGAGCGGCCTTCCCCTCGGGGCGGGACCCTACAAGATCATCACCAACATGGCCGTCATGGATTTCGAGCCCGAGAGCAAGCGGATGCGCATCATCGCCATCAACCCGGGATACTCGGAGAAGGACGTCCAGGACAACTGCGGCTTCGAGCTTCTGAAGGCCAAAAAGATCGTGGAGAACAAGCCGCCCACGAAGCACGAACTGACCATCCTGCGCGACCAGATTGATCCTTACCGCTACGTTATAGGAAGATAGCGCCTGCGGTAAGCGTTCTCATCGGAAGGGGTCTCGGCATCTCGGTGCCGGGGCCCTTTTTTCATGCGCGCCTCATGGCGCCGGACCCGGCGTCCTCAGGTCACGACAATCCGAACGTTATCCCTGTTGGTGACGAGCTTGTCCCCCACCGAGGTCCCGCAATAGGCGCAGCTGTAGTCGTACTTTTCGCCCTGGGGGAGGATCAGCAGGAGGCGCTTGCGAACCCGCACGGCCCTCTTGCATCGGGGGCAGTAAAGCTCCGTGGCGTCGAAGTCTCGGTACGTTTCCCGTTTCATAGGCACAGGGCGAAATGCTTATGGCTGAGGGCTGAAGACAGGAGAAAAATTCCGGCTCACCTTTTCCTTTTCCGCTCTTGCGCTCTTCCGCTCTTCTTCACCCCCGGAGCGCTGCTGCTCTTTGCTCCTTGACGCCCTTCGCGCTCGGGGATGAGCGCCGCGTTCTCCAGCCAGGCGGCGGCCTCGCTGTCGCTGGGCGCCCGCCAGTCGCCCCGCGGCGAGAGCGACCCGCCGGAGCCCACCTTGGGGCCGTTGGGGATGCAGGAGCGCTTGAATTGGCTCGTCCGGAAGAACCGGTCGAGATAGACCCTGAGCCAGCGCCTGATCTGGCCGATCGTGTACTCGTTGCGCCTCTCTTCGGGGACTTCCGGCCAGGCCCCCGAATTCCTGTCGTGCCAGGCGTGCCAGGCGATGAAGGCGGTCTTCGTGGGCAGGTAGCCGAAGCGCGTCGTGTAGAAGTTGTTGAAATCCTGCAGCTCGTAGGGCCCGATCGTGTCCTCCGTCCTCTGCGCCGGCTGGCCGCCGCTGACCCCGGGCACCAGCTCGGGGCTGATCTCGGTGGCCAGGATGTCCAGGAGCGTCTCGGAGGTCTTCCGGTCGAACTGGTTCGTCGAGGCCACCCAGCGGATCAGGTACTGGATGAGGGTCTTGGGGACGCTGACGTTGACGTTGTAGTGCGACATGTGGTCGCCCACTCCGTAGGTGCACCAGCCCAGGGCCAGCTCGCTGAGATCGCCCGTCCCCAGGACGATGGCGTTTCGCAGGTTGGCCAGCCGGAAGAGGTGGCTGGTCCGCTCGCCGGCCTGGACGTTCTCGAAGGTGATGTCGTAGACCTTCCCGCCCTTCGCGAAGGGGTGTCCGATGTCGCGGAACATCTGCATGCAGCTCGGGCGGATGTCGATCTCGTTGGCCTCCACGCCCAGGGCCTTCATCAGGCGGTGGGCGTTCCGGTACGTCTTGTCCGTCGTGGCAAACCCCGGCATGGTGTAGGCCTTCACGCACGAGCGGGGCCGGCCCAGCAGATCCATGGCCCGGGCCGCCACGATGAGGGCGTGAGTGGAGTCGAGGCCTCCGGAGACGCCGATGACGACGTTCTCGAGTCCCGATGCCTGCAGGCGCTTGGCCAGGCCCTGGACCTGGATGTTGTAGGCCTCGTAGCAGCGCTCGTCGCGCTTGGCGGGGTCGGCCGGCACATAGGGAAAGCGGGGATAGGGCCTTGTCAGCAGGATGCGCCCCTCGGGGATCTCCACGGGAAAGGTCACCTTGCGGAACCGCTCGACCCGGTCCCGCAGGTGCCGTGCGTTCTGGCTGAAACTCGTCTGGCGCATCCGGTCCTGGACAAGGCGGTCCAGGTCGATGTCGGCGAGGATCATCTGCGCCTTCCCGGGGAAGCGTTCCGACTCGCACAGAAGGGTGCCGTTCTCGTAGGCCATGGCCTGGCCGTCCCAGGCCAGGTCCGTCGTGGACTCGCCGGGGCCCGCCGCCGCGTAGAGGTAGGCCGCCACGCAGCGGGCGGACTGGTTGGCCGCCAGGCTGTGCCGGTACTCCGATTTGCCGATGGTGATATTGGAGGCCGAGAGGTTGGCGAGCACCGTGGCGCCCGCCAGCGCCGCGAAGCTCGACGGCGGCACGGGGACCCAGAGGTCCTCGCAGACCTCGACGTGGAAGGTGAAGCCCGGGACGTTTTCCGCTTCGAAGAGGAGATCCGCCCCGAAGGGGATGTCCGACTGGCCGCAGAGGCTGATCGTTTTCGAGAGGGCGTCCTCGGCGGGACGGAACTGCCTCGCCTCGTAGAACTCCCGGTAGTTGGGCAGGTAGGATTTCACGGCCACGCCCAGGACCCTGCCGCGGTGCATCACGATGCCGCAGTTGAAGAGGAACGAATCCACCCGAAGCGGCGCCCCCGCGACGAGGATCGTGCCGAGGCCTTCCGTCTTCTCGAGAATGCGGCCCAGGGCGTCCCGGACCCCTTTCAGGAGGGCGTCCTGGTGAAAGAGGTCTTCGTTGGTGTAGGCCGAAAGCCCCAGCTCCGGGAAGATGGCGAAGAGGGCCTTGTTCGCCTCGGCCTTGCGGGCCAGCTCGATCGTTTTTTCCGCGTTGAAGTCCACGTCGGCGACGCGGACCTCGGGGACGCAGACGGCGGCCCGGATGAACCCGTGGCTGTAGAGGTTGAAAAAGTCCTTCATGTCGGGGCTCCCAAACGACCCTGCTCAACTTCCCCGCTTCACCACTGCGCTCTTCGTGCAGTGCCCGCTTGCGTTCAGCCGCCTTGAAGGCACAGGCGGTGAGTCTCGATCGCTCTCTTGCCCGCCTCCTCCATCGATCGGCCCAGGGAGATGAACCCGTGCCTTTTCAGGATCACAAAGTCGGCGTTGCCCAGGACGTCGATGACGCCGCGGGCCAGCTCGAGACTGCCGTAAGGCTGCGTTTCCAGCGTCTCCGGGATGTCCGCCGGGGCGCAGCGGAGGATCTCCCGGCTGTGCCCGTGGAAGACCGCCTGCACGTCCCGGCGGGCCCGGTAGACGGCGAAGTGGAGCATGCTCTCCGACGAGGGGTCCCGGGCACCGCCGGCGTATACGATGCCCCTCTCCATGTCGCAGCCGTGCACGGTGACGAACCGGTCGTCGGCGAGGCGGTCCTTCCAGCCCACCTGGGAGCCCGTGATGATGAAGGCGTCCTCGCCGGGCCGGATGCGGAAGCTCAGGTTCCCCTGGGAGAACTCGCCGTAGGGCGGGGCGAAGTTTCGCCGGTGGAACTCGGCGCACCAAGCCTTCAGTTCCTCGAGGCGCGCGTCGGCTGGAACCGCCCGCGAGACGAACTCCACCCTGAATTTCACGCCGACGTGCACTTCCCTTGCCGGTCTCTCCATGGGGATGAGCGGTTATTCCTTTGCAGAATCAGGCACTTTCAAGGTAATGAATCGGCAGGGTTTTGTCAAAGGAAAAGACGAAGCAAAGTCCTTGACAACCGCATGTCCCGGTGCAATCATAAACGGGCTTTTTTGTATGCATTTTTCGCTGTCGTTTTTCCTGCAGGGGGGCTCTTGGAAACGACCGACGTCAAGCAGCTGCTCGAGAAAATCCAGCTCTACGAGGGGGTGCTGAACAACCTCCTCAGCGGCGTTCTCATCACCGACCCGGACGGGTACATCATCTTCTTCAGCGAGACCTACGGCAAGTTTCTCGGCATGGACCCGAAGGCCCAGATCGGGAAGCACACGACCGATGTCATCGAGAACTCCCGGATGCACATCGTGGCCAAGACGGGAATCCCCGAGATCAACCATCCCCACCAGATCATGGGCCGCAACCAGATCGTCCAGCGCATCCCGATCTTCATCGACGGCAAGCTCGCCGCCGTCTTCGGCCAGGTCATGTTCGAGGACATCAAGGATGTCCAGATCCTCGCCGACAAGCTCAACATCCTCGAGTCCAAGGTCCAGCTCTACGAGAAAGAGCTGGAGAACCTGCGGGCCTCGAAGTACAGCTGCCGCAACATCGTGGGGGTGAGCCCGGTCATCAACGAGCTTCGCAAGCTCGGCCAGCGGGCCGCAAAGGTCAACTCCCCCGTGCTGCTCGTCGGCGAGAGCGGCACGGGCAAGGAGCTCTTCGCCCACGCCATCCACCGGGCAAGCGACCGCCATCGCCGGCCCTTCATCCGTCTCAACTGCGCCGCCATCCCGAAGGATCTGCTGGAAGCGGAGCTCTTCGGGTACGAGCCGGGCGCCTTCACGGGGGCCGGAAGCAAGGGCAAGCCGGGCAAGTTCGAGCTGGCCCACCAGGGGACGATCTTTCTCGACGAGGTGAGCGAGCTGCCCCTGGAGATGCAGCCCAAGCTGCTGCGCGTCGTCGAGGAGAAAGTCGTGGAACGCCTCGGGGCGACAAAGCCCGTGAAGTGCGATTTCCGCCTCATCGCGGCGACCAACGAAAACCTCGAGGACTGCATCCGGAAGGGCAAGTTCCGCAAGGACCTCTACTACCGCCTCAACGTCATCCCCCTGCACATCCCGCCGCTCAGGGAACGCAGGGAGGACATCCCGCTGATCGCCTCCCATCTCATCGGGAACCTCTGCCGGGATTTCGGGCTGCCGCCCAGGGGGATTTCCCCCGAGGTGATGCGGATCTTCGAGAACCACGACTGGCCGGGAAATGTCCGTGAACTCTCGAACATCCTCGAGAGGACCCTCTCCCTGATGGACGAGCGCGATGACACGATCCGCGTGGAACACCTCCCTCTGGTCTTCCGGAGCCTCAGCGTCCGAGCGGAGCGTTCGCAGACGAAGATCCTGAAGGATCTCCGGACGACCTCCGAACGCGATGCCGTCCTGCACGCCATCCGCATCGCCAACAACAACAAGAACGAGGCCGCCCGCATCCTCGGCATCCACCGCACCGCCCTATACAAGAAAATGAAGAGACTGAACCTGCCCCTCGACCATTCGCCATCATGATGTAGAAGAACGTCTATATGTAGACTTTCGGATACATGCCTCGGAACACCCCGTAATCAATGGGCTAATTTCGTTTGCAGTTCAATGTGTATCCAATAGTCTACAAAACTTCTCTCTGGCTCGATCGTGTAATTTAAAATAATCAATAAATACAAGTGTTTATTGGTTTCCCGGCGGTGTTCGTTTCTGGCACGCGAGTTGCCTTAGAATAATAGTCGAACTGTGTTCAAAACCATGAGAAAGGAGGTGGAAGGAGAGGTCCGATCGATTGGGTTTCATTTGCGTTCTTATTTTTCTTCAAGAATAAGGAAGGAGGGAGGATTGACAAATGATTACCATCAGTGACAAAGCGAGGGATGTCCTCATGGTCGTCGCTGCCCTCTGCTGGGCTTTCGTCATCTACGCCAGCTGGGTCGGCGGTCCTGCCAAGGATTTCCAGCTCATCTACTTCGGCATGCTCGCGACATGCGTGCTGACCGTCGTCTACTACCTGATGGGCGCCGTCGTCAACCAGAAGATGACGACGACCGTGCTCATCTGGCCCGTCCTCCTCAACGGCATCCTGCAGGCCATCGCCTTCACCCTCGTCTACACGACCAAGGGCGTCAAGGCCGATTTCATTCTGGGGATGCACCCCGGCTTCATCGGGGCCATGATCTTTTTCTGGGGCGGCAACTTCATCTGCTCGACCCTGTCGTTCTGGGTGCTCTTCGAAAAATACGTGGCGCCCGATGACGAGTGGGAAAGCTTCTTGAAGGACGTAGCCAAACTGGAAAAACTTCACTGAGAAAGGAGGGAGGGACCCATGGACGAGCAGTTGATTCAACCTACGCCGTTGATCATCGGCTATACCGTTGTCTTCATCCTTGTATCCATCGGAATCGGCATCTACGCCAACAAGTACGCCAAGTCCGCCGAGGGCTTCTTCGGCGGCACGAAGGCCTTCGGCGGCATGGTCATCGGCCTGGCCTCGGCGGCAGCCGTCATGAGCGCCTTCGGGTTCATCGGCGGCCCGGGCCTCGTCTACAAGTTCGGCTTCACCTCCATCTGGATGACGATCGCCTGCGGTCCCGGCTTCGCCTACGGCTACTGGGTCATCGGCAAGCGGATGCGGGCCATGGCCGAGGTGACCGACGTGGCGACCCTGCCCGACATCGCCCGCGTTCGGTTCCAGAGCCAGGCGGTCCGCGGCATCCTGGCCATCGGGCTGTGCCTGGCGGCCATCGCCTACCTGTCCTCGCAGGTCAAGGGCGGCGCCAAGCTCATGAATCAGATGCTCGGCGTCTCCGAGGAGATGGGTGTCGTCATCATGTTCGGCACGACGCTCGCGTACATGCTCGTCTCCGGCATGTCCGGCTCGATCCTGACGGATGCCTTCCAGGGCCTGGTCATGCTGATCGGCGTGGCGGGCGTCATCGTGGCCTTCTTTGTCATGACGGGCGGCGATCTCATGGTCATCCAGAACTCGCCGCAGTTCGGCCCCACCTTCGTCGACGGCGCGGGGGCCATGCCCTTCCAACTCATCATCACCTTCGCCATGGTCTTCTTCATCGGCACCATGGGCCAGCCCACGATGCTTTCCAAGATGTACGCCGTCAAGACGCACAAGGACCTCAAGGTTGCCGGCATCATGGGAGGCGTGACCTACGGCCTCACCTCGCTCGTCTGGATCCTCGTGGGCTACGGGGCCATCTGGCTCGTCGCCACGGGCGCCGCGCCCCCCATCAAGGACCTCGACAAGGCGGCTTTCCTTTTCCTCTCCAAGACGGGCGGCATCCTGCAGGCCCTCGTCATGGCGGCGCTTCTGGCGGCCATCATGTCCACGGCGAGCTTCTTCATCTCCCTGGCCGCCGGCAACATCACCCGCGACCTCTTCGGCGCCTTCGGCCACGAGATGCCCCTGGACAAGCAGGTGATCTACGGACGCTGGATCCAGGTCGTCGTAAGCCTCTTCGCCATCGGGTTCGGCTACTGGGGCGGCCGCGCCGTGGCCATCCTGGGGACCCTGGGGTGGGGCTTCTTCGCGTCGGTGACCATCCCCACCTTTGTTATGGGGCTTCTGTGGAGACGATGCTCGAGAGAGGGGATCCTTGTGGGGCTCTTCTTCGCGGTCATCGCGAACATTACGCTTCCGATTCTCGAAAACTTCAACATCTACCGGTTGCCTTACCCCTATTATCTCTTCACGCTCGGGGGGGCGATCATCCTGACCACGGTGGTTTCCTTCTTCACGAAGAGCTGCGCCGGCGATAACCTGCCCGAGCAGCTCAAGCCGGTCTTCAAATTGTGACCCTCTCTCCCGTTCCAGGAGGGGCCTTGCCCCTCCTGGAACCTCTCTGTTTTGTGCAGAGAGACGGTCCCAGGGGTCATATCCCCCGGGTCCAATCGTAAATATATGACATCATTGGATACATAAAAAAGGAGGTGCGATCATGGCACAAAGACCGTTGGATCGTGTCGCCGTCATAGGCGCCGGTGTGCTGGGGGCGCAGATCGCCATGCTGGCGGCCCACGCGGGCTACACCACGAAGATTTACGACCCCGTGGCGGGGGCCTTCGAGAACACCTATAGCAAGATCTGGAACGACCTGAAGGCCAAGGGGGTCACCCCGCTCATCCCCTGGGAGAAGTGGGAAGCCGCCAAGAAGGCTGTCAAGCAGGTGGGGTCGATCGACGAGGCCGTGAAGGACGCCCAGCTCATCATCGAGGCGGTCTTCGAGAACATCGAACTGAAGAACAAGGTTTTCAAGGAACTGGGCGAAAAGTCCCCCAAGGACTGCATCATCGCCACCAACAGCTCCTCCATCCCCGTCTCGAAGATGGAGGCCTCGAGCGGCCGCCCCGAGCGCTGCCTGAACATCCACTTCTATTTCCCCCTGCAGGGCGTGAACATGGTGGACATCATGGGCGGCACGAAGACCCTGCCCGAGGTCTTCAAGACGGGCGTCCAGTGGATCATCTCCGTAAACTGCATCCCGCTGAAGGTCAAGAAGGAGATCCTCGGCTTCTGCTTCAACCGCGTCTGGCGAGCCATCAAACGCGAGGTGCTCTACATGTGGGGCAACGGCTTTGTCGACTTCCGCGACAGCGACCGGGCGTGGCGCGTCTTCACGGGCATGAAGGAAGGCCCCTTCGCGCTCATGGACAAGGTAGGCCTCGACACGATCTACGACATCGAGATGGTCTACTACAACGAGTCCAAGCTGCCCCATGACAAGCCGCCCGATGCGCTCCTGGAGATGGTCAAGCGCGGCGAGCTGGGCGTCAAGAGCGGCAAGGGCTTCTACACCTACCCCGACCCCGAGTTCCTGCGGCCCGACTTCATGACGCCGAAAGAAGACTGACGGCTGGATTCGACCCGGCCAGGGGTCTGCCCCGCCCGCATGGGGGGCGGGCCCCTTTTTTCTTCGCACAGCGTCCGTTTGTCCTTCACCCATGCCGCTGTTACATTGATCACAATGGGCACCGCCTCTTCTGCCGAAGCCGTCCGCTCCTTCGATCTGGCCGAGTATACGGGACCCGTGCGTGTCGAGATCGGGGGCGGCGCGATCCGCATCGTCCGGGGGAAGAAGAAAGTCTTGATCCCCGGGGACGCCCTGCTCGGCATCCATCATCTCCCCTGCTCTTGGCGCGCCGGACGCTCCGGGCCGAGCCTTCGAATCCGGTTTGATTACGGACGCCCCGAACACCCCCAGAAAACGCAAATCGCGCTTGCCGCCGATGACCCGGTGCTTCCCGTTTTCCTCGAAGCCCTCGCGGAGCGTTTCCCGGCCCAGCTCCGCCTCGGTACCGACGAGAGCGAAAAAACGCGGATCCTGTCCGCGGGGCACCGGGGCCGCTACGGCCTGCACGCCCTGCACATCCTGACGCCGTCCGGGATCGTCACGGCGATGCTTATCGTCTTCGCCCTCATCCTCTCCCTCATCCTGGCCGAGTCGATGCCGGCCTCCTCCGTGGGCGACGAGACGCTGAGGGCCATACGGCGCGTGCTCCTCGGGATGGCGCTGATCCCGGCAGCCGGCATGGCGCTTGTGCTGGCGAAGCGGCTGATGGTGCTCCAAACCGACGAGCGGGGATTGACCGTGCGCCGGCTCTTCGGCCGTCTCCGGGTGCCCTGGCGGGAGGTCGAGGTCGCCGAGCCCCGCTCCGACGCCTTCAAGGTCTACAGGGGGCTGTTTTGCTGCGACTCGGACCGCGTGGAGGTGGTCGCCTCCCGGAGCCTTGCGGAAATCCCCCTGCTGCGGGCCGGCAGGAGGGTCACGACGGTGCGCATGCCTCTCGAGGAAGCGGGGCCTTTCTTCCGCGAGCTGTATTACCGGGGCAAGGTGACACGGGAGACGGCCGAGGCCTTCGGCGGCTTCATCCCGCGCCTGCCTGCAGGGTCTTGCCCGAGAACGCCGCAGGCAGGATGAAGCGCTCTTTGCGGCCCGGGACCCGGAGCAGGATCTCCCTGCCGAGGGAGGCGCCCTTGAGAAGCGGGATCTTCTTTCGCTCGGAGAAATCAAGCGGCAGATAGGCCGAGGCCGGGGGCGCCGGCGGCAGCAGCCCCATCCGCATGTAGGTCTCCGCGATCAGCTCGGTGCAGAAGATGCTTCGATAGAGGGGCTTGCGGGGCCACCAGCGCAGGAAGAACCGCATCTGGATCACCCGCCGGATCACCTCGATCTGGGGAGGGAAGGGCAGACGGTGCACCTTGTAGATGTAGTCGAACAGTGCGCGGATCATCTCGGGGCTCCGGGCAACCCGGAGCTGCCGCCAGGCGTAGACGTCGGTCTCGTAGGTCAGGAGCCGCTCCCGGAGGGAGACGAGCTGGGGGCCCCCCTTGCGGAACCCCAGGATCCGGTCCGTGATGGACTCGAGAGGGGTCGATTCCCAAAGCAGGGCATCCTCGTGGTCGGGCATCTTTACGACGAGCCCGGCATGGGTCCAGTTCTCCGAGGGGTGGGGTTGCTGGTCCCGGTCGAGGTATAGGCCCTTGAAGAGCACGATGTCCCCCGTCTGGAAGCGCAGGGCCACATCGTCGTAAAGCACGGTTGTCTCCTCGCGTACGGGCAGCTCGACGGTGAACGTCGATCCTTGCCCCTCTTGCGAGTCGACGCGGATCCTGCCGCCGTGCAGCTCAAGGAGCCGTCGCACCACGGACAGGCCGATGCCGAGGGACGGCTCGCCCAGCGTCCCTTCCCGGGCGACTCCGCTTGCCCGATCGAAGATGCGGGGAAGGATCTCGGGCGGGATCCCGATCCCGCGGTCCTGAAACGAGACGAGGGCCCACGAACCTTCTTCCCTTTCCACGGGCCGAAGCTCGATGCGGACATCGCTTCCGGGCCGGGAGAACTTCACGGCGTTGAGAAAGAGCTGTCTGCAGATCTCCGCGAAATGAACCGGGTGGGCGAGCACCGGCACGGGCCGGTTCGGAAGCGACATCTCGACGGAGATGCTCTTCATCGCCGCCATCTCCTTGAATTCCCCGCGGCTGCGCTCAAGGAAGTCGGCCAGGTTCACCGGCTCCATGTCCTGGCGATAGGTCTCCGCCTCCAGCCGGGTCGCTTCCTGGAGGCGGTCGATGAGCGCCAGGAGACGTGACGTCCTGGCGTGGATTTCGGCGTTTGGCCCTTCCTCTTGGAACGCCGTCAGCCGGTGGATCGCCTGGATCGGCCCCCTGAGATCCTCCGTGACGATCCGCATCAGATCGTCCTTTTCGCGGCCGAGCTTCTCCATCGTCTCCATCTGGCTCTGGACCGTTTGGGTCGCCTCGAGGATGTCGCGGTTGATGAGGTTGAGGATCCGGTTCTTCTCGTTGAGTTCGCGCGTCTGCCTCCGCACTTCCCGCCTCAGCAGGTACCAGTTCGCCAACAGGGCAAGGAACAGCAGCCCCGCGCCGCCGCCGACGAGTGCCTTGAGCAGCCAGGGCGGCAGCAGTCTTTTCTCCCGCAGCCCCCACTTGTCGGAGAGCGCGGCGATGTCTTCCTTCCGGATTTTCGCCAGCCCCGCCTCGACGAGATCGAGGGTCTCGCGGTTTCCCTTGCGGAAGGCCGCCCGCAGGGGATGGGTGGCGAGGTCGGTGATCACGCGGAACTGCCCCCGCGCATCGTGCTTCGAGAGGAAGTAAAAGGCGACGGGGTAGTCGACGGCGAAGGCGACGATCTCGCTTCGCAGGGCGCTCATGACCACCTCTTCGCTGTTGGGGTAGAGCTTCAGCCGCAGATGGGGAAGGTTGTACTGCATGTACTCGGCGGCGTAGTGATCGCGGCTCACGCCGACGATGACGGGCGTGGATGCGAGATCCGATACGGACTGGACGTCGAGTTTGTCCAGGACAAAAAGAGACAGGGTGTCGTCGAGAAAACCGGGAGAGAAGTCGAGATAGGCGCTACGGGGGTCCGAATAGAAAAGACCGGCGTGGAAATCGGCCCTTCCGTCGCGGACCCTCTCGATTGTCTCGTCGAGATCGCCAAGGTAGAAGCGGATGGCATGACCGTTCCGGGCCGCCCAGAGGTGCCAGAACTCAACGAGGATCCCCTGCGGCGCTCCGTCGCGATCCGCAAAGGAGAAGGGCGGAGCGTTTCGCTGGGAGGCGACGACAAATGTTCTCCCGCCTTGCGCCTCGGTGGATCGAGGATTCCCGTCCGCGGCGTGAGGGGACGTCAAGACCAGCGCGGCCGCCGCAAGGGTGAGCGACAGAAACCACCGGGATCTTGCCTTTGCGTGCCTATCCGTCATCGGCCGCGCCCTCCGGGTCGTGCGGTCTGATTCTAACAGCCCTGCCGATCCGAGGCCAGAGAAAAACTTGGGGACTTGCTCCTTTTCGTGTCTGTGACTGTGCTGACTGCGTATCAACGGTTCAGCGGAAGAGGCTTCATGAGACGATCGGTTCTGAAAATGATAGAGGAGTTCAGGCTCCACTGGAAGCACTGCGTTTTGCAGAGCCTCTTCGCCACGGCGGCCGTGTTCGTGGTTCTCTGTTTCCTGAGCCTGCGGGACGCGGTGACCATCGCCTCCCTCGGGGCGTCGACGTTCATCGTGTTCGCCATGCCCGACAGCGTCACGGCCAAGCCGCGAAACGTCATCGGCGGGCACCTCGTCGGGCTCTTCTGGGGGTTCGTGTTTTCCCTCGTTGACCATGTCGCCGTGCGCGCAAGCCTCGCATGCTACGCCCTGGACGTGGGGCTGTCGATCTTCACCCTGGTCGCGACCGACACCGAGCACCCCCCGCGGGGGGCACCGCTCTCGGGGTGGCCATCACGGGCATCTCCCCGAGCGTGCTGGCGTCGGTCGTCCTGGGGATCGTCCTGCTTCCCCTGATCCCCCGGTTCTTCAAGCCCTGGCTGCGGGATCTGACGTCACAAAGAAGGGTCTGCGTGCTGAAGTGCCCGAGTGCGTGAGGGAAGAAAAGAAAATCCCCCTTTCCTCCCCCTTTGCAAAAGGGGGATAGAGGGGGATTTGTTTTGCAGCCTGCTGCCTGTAGCCTGCGCGAAGCGCGTCAGTCCGACTTGAAGAAGTCGTTGACCAGCGCGAGGTACTCCGCCAGCAGCACTTTGCTCACGACGAAGATGTGGCCCGCGTTCTTCTCGATGAGGCGGTTCAGCCCGCCGCGGGAGACGCCGATGTTCTTCCCGATCTCGCCCCAGAGTTCGCAGGAGACGCAGGAGCCCGTCGGCGCGATGGGGTCGCGGGTGCCGCGGTAGCAGAAGATGAGGACGCCGGCCTCGTCCAGGGCGCCCATCCGCACGGGCTTGCCGTCCAGGTCGGGGATCGAGGAGGGCAGGGCGTAGGTGCCCTCGACGAGCGCGTTGCCGAGGAAGAACCGGCTGATCCACTCCCGGTGCGCCCGGGCGGGGAACTTGGTGCCGTGGGTGAGCCAGTAGAGAAAGGGCGCCGAGTCCTCGATGGCGCCGGGCCGGTAGGCGCGTCCGTAGAAGCCCATCGACACGGTGTACTGCACGCCGGGCTGGATCTCGTTCATCCCCGCCTCGATGACGTGGGGCGGGATGTTCACCTCCCCGTAGAGCTCCTTCATGAGCAGGGGGTCGTACTCCTCGCGGATGACCTTGCGCATGGCGGCATGTCCGCTGTCCCTGTCGTCGAATTTGACGGGGGTGGCCATGACGGCGATCTTCCAGATGTCCATGGGCTCGCCGCGGGCCATGCACTCCTCGGCCCGCCGCGCGAGGTAGGGCAGCATGAGGGTGCCCGCCATGCAGTAGGCCATGATGTAGACGGCGGCCCCGGGGTGTCGCTTCTGGATGATGTCAAGGTAGGCGTCGGGGACGGTCTTGCCGTAGAAGTCCAGCCCGAGGTTCGCCTCGGCGGGGCCCGGGTCGCCGTGGTCCACGAGATAGACGTGGTAGCCCTCCCGGAGCATTCCTTCGACGACGGATTTCCCCTGGGCCAGGTCGAAGATCTCGGGCTTGTTGATCATCGGCGTGGCGAGGTAGACGACCTTGCCGTTCGGCTCCGTCCCCTTCGGCAGGGGGTAGTGACGCAGGGTCACCGAGTGCAGCCGTGAGCCCTTGATCACCTCGTAGGGCATGCAGCCGATCCTGCCGCCCATGAAGCGATCGGAGAAATCGCGGATGTCGAAGGCGTTGTGGCGCCACAGGGCCTCGATGCGGGCGCGCCCCTCTTCCAGCCAGGTGCCGAGGGACATCCCGTCGCTGCCGTCGGGGTTCTTCTTCATGAAGGGCATGTCGTCGATGGGCTGCTCCGTGATGAGCACCACGAGCGACTTCAGGAGGTCCTTCATGGCTTTGAGGCGCGTCAGACCCAGCGAATTGTAGGAGAGCTCGAGCCATCGGAACTCCTTCATGCAGTTTCGCAGGAGCTGCTTGCCCTCCTCCGACGTGGAGACCTCCAGCGCGACGCGCGGATCGAATTTCCCGTTGCGCATGAAGCAGCCGCACAGGTTGTACAGGAGCCTGGCGTAGGTCTGGTAGATCCAGCTGTTCATCTCGGCGAAGGCGTCGGGGTTGCGCCCCGCCCTCGTGGCGATACGGGCCTGCGTCTTGATGGGGCCCGTCAGGGTGGCTTCGATGAGATGGGCCTGCCAGCCCGCCAGAGCGGCCAGGGGCCCGAAAAGCAGCGGCTGGCCCGCCATGGTCTTCAGAAGCTCCCGGTACAGGAAGAGGGACCGGATCTGGCCTCCCGCCAGCTTGCTCTTCCAGGGCATGGCCGATGTGTACCCCTCCACGTTGTCGGCCGGCGTGCGGCCGACGAGGGAAAGAAGCTCTCGGGCCGATATCCTCTCCGCGCTCTTTTTCTTCATGGGGCTGCTCCTTGCAGGTCAGCGTGCGGGCCTTTCACGGGCCAGGGCCTCGTCACGGGATCCGAGCTCCGGGACGAAGGACAGACTGCCGTTAACCCTTCCATGCAAAAGCCCGACCAACCCGGGCCGTTCACGGCGGCTTCACGGTCGGGCGGGCGGACGGACAGGCGTTTTCCGCGATTCATTCCCGGCAAAAAGAAGGTGGACGATCCGGTTGCCCAGGACGGACATCGCCTGGGGGGGGAAGAAGTTCAGCCATCCCCAGCGCTCGCGGTGGTGCTCCAGGACGTTGCTCTCGCCCAGGACCTGCAGGCCGCAGCCCCAGGTCTCCATTTCCCGGCAGTCGCTCAGGGCCCAGCGGAACTCGAGGCTGCCCTGCGCGATTCGGGACAGGCAGGGGTCGTAGCGGCCCATGCCGAGGGCGCAGGGGGCAAGCATCTCGAGCAGCATCTGCGCCCCCGGGAAACGCGCCGAGATGTGCCCGAAGACGGAACGGACCTCCTCCTCGGGGAAGTACATGAAGAGCCCCTCGGCGAGAATCAGGACGGGTTGCCTACCGGGTGCGATGGGACCGAACGTGGCGGGGTCCGTCACCGATCCGGCGATGCAGCGGTAGCGCTTTGTTTCGCGGAAAAAGATCCGGCGCAGGGCGACGACCTCCGGCAGGTCGACTTCGAACCAGCGGATGCTCCCGTTGTCGAGGCGGGAAAACCGGGTGCTCAGGCCTGCCCCGAGGTTGATCACGACGGCCCGGGGATGCCCGCGGATGAAGGCCGCCGTCGCCTCGTCGAGCAGTTTCGTGCGGACGGCGATTCCCGTCTGGGTCATCCAGGCCCCCTCGAATTTGGAGAAGTCGTAATCGAGATTCTCGCAGATCTCCAGGGCGATCGGGTCCCGGACGATCGCGTCGGGACGTCGGGTCTCGACCGCGCGGGCCCAGAGGGGGATCAGCAGGGTCTCGCAGACCCCGGTGAGCCGGACGGGCTCTTTCCAAGGCCGGTGAAGGATTGCCGGTTTCATGATGCTCGGTGCCGGTAGTCCGGAATCGGGTTGGGTCCGGGGTTGACCGCTGAATGGGTCCGAAGGGTCGGACCGGCCTCAACTGCATCCGGGGCATGCGCCCCGTCTTGTCGCGTCGCGTCCTGCCGCAGGTCGAAGGGTCGGTCGGAGAGCTGTCCGCAAGAGGATGTCGGATAACCAGTTCTTATCTAACACGATTCTTCGATACAAGCAAGACGTTGTAACGCAGGCAAAAGGCCCCCGCAGACACTCCGGGGGGCCGGGAGAGAGGCACGGAAATGGTTGTTGCGCCGGTTACTTCTTCGCCGCCTTGGGCGCCATGATCACGGCTTCCCCATCCACGAGGAGGGTGCCGTCCTGGTTGACGCAGGTCGTCCGGAGCTTCACGCGGTTTTTCTCCGCCAGCTTTTCCGTCACCTCCACGCGGGCCGTCACGGTGTCGCCGATCCGGACGGGGGCCTTGAACTCCATGGTCTGGCTCAGGTAGATGGTCCCGGGGCCGGGCAGCTTCATGGCGAGGACGGCCGAGATGAAGCCCGCCGAAAGCATCCCGTGGGCGATCCGGCCCTTGAAGAAGGTGTTCTTCGCGTAGGCCTCGTTGACGTGGGCCGGGTTGAAGTCCCCCGTGATCCCGGCAAAGAGGTAGACATCGGTCTCGGTTACGGTCTTGGCCGTCTCCGCCGCATCGCCGACATTCATCTCGTCAATCGTCTTCCCGATCATCGTTCCCCCCTTTGGTCTCTTTTTCCTTGAGCCTGATGCCTGATGCCTGTGACCTGCGGCGCAGCCGCTAGAACCAGCTCTTGAAGATCCAGACGTTCTCGCGCAGATCCTTCACGTCGTCCCTCAGCATCGCCATCAGCTGCATGTTCTGGATGGCCACGCCGCCCATGTAGGCGATGGCGTTGACGAACTGGATCTCGTCGTCCGTGAAATCCCGGGGCACGGCGCTGTAGAGCCGAAGCACGCCGATGACCTCTTCGCGGGACTTGATGGGCACGCTGAGGATCGTGACGATGCCCTCTTCCTTCTTCTCCTTGCGGTACTGGACGCCGGCGTCGGTGGCGGCATCCTTCACCACCACGGGTTTCCCCTGGAGGGCCTGGGCGATGCTCTTCTCCGCCGAGATGGGGCCCTTCTTGAGGTACTTCTCGGAGAGGCCGTAGCTGGCGGCGAGCCGCAGCGTCACGCGGTTCTCGTCCAGCAGGCGGATCGTGGCCGCCTTTACGGAGAGGGCCTTGGCCACATCCTCCGTGAGCGTCTGCAGGATCGTCTTGATGTCCGTGCTTGCCGTGATGCTGGCCGCCATGCCGAGGAAGATCCGCGTAGTGTTCCGCAGCTTCTCGATCAGGCAGGCCTTCTGGATCGCCATGCCGCCCTGCTCGGCGAGCACCGTGAGAAACTCGATCTCCGTCTCCGAGAAGTCCCGGATGTCGGCCGTGTAGAGCGTCAGGCACCCGATCACGTCATCCTCGGACTGGACGGGGACGACCAGGATGGAGCCGATCCCTTCCTTGACCTTGGACTCCCGGTTCTGGACGCGCTCGTCGTTCTGGGCGTCCCGGTAGTGGATGAACCCTTCCTTCTTCAGCAGCTTCATCGTCGGCGCCATGCGGCTCGGCGCGGCGTGCATGTAATTTTTTGAAAGCCCCGTCTGCGCCGCGGCGATGTACTGGTCTTCCGCCTCGTCAGAGGCCAGGAACAGGCAGGCCGCCTTGGCCTTCATCGTGTCGACGGCGGACTGCACGATCATCTCCAGGAGCTTGTCCCGTTCGATCGTCGTTCCCAGGGCCCTGCCGACCTTGCTGATTGCCTTGATGTAGTCCATGGTCTTTCTCCCTTTCCGGGGTTAGTCCCCTTCGGCCGTCGCCCCGGCCTTTTTCTTCCTGGAGGCGGTCTTCTTCGTGTCGCCGTTCACCGGCTCGGGCGCCTCGTCGCGCTCCGTGAGCCATCGGATGATCTTCGGGCCGAACTGTCTCTGCGTCTTGGAACTCACGTAGATGCCGATGTGGCCCGTGTCGAGGCAGAGGTCCTCCTTGTCGGTGCTGCCGATCTTGCTCGTGATCTGGTCGCAGGCCGCGGGCGGCACGAGGTGATCGTACTTGCCGTAGATGTTGAGCACGGGCATGGTGATGTTCTTCAGGTCCACCTTCTTGCCCCCGAGAACCAGCTCGTTCTTGATGAGCCGGTTTTCCCGGAACATCCACTGGATGAATTCGCGGAAGGCCTCGCCCGGCAGATCGGGGCTGTCGAAGATCCAGCGCTCCATGCGGACGAAGTTCTCCACGAAGTCCTTGTTGTGGATGTTCTCCAGAAACCCCACGTACTTGTCGATCATGAGCCGCGCCGGGTTCAGGAGAAGGAACCCAAGGTTCATGATGTCGCCGGGGATGTTTCCGTAGGAGGCCACCAGCTTGTCGGGGTCCAGCGAGCGGGCCCAGACGTTGAGCAGCCCCGCGTCGTGGTCGAAGTTCGTCGGCGTGACCGTGAGCACCAGGTTCTTGACCTTCTCCGGGTGCAGCGCGGCGTAGATGACGCTCATCGTCCCGCCCTGGCAGATCGCCATGATGTTGAGACGATCCAGGCCGTGCTTCTCCAGGATGAAATCCACGGCGCCGTCGATGTAGCCGTTGATGTGATCGTCGAGGTTCAGGAACCGGTCCTTGCGGGTCGGGTAGCCCCAGTCGAGCATGTAGATGTCGAGGCCCGCGTTGAGGAAGGTCTCCACGACGCTGCGGCCCGGCTGCAGGTCGAGCATCGTCTCCCGGTTGACCTGGGCATAGACGATGAAGAGCGGCGTCTTGAGCGAGGGTTCCGTCCTGGGGTGGTAGTGCTTCAGCTTGACGCGGTCCTCCTGCCAGACGACGTCATAGGGGGTGACGGCGATTTCCGTCTCCAGCGGGCTCAGGAGAACCTCCCTGGCCTTCCGGAGCTGGTCGTAGAACTTCGCCGTGTCGCCGGCCACCCGGGCCGCGATCAGATCGGCGGCCATGACGTAGGGGGCCATCATTTCGGAGAGGCGGGCTTTCTTGTCACTTCCCATTTCGTTTCACCTTCCTCTCGAGCTCCTTCACCCGCTTTTTCAGGGTGTGCAGGTCGCGGTACAGCTCGTCCATGTCGCGGTTGGTGGGGATGGGCAGGTTCTGCAGCAGGTCCATGAAGAACTCCGCACGGGCCGCGCGGTAGTCGTGCAGGCAGTTGAGGGTCTCCGTCAGGGTGTTCATGTAGTCGTCGGAGCGCAGCAGGGCCATGTAGTGGTCTTCGAGCTTCTGGATCCAGAGCTGGTAGAGGGCCCTGGAGTCCTTGACGGCGGCCTTGCCCTCCTTCTCCATCTTGGCGATCTCTTCCTGGACGGCGTAGTAGGCTTTCTCGACGGGGATCATGAGCAGCTGGATGAACTCCGTCAGGGCCGACTGGTAGTCCGAGGCCTTCTCGACGGCCTTGTTGAACCGTTCCTGGTAGTAACGGTTGATGCCCAGCTGGGGGATGTTGAGGATCTTCCGGAAATCCTCCGCCTGGGCTTCGTAGAAGGTCTTCGTCATCTGCTTGACGAACTCGGCCATGTTCTCGGGCTCGCCGGCGGCCGTTGCGCCCGTCATCTCCGCCCACTGCTTTTCGAGTTTGACGGCGTACATCCAGAAGGGCTGCATCACCTTCAGCATCAGGTCCGGGACGGATTTGGCGGCCTGGATGTCCCCGGGCCCCGGCAGTCCGGCAGCGGAGGACAGGGCCTGGAAGAACTCGAAGAGGCCCTTGGCGATCTCGTCGGGACCCGGCGCCTTCGTCTCCCCGCCGGCGTCTGCCGGCACGGCGCCGAGAGGGGCCTGCCAGGCCTGGGCCGTCCGCTTCAAGGCCTCTTCCCACGCCGCGGCCTGGCTCTGGACCCAGTCTGCGAACACGACGCTCTGTGCGCTCTCCGGTGTCTTCTCCTTTTCGGTCATGGCCTACCCTCTCTTTTTCGACGCTTCGGCGTCGTGGTGTTCCGACGGCTTCCGGCCCGGCTTCCGGGACTCGTAGAGCTTCCCGTAGGAGGCCATCAGGGCCTGGAACTGCTCGGCCTGCTTCTGCATGAGCCCCTCGAAGCCCTTGACGATCTCGGAGGGGTCCGCTTCCTTGACGCCGGGCCTCTTCTTCGTCTTTCGCAGGGATTCCTCGAGCTCCTCGACCTTCTTTTTCAGGGCCTCGTGCTCCCTGGCGAGCGCCTCGTAGTCCTCCCGGGGGACCATGCCCATGAGACCGATGAATTCCTGGTAGGACTGCACGAAGTCCTCGGCGGCCTTTTTCCACATCTCGGCGTACGGGGCGGCGGGGTCGGGGTTCCGGTCGAGGCCGTAGAATTTCTGGAAGAGGGCGAGCTGCTGCTCGAAGGTCTTGAGGCCCTCGCCGGCCAGGCGGCTCAGGGTCTCCATCTGCTCCTGGCCCTTGGCGGCGCTGAGCAGAACGTTTCCCCAGAACTCGAGGAATTTCCTGTCCATGGGGCGGTCCCTCCTTTGCCGGTCAGCGGCCGGGCCCGGGTCTATGCCGCGCAGCCGCCGTTGCAGTTCAGTTCGTCGTCGATGCCGTCCAGGTCGAGCTGGAAACGCACCGGCCCGCGGTACCGCTCCCGGAAGCGCCGGTGCAGGGCGCACTCGGAGGTCGGCAGGGACCAGGACGTGGCGATGGCCCCGTGTCCCTTGGGGAACACGCTGATCTCCACGTCGATGAAATCGGCCGGGGCGAGCGCCGCTTCCCGGTCGACGAGGTCGTCCCCCTCGGCGTAGCAGAGCAGCCAGCGGATGCCCTTTTCCTGAAGGCGCTTGAAGTTCAGGGGTCTGCCGAACAGGGTCACCGGCAGGGTGCCGTCGCTCGCAACGGGCCTGGTGTAGGAGTCGAAGCTCAGCTGGGTGATGCCGATGGGAAGGTCGTTGCGCTCGTAGATGAGCCAGTAGTTCAGGGCCGCGGCCGTCGGGGTGATCCGGATGTGGTCGAGGTTCTCCCGGTTGAACATGGAAAGGTCGCGGTAGAAGGTGAAGACCGGGGCCTCGCGCTCCATGCTCTTGAGCTTGTAGACCCAGCTCATGACCTTGCCGTCGACGATCCGGTTGCCGTTGGGCAGGGTCTTGACCGCGTAGCCCAGGTCCCGGAAACGGGGGGGGATGTGCTCGAGGTATTCCACCAGGGCCTTGCTGCGGGTGCCGTCCATGGGAGCGACACAGGTGATGAAGGCGTCCACGAGCCCGTCGAGCTCGCCGGACATCAGGTTGAGGGCCGCCACGAACCCGCCCTGGCAGAACCCGTTGAGGGTCACGGGCCTGCCGTGGCGCTCGCGGATGACCTCGCAGAAGCGCTTCATGTCGAGGCAGTCGTCCTCCCCGGTCATGGTCTGCACGGCCGGGTTGGCGTGGATGTCCTTCATGATGCGGATGTAGGTCGGGATCCCCTGGTTGGCGAAGCAGTGCGTGTAGCTCTTGTTCTCGTCCGGCAGGAAGGCGAGGATCGAGGCCCCCAGGACGTAGGGCGGGATGATGAGGACGGGCTTTGCGCCCGGGCGGACCTCCGCGCAGCCCTTCCAGGGCAGCACCTGGTAGAGGATGAAGCGGTCCGTCTCGGCCGCCTTCACGTACCCGCCGTCGTCGAAGTGGAAGCCGAATCGGGGCCCGATGTCCCGGATGGCCCGAGGGTACTCGTCCGTGAGGAGTTTGAGCAGGTGGGAGAGGCGCTCGGCGTGCTGGGCGATGTCTTCTCCCTCCCGGTCGAACAGGGTGTTGAGCCATGCCGATTGCCGTCTCTGCATCTCGCCGGCGTGAAACTGGTTCATCGACCGCAGGGTGCTGAGCATTCCCTTCCGGGCGATGTCCATGTTGAAGTGCAGCAGCTCGAGGTAGTCCCGGGCCGTTTCCTGCGGCTGGTGCTCGACGATCTTCCGCTTCTCGGTCCGCTGGAAGGAGTTGAGCGCCACCCAGTACGGGGCCATGAAGTCGAAGTAGTAGCTCGAGACCCCGTTGACATAGGTCTGCGAGGCCTTGAGCAGCTCCGCCGAGGACAGGGCCATCTTGAGGCCGACCTCGGCGGGCTTCAGCGGCAGGTTCAGGAGGGTCCCCATGAGGTCCCTCGACGGCACGCGCGTGAACGGGAACATCGTCGATCCTTCCCTTCCTCCGGATCGGTCCGGATCCGGGAACCGTTCGCTACTTCTTCTCCTGGAAGAAGGCTTCCATCTTCTTGAAGTTTTCGTCCACGAGCTTCTTGTAGTCGTCGTAGCCCTTCTTGTACATCGAAGCCCACTCCCTGGCGGCCTTCTTGCCCTCCTCGGACATGCCCGAGGCCTGGTCGATGTAGAGGTTGAAGACCTTCTCCATCTGCTCCTGGAGCATGTTGAGGTTCTTGAAGGCGTTCTCGTAGGCCGACTTGTTGAAATCGATCATCTGCTTGATCAGGTCCTTGGGCTGCATCATATCATCCCTCCTTGCGGCTGTCGCCGGTTTTTAATTCGCGGACTTCGCGGCCTCGGCGAAGAAGTCCTCGACCTTCTTGAAGCTCTCGTCCACGGCGGCCTTGAAGTCCTCGCCGCCCTTCTTGTAGGCCTTGATCCACTCCTGGACGGCCTTCTTGCCCTCTTCGGGGAAGCCCTGCGTCTGGTCGAGGTACATCTCGAACATCTTCTGGCTCTGCTCCTGGAGCATCGCCATGGCGTTGTAGGTGTTCTCGAAGGTTGACTTGTAGAAATCGAAGGTCTGCTTGACTACTTTCTTGGGGTCCATGGAAAAATCCTCCTTGGGTGTTTGGGTTCTTGTGCCGTGAATATAAACCACCCTCGGCGGCTTGTCAAGAAAAAATGTTGCATTGCAACAAAATCAAATCAAAAATTCGTGAATCGTTATATCGTCAATAATATCAGTTATATGTATTATCTATGCCCTGCTTATCCCGGCTTCCTGGCGGCGTTTTATATCGCAATGTAGCATTACGGGCGCCCTCGCGGTGCCTGCAGGCAGGGGACAGCGAGTCGCGGGACACGGCATCTGAAAGAGTTCCGGGCAAGCGGGGCGGGTCAGGGGCGGCCCTCAGGTGCGGGTCACGAAGGAAGTGCGGCGCAACATCGCGTCTCCCGCCGCCCGCGAAAAACTATACACGAAAGCGGTGCATCCCGGCAACGGGAAAAACGGCCCTCAGCGGTCGCTGCGTTCGAGCAGGAAGCGGATGATCCGGCTGTAGTGACGGTCCAGCACCCTGCGGGACCGGAACAGCCCCATGTGACCCGCGTCGCAGCGAAGAACGAGCCTGTCCGACGGGGCGACCCCCTCGATGAGATCCACGTGGCCGATGGCCTGGCCGCAGGGGGCGATGTTGTCCTTCGTGCCGCCCAGGGCCCAGATGGGCACCGACGCGGGGTAGTCCTTCACGCCGATCCGCCGTCCCCGGATCTCCAGGGAGCCCCGGATCAGCGCATTGCGGACGAAGACCTTCTTGTACGTGTCCCGGAGAAAGCTCTCGGGGAAGTCGTGGCTGTAGTTGTACCACTGGTAGAAGGCCATCTGGCGGCCGGCGGTTTCCTCGTTGCCGTCGCGAAGGTCCGTGAGGAGCTTCTTCAGGTTGTCGAAGTGCTGGGGCATGCCCAGGATGTAGAACCCGAGCACCTGCAGCCGGCCGTCGTAGACTGCACGGCCTTCGCCGGGCAGACCCGGCGGCACCCGGCTGCCCAGGACCGTGGTCAGCAGGTCGATGTAAGGCTCGCCCATGGCCCTCGCGAAATCGGAAAGAAACCCCCTCTCGGCGTCGGTGTTCATGGGGGCGCCCGCCGAGCCGAAGGTCCTGCCCAGGTGCGGGAAGAGGATGAGGGTCGCCATCAGCAGAGGCCCCGGCTGGCAGACGGCCACGAGGTGCGCGGGGTGTCCCGTCTTTTCCTTCAGGGTCTCGAGGATCACCCGGTATTGTTCCACCTGGCCCTCGAAGTCCTCGTGATGCCTGCGGCCCTCCACGTACAGGGGGATCTCCTGGGCGCATTTCTGCTCCACGATCGCCATGCGCGTCAGGCCGCAGTCCCGCATGAAGAGCGCGACGCGCTCGGCGATGTTGGAGTGGTGGCCGGCCCGGGGGGCGAAGACGACGGTGTAGTTGCCGATCTCGTGGCGCTGCGCTTTCGAGAGGTCGATGAGGCGCATGCCCGGGAGGTCGGCCAGCACCTCTCCCGCCTCGCTGAAGCCCTGGCAGGGAGGCGCCTCGCAGAAGAGCTTCAGGAATTCCGCCTCGCCGTGGCGCGTCCGTTCGTAGCGACGCGCGGGCAGGGAGATCACGTCCGCCATCGCCCGGGCCATCTCCCGCTCCATGCCGTCGAGGCTGTCGGCCAGCAGAGCGGCGGGACGTTCGACCACCGTGCCGGTCAGGAGGAAGCGCCACATCTCGAGGCCGATGCTGCTTGCCGCGGTGAGCGAGTCGAGCCAGAGCAGTGACCAGCGGTTGCCCAGGCCGACCATGTCGGCGGACAAGTCGAGCGTCGACCGGACGGATTTCAGGGATGCGGCCACTGCGGGTGCGAGGGTATTGAGGGTGTTGGGCATGTTCCCTCCTCTGCGTACCAATGGATTTGCCGGGCGTTCAGAAAGCGGTGCATGCTTCCGGCCCGGAGTTGGACGGGGGTAAGAAGGCGCGAAGGTGAGAACGTGAGAACGTGAGAAAGGCGATATCCGTGCCGGTGCCGTAAACGAGATTTGCAAGCCGGCTCCGCTCTTCTCCCGCGATCAGCTTCTCACCCTCTCCCTGCGCGGTCTGCGCAGGAGCCTACTCCTCGAAATAGAGATTGAAGGGCCGGAACCCCTCGTCGATGACCCCCTTCATGGCGGCCGTGTGCTGGCGGAGAGCCTCGAGCCAGTCGGTGATCGCCCGCTTGCCCTCGTAGGGCATGACGGGGGACTGCTCCAGAAGCCTCTCCAGGGTCTTTTGCGACTGCAACTGGACGGCAAGCGACGCATCGAGCGTCCGGGTGATGGCGGTGTGACAGAACTGCAGGGTCTGCTTGGCTACAGGGTTGGTTTGCATGTCGAGAGCCTCCACGGTGATGCGAATCAGCGCTGTTTGGGGGCTGGTTCTAAACTGTTCGAAGAAGCTTGTCAAGTCCGATGTTGCGGCGCAACAAGGCCTCGGAGGCCCCGATTTCGGCAAGGTGTAGATTAAGGCATTGATATTCAAGGAATTATCTGATACACAACAGCTGACTTTCCCCTGCCGGTATTCGTTTGTTGCACGGTTACATCCAGTTTCAGCATATGGAGGGAGGAGACGGGGACTATGGCCGATCGGGTGGTGATCAAAAAGTACAACAACCGGCGACTCTACGACACCGAGAAGAACGCCTACGTGACGCTGGCGACGCTTTCGGAGATGATCAAGGAGGGCCGCCAGATCGAGGTGATCGACGCCCAGACCAAGGAGGACGTGACGGCCTTCACCCTCACCCAGATCATCCTCGAGGAGGCGAAGAGCAAGCAGTTCCTGCTGCCCGTCCCGCTGTTGCACCTCATGATCCAGTTCGGCGAGACCGTCCTGGCGGAGTTCTTCGAGAAATACCTGCAGCAGGTCGTCCGAAACTACCTGGCCTACAAGACCTCGGTGGACGCGCAGTTTGCCAAGTGGCTGGATCTCGGGGCGCAGCTCTCCCAGCAGGCCCCGCAGGTGGCGCCCCCCTTCAACCCCTTCCTGAGCGTCTTTGACATGTTCCCCAAGACCCCCGGGGAGAAGCCCGGGGGGCCGAAGAAGAAGGGGCCCTGAGGGGCGGGGCGGCCGTCCGCCCCCGGCGAAACGGCCTGCGGAAGGGCATACCCATGCGAAAGTTCGACATCATCGACCCCTGGCACCTCGAGGGCCGCTACACCTATTCCACGGCGGTCCGCAGGGGTCCCTTTCTCTTCATCTCCGGGGTGATTGCGCGGGACCCCGACACGGGCAAGATCGCGGGCAAGGGCGATATCGTCGCACAGGCCGACTTCATTTTCCGCAAGATCGAAAAAATATTGGAAGCGGCGGGCGGGACCTTCGACGACGTCGTGAAGACTACGGACTATGTGACCACCCTCGAGCGCTACGGCGAGACGGCCGCCGTCCGCAGAAAATACTTCAGGAACGGCTACCCGGCCGCCACAGGTGTCGTCGTCAAGGCCCTCGTGAACCCGGAGGCGCTCATCGAGATCGATGCCGTCGCCATCATCGAAACATAGGGGACAGGGAACATTTTTTGCTTGATTATAGGGGTGTGTCTGTTCAGAATGAACGCGACGAGATTGAACCCGGTGATCCACAACCTGCTGTTTCGGTTCGTCATGCTTGCCGTCTGCCTCGCGCTGTACGCCTGCTGACCGGTCCGCTGAGCGGGGCAGGTCGTGCCCCGCGGCGTTCTGAAGCGGCCCAGGTCTTGCGAACCCTGCGATCCGGGAGCCCGGAGGGTCTGCTGTTGCACAGGAAAAAAAAGCGCCCTGCCTTTCTTCTTTCCCTGCGGGCCATCCTCCTGGCGGCCAGCCTGCTGCTTGTCGGCCAGCACCTGGCTGCAGCGCCCGCCAGGGCCGGCATGCCCGTGCCCATCCATGAGTTCCCCTCCGCCATGCTGCTTTGCGGGGAGAGGGTCCCCCTCGAGAGGCAGGACGTCTGGGAGATGATGGACCAGGCCTTCGTCCTGTCCGTCTACAACCAGGAGCAGGTCATCCTCTGGATCAAGCGCGCCAACCGGTATTTTCCCCACATCGAGCGGCGGCTGCGGGAGCGGAAGATGCCCGACGATCTCAAGTACGTGGCCGTCGTGGAGAGCTCCCTGAGGACCTATGCCGTTTCGTCGGCCAGGGCGACGGGGCCCTGGCAGTTCATGGAGAAGACGGCGAAGCGCTACGGGTTGCGCGTGGACGGCGCGATCGACGAACGGCTCCACTTCGAGAAGGCCACCGAGTCGGCCCTCGATTACCTGGCCGATCTCCACCGGCAGTTCGGCAGCTGGGGCCTGGCCCTGGCGGCCTACAACTGCGGCGAGGACCGGGTGGCCAAGAGCCTCGAGATGCAGCAGGCGGAAGGCTACTACGACCTGGACCTCCCGCTGGAGACGGAGCGGTACCTCTTCCGCATCCTCTCGGCCAAGGTGATCCTGACCAACCCCGAGCGCTACGGCTACCGCACCTCCGCGATCCGGGTCTATCCCGTCGTCGAGACGGACCGCATCGAGCTGCAGGCCCACCGCGAGGTGCACGTCAACGTCATCGCCCGGGCCTGCGGGACGAACTACAAGACCATCCGCGAGCTCAACCCGGAGATCCGCAACTCGTCGCTGCCCCCGGGCCGCTACAGCCTGAAGGTCCCGAAGGGCGCGGCCCGTGACTTCCGCGAGAACTTCGAGAAGATCCTCTCGCAGGAGACGCCTCCGAAGAACGGGCAGAAGAAGAGGATGTAGCCGCCGCGGGCGGCTCCATCAGCCGACAGCCAACAGTCAACAGCCAGCAATAGATCCTCCTTCCCGTCTTGTGGCCTGAAGCCTTTCCCCATAAGTTGTTGCAAATCTTTTCAATCCATCGTAACCATGGGCGCCGAACCATTGTGTGCCTATGGAATTCGAAATCATCCGCTCGAGAAGGAAAACGATCGCCATCGAGATTACGAGGGAGGGGAAGATCATCGTCCGCGCGCCCCTTCGGCTGGCGCGCCGCGAGGTGACGGCTTTCGTGGATCGGCACCGCGACTGGGTCGCGCGGAAGCGGGACCAGGCAAAAAAGCGCGGCGAGCAGGCATGGCCGCGGACGTTCCGCGAGGGGGAACTCTTTCCCTTCCTGGGCGAGATGCACCGCTTGCGGCTTGTCGAAGGCGGGGCATATCTGCGGAGGGAAAACGGCGAGTTCCTGCTGGGGGCCGACCTGGCCCGCAGGGCCGCCGCTGTGTTCCGCACCTGGTACCGGGCGAGGGCCCGGGAGGTTCTCGAGGACCGGGTGGAGCGGCTCGCCCGGCGGATGGGGCTCACGGTGCGCGCCGTGCGGATCACCGACGCGAGACAGCGGTGGGGCTCCTGCAGCGCCTCGGGAACCCTGAATTTCCCTTGGCGTCTCGTCACGGCCCCGCCGGGCGTCATCGACTACGTCGTCGTCCACGAACTGGCCCACCTCGTCGAGCTCAACCACTCCCGTCTCTTCTGGGATTGCGTCGCCCGGGTCCTCCCGGATCACCGCAGACGGCGCCGGTGGCTCCGGGAGCACGAGCATCTGCTCGAGGTGTGACGCTTCCGCGATCCCCGCGGCTAGGCGCCCGGACGGGGCGAGGCCGCACGCGGCAGGCCTTCGAAGAGGGGGAAACGGAATCGGAAACAGGGAGGGGAGGGGGCGATGCCCCTCAGGACAGGCAAGGGGGCTTCCCGGACCGGGAAGCCCCCTTCGCGCGGTGGCCTAAAGGCCCTCAGCCGTAGATCTCGGGGTTGAGGCAGTCGGGGGGCCGCTCGCCCCGCAGCATCGCCAGCAGGTTTGTCGCGGCCT
>JAGPKU010000066.1:0-5380 GCA_018053845.1 Syntrophobacterales bacterium
CGAGTGGCACATCACCATCGAGGTCTTCCGCGACCTCGGCATCGCCTTTGCCGCCGTGCTCGTCATCATCTACATCCTGGTGGTGGCCTGGTTCCGCAACTTCGTGACGCCGCTCGTCATCATGGCGCCCATCCCCCTGACCCTGGTGGGAATCCTGCCGGGCCACTGGATCTTCGGCGCCTTCTTCACGGCCACCTCCATGATCGGCTTCATTGCCCTGTCGGGCATCATCGTGCGCAACTCCATCCTGCTCGTCGACTTCGCCGAGCACGAGTGGCGGCAGGGCCGGGACCTCCGGCATGCGCTCCTGACGGCGGGCGCCGTCCGGTTCCGTCCCATCGTGCTCACGGCGGCGGCCGTCGTGGTGGGCTCCTTCGTCATGATCTTCGACCCCATCTTCCAGGGCCTGGCCATCGCCATGATGTTCGGCGCCGTGGCCGCCACGGGGCTCACCCTCGTCGCGATCCCCCTGCTGTACTACGAGTTTTTCAAGAACAGGACCCCGCCGGGGATCGAGCGCGAAAATCCCGAATCCCCGTGACCGGACCCGGCCCGTCACATGCTGAGCTCGATGATGTCGCGGTCCTTCAGCACGTGCGTCCTCTCGACTCTCATGCCGTCGAACTTCGCCGAGCCCCAGACACGGGCGTATTTCAGCTTCGTCACGAAGTCCTTGTGCACCTTCTCGGCCACGTCCATGACGGTAGACCCCGCGGGGACCGTGTAGGGCATGGAGAGATCGGGCTCCTTCCCGGGCGGCTTGGAGTAGACGCGGATGATCGAGGACAACCTGAAGATCCCCTGCTTGAGATCCTCCAGTCCGTCTTTCTTCAGGCACGACAGGGCCACCATCGGGTAGCGGTCCCCGTAGGCCGCCTTGAGCCTCTCGAAGTTCTCGACGGCCCCCGGCAGGTCCTTCTTGTTCGCCGCCACCAGCGCCCGCTTCACGAGAACGCGGGTCTCCCCCTCCTTCGGCTTCTCCGCGCGGATGTTCCACTTGCCTAACTGATCCAAGAGGAGCTCCGCCTGGACCTCGGCATCCTCGGCGAGATCGATCACGATGAGCAGGGCATCTGCCACCCGCATGATGCCGGAGACCCAGCCGTCCGTCGTCTCGTTGGGGATGGCGGGAAGGTCGACGAGCTGGATCTGGATATCCTCGTAGGGCATCATGCCCGGGCAGGGCAGAACCGTCGAGAGGGGGTAGTCGGCAATGACGGGGGCGGCCTTGGTGAGGCTGGCAAGGATGGAGGACTTGCCGGAATTGGCAAAGCCGACAAGCGCGATCTGCGCGGCCCCTTCGCGGGGGACGTTGTAGAGGCTGTCACGGCCTCCGCCTTTCTTCCGGCGTTGTTCCTGCGCCTCCTTGTTGAGCTGGGAGAGCTTCCTTCTTAGGTCGGCGCGCAGGTGGTCGGTCCCCTTGTGCTTGGGGACCGTGGCCATGAGGTCCTCCAGGGCCGCGATCTTCTCGGCCGTCGTGGAGGCCTGCTTGTACCGTCTCTCTGCCTCGAAGTAATCCGGCGGAAGGTTGGCCGGCATTCGCTCACTCCTCCGAATGTCGGTCTGGCTGCGAGCCCATTCTATGTTCCCGAAAGGAACGAAATCAAGGGCAAAGACAGGCGGGGGCTACACCTCGAAGATTTTCCCGTCGTCGGCCGTGTCGCACGCCACCCGTCCCGCCTTCGCGAGCATGTCCGTGCTCATGTGGGTGATGACGGTGCGCCGGATACCCAGACCGGCGGATTTCTCCACGAGCGTCAGGCAGTCGAGGTGGAAGGGGATCCTCTTCTCGAAGTAGTAGGCCTCGGCGATGAACAGGTCGGCCCCGCGGGCGGCCTCGGCAAGCGCCTCGGTCCACTCCGTGTCGCCCGAGCAGGCGATCACTTTTCCGCCGACCTCAAACCGCAGGGAGTAAGCGTTGTCGCCGCTGGGGTGAAGGCCGATGAACGGCATCACGCGGACGGCCCCCGCCGGAAACGGAACCCGCGGTTCCATCTCCCGGAGATCGATCTCAAATTTCCGCTTCACGCCGGACGAGCCCGGGAAAAAGGCGTCCATGGCCGCGGGGAGCCTCTTCGCAAGACCGGTCGGTCCCGCCACGAGCAGCGGCGAGCTGCGGCGGCTCACACGCTGGGCGTCGAGGATGAAGAAGGGAAGGCCGCCGAAGTGATCGCCGTGGAAGTGGGTGAGAAAAATGCCGTCGAGCGTGTTGGGATCGATCCCGAAGCGGCGCAGCGAGACCATTGCCGTGGCGCCGCAGTCGATGAGGAACCGCCCGCCTGGATGGCCGACGAGGATGCAGCTCTGGAGCCTCCCGCCGCTGCCGAAGGCATCCCCGCTGCCGAGGAACCGGACCTGGATTGACGACCTCGCGATGATTGTGTCCACCTCCCGTGCGGCGTTCGGACACCGGTTGACGGCATCGCCCGGGGGCGCGGTCCAGGGTGGAGGGGTGCAGAGAAGCCCTCAGCCTCTACTCTTCTTCCTCCGCCACGGTCTGCGGCAGTTTCCGCAAATCGTAATTCTCAGCGGCCCGGATCCCGGCCTGCAGGGCCTTGAGATTGATCTCCTCCGTGCCGGGCGGGACCCGCGAGAGAACGGCCTCCTTGAGGCTCTCGAGCGAGACGTCCCTGCAGAGAAAGCCCAGGGCGCCGAGGGCCACCATGTTGGCCACGAGGTCCGTGCCGCATTCCTCCCGGGCGATCCTCGTGAAGGGGATGGAGACCGTCTTGGCCGTGGGCACCTTGCTGACGAGCGTGCTGTCCACGATCAGGAGTCCCGTCCGCTTGAGATCGCCGAAGTAGGTGTTGACGGAGGCCTGGTTCATGGCCAGCAGGAAATCGGGTCTCGACACCTTGGGGTAGTCGATGGGGGCATCGCTGATGACGACCTCGGCCTTGCATGTGCCTCCCCTCGCCTCGGGGCCGTAGCTCTGGGTCTGGCTGACCTGCTTGCCTTCATGGACGCCGGCCGCCTCGGCCAGCACGATGGCCGCCATGATGATCCCCTGCCCCCCGGAGCCTGCCAGGCGGATCTCCAGGCGTTCCGACCGAACTGCGGCTTTTTCTGCACTCTCTTCGGGCATCGACGTCATCCTTCGCAACGCGCAGGCGGCTTGGGCACAGGGAGCCTCTGTCTTGCCATCTCGCGGACTCTTTCGTATTCCTGATTGTACGACGGCCGCTCGGAATCGGCCAGGACGCCGATGATGAACTTCCCCTCGAACTCCTCGGGCTTCATCTTCGAGGTGGCGTGCATCCGTACGGCGTTCTCCTTGAACCACTCGAGCATCTTGACGGGGCTGGCCATCTTGTTGCGCCTGCCGAACTGGGTGTGGCAGTTGGAGAGCACCTCCACGGAACTGAAGCCCCTCTTGCGGATGGCCGCCTCGATGAGCTGGTCGAGCAGGGCCGCGTGGTAGACGGTGCAGCGGGCCACGTAGGAGGCATCGGCGGCGACGGCGAGGGCCGAGATGTCGAAGGCGTGCTCCACCATCCCGAAAGGGGACGTCGTGGTTTTCGCGCTGTAGGGGGTCGTCGGGGAGTACTGGCCGCCCGTCATGCCGTAGACCTGGTTGTTCACGATGATGGCCGTCAGGTCCACGTTGCGGCGGGCGGCGTGAATGTAATGGTTGCCGCCGATGGCCGTGGCGTCGCCGTCGCCCATGATCACGATGACCGTGAGGTCCTCGCGGGAGAGCTTGAGCCCCGTGGCGAAGGTCAGGGCCCGGCCGTGGGGGGTGTGGAGCGTGTTGAAATCGGCGTAGGTCGTCATCCGACCCGAGCAGCCGATGCCGGAGACGAGGGCCACCTTGTCCTTGTCGAGCCCGAGGCGGTCGATGGCACGGATGAGCGAGCCCAGGACGATGCCGTTGCCGCAGCCGGGGCACCAGATGTGGGGAAACTTCTTGTCGTGCCGGAGGTACTTGTGCACAAGCCCGGTCATGCCCTCTGCCATGAGTGGCTTCCTCTCAGTAGTACATCTTGATGAGACAGTCGCTGATCTCCCGCGGTGTGATCAGACGGCCGTCGATGCGGTTCAGGGTCTCCACGCGCGAGCTGTCGCGCTGCACGCGCTTGACCTCACGGCTGATCTGGCCGATGTTCATCTCCGGTACCAGGACGGCCCGGCACTGCTTCAGGACCTTCTCCACGCAGCGCCGTGGGAAGGGAAACAGGGTAATGAGCTGCAGCAGCCCCGTCCTGACCCCGTGCCCGCGGGCCTCGAGGACGGCCCGCCGGGCCGACCGGGCCACGGAGCCATAGGCGACGACGGCGACTTCTGCGTCCTCCATCAGGAAGCTCTCCACCCGCTGGATCTCGTGGAAGCCCTGGGTGATCTTCCGGAAGAGCCTGCGCATCAGGGCGTCGATCTCGTCGGAGCGCTGGGTGGGGAACCCCCTTTCGTCGTGCGTCAGTCCCGTCACGTGGTGCCGGTAGCCGTCGCCGAAGGCGGCCATGGGCGGCACCCCCGTGCCCGTGTCCTCATAGGGGAGATACCACTCGGGCGGCACCGTCGGCTTCAGGCGGTCGAAAACCTCGATCTCGCCGTGCGGCGGCGGGACGAAGGTCTCCCGCGTGTGGGCCACCACCTCGTCGGAGAGGATGATGACCGGCACCCGGTACTTCTCGGCCAGGTTGAAGGCGAAGACGGCGATCTCGAAGCAGTCGCGCACCGAGGAGACGGCCAGGACGATGATCGGGTGATCGCCGTGGGTTCCCCATCGAGCCTGCATGACGTCCCCCTGGGAGGCCAGAGTGGGAAGCCCGGTGCTGGGCCCCCCGCGCATCACGTCCACGATGACGCAGGGGGTTTCGGCCATGCAGGCGAAGCCGATGTTTTCCTGCATGAGCGAAAAGCCCGGGCCGCTGGTGGCCGTCATGGCCTTCACGCCGGCCAGCGACGCCCCGATGACGGCACCCATGCTGGCGATCTCGTCCTCCATCTGGATGAAGGTGCCGCCCAGGGCCGGCAGCTTGAGGGCCATGTGCTCGGCGATCTCCGAGGCCGGGGTGATGGGATAGCCGGCAAAGAAGCGGCAACCGGCCGCCAGCGCCCCCTCGGCGAGGGCCTCGTTTCCCTGCAGAAGCAGGACCTCTCCTTCCTTCGAACGTCCGCTCATGAGGCCTCTCCCCCCGGTGCGGCATCCCGCTCCTGCACCGAGACCGCCAGGTCGGGGCAGTGCATCTCGCAAAAGCGGCAGCCGATGCATTCCTCGGGTTTTTCCACGTGGGTGCCCGTGTCGTCGCGGCGAAACACCCCTTTCGGGCAGAAGGCCTCACAGATCCCGCAGTTCTTGCACCAGGCCCGGATGATGAAAGGCTGGTAGCGTTTCTTCGGCTTCCCGGGCTTCGGGGTCGTTCCAGCGCCCGCCGTTTCC
>JAGPKU010000066.1:5480-13117 GCA_018053845.1 Syntrophobacterales bacterium
TTCTTCTCGAAGAACCAGAAAATCCCGAGGAACAGCGCCGTGACGACCGCGATGACGGGCCAGGGATTCACGCCCAGGGCCGTCGGGATCGTGATCTTGCCGTAGTTTCCCCAGGTGAGGATCGTCGTCTTTGCCAGGGGGTACGCCTCGGCAAAGAGGGCCGCGCCCAGCAGCATCCCGGCCAGGCCGAACAGCGCGTCCCAGCGGCCCTCGCCGAGGGCCCCCACGGCCGTCCCCGGGCAGTACCCCACCACGGCCCACCCGACCCCGAACAGGAGCCCCCCGATCACGTTTGCCCCGATGATCGTTTCCTTCAGGCTGAACTTGATGAGGCCGTACTCGTTCAGGCCGTAGAGCCCGACCATGGCCACGAGGATCGCCGAGAGCATGAACTTCATGATCGTCATGTCGAGCAGCCGCATGGCGCCCACCTGCTTGTCGTAGCGCAGCACCTGCCCCTTCTGGAGGAGGAACCCGAAAAGGACGCCGGTCACGAGGCCGGAGAGAAGTTCGTTCATCTGCGGTCACCTCCATAGAGAATCCGCGCCGTGACGACGCCGGCACCGAAGAAGCAGAACAGGGCGATGTACCCGCTGACCGCTATTTGAGCCAGACCGCTCAAACCATGGCCGCTCGGTCACCCGTCTGCCATGCGGGCCCCGAACATGAGCACGATGCCCCCGAGGAAGGCCGCAATCCATCGCTTGGCTTTCGAGGACCCGAACCGGGCTTCCCACATGGGCGGCACGGGGGTCGGCCGGAAGTCCTTCGTGAACACCGCCGCCGCCAGGGCCCCGAAGAAGATCCCCGCGACGAACATCCACTGCCACTCGATCTTGATCTTTTCCTTCTTGTAGTATTCCTGGCCCGCCGCGTGCTCCGGCGCGACGATCTGCTCGATCATTCCCGCCGTGCGGACAAACGTCGTCGAGGCACCGAAATACTTGCCCGTCAAAAACACGGACATCACGAGCAGCACTCCCGCCAGTCCCCCGGCGAGGTAGGGCGACCAGCCCTTGCGTGTCATGACTTTCATCATCATCACCTATCCGTGGACATCGGTATGTGGGATATCTGTTGCCATACGGCGAGACGCTGAAAAAGGTGCCGGGTGGCGGGCCGCAGGTATATGGAAATACCTGTTGCCTGTTGCCTGACTACCCTGCCACGCTCAGCACGATCTTCCCGAAATGCCGGTCTTCCTCCATCATCCGGTGGGCGGCCTGCACCTCCTCGAGGGGAAAGACCTTCTCGATGAGGGGGACGATCGACCGGTCGGCAAACCGGGGCAGGGCCCGGCGCGTGAACTCGGCCACGATCTCTCCCTTCTCCGAAACGGGGCGGGACCGGAGCACCGAGCCGATGATCCGCTGGCGCTTGACCATCATGAGGCCGAGGTTCAGCTCGGCCTTGATGCCGCTGGTCACGCCGATGAGGACCAGCCTGCCGGCGTAGGCCAGCGAGTTCATATTCGGCTCGAGGTACCTGGCCCCGATGTGGTCCAGGATCACATCGACGCCCCGCTTGCCGGTGAAGGTCTTCACGGCCTCCGAAAAATCGGGCGTCTCCTTGTAGTTGATGACCAGGTCCACCCCCAGGGCCTTCACGCGGTCCATCTTCTCAGGCGATGCCGTGACGATGAGCTTCGTGTTCGGCACGAGGGCCCTGCAGAGCTGGACGGCCGCCGTGTTGACCCCGCCGCCGCCCCCGTGCAGCAAGGCGAACTGGTTGTCACCCAGTTCGCCCAGGATGAAAACGTTCAGGAAGGCCGTGATATAGGATTCGCAGACGCAGGCCGCCTCCTCGAAGCTCATGCTGTCGGGGATGCGCATGGGGTGGTTCGCGTAGGCCACGGCGTACTCGGCATAGCCGCCTCCTCCCACCAGGGACATGACGCGGTCGCCCCGTTTCCACCCGGTCACCCCGGGGCCCGTCTCCTCGATGATACCGGACACCTCCAGGCCCAGGATGTCGGACTCCCCCGGCGGAGGCGGGTACTTGCCCGCCCTCTGGACCAGGTCGGGCCGGTTGATGGAGGTGGCCATGACACGGATGAGCACCTGGCCCTCCGACGGCTGCGGCCTGGGCGCTTCCCCCACCCGCAGGACCTCAACACCGCCAAACCCATCCATCAGGACCGCTTTCATGAAGGCCTCCCGTTGCGCGCTCGAAACGCGGGCTATCCCGTCGCTCCGCGAACCGATATCGATGTGGATCGACTATCAGAATACCCATGCGGGCCGGCAGAGTCAACGGGATTATCCGGGACCGGCCGGCGCGCCTTGAAAACCCCGCCGAGCGCTGTAAATTGAGGGAAAGAGGCCCGGCCGCCCCTCTGGCGGGAATTCACCGTGGGGAGGCGTTACGGCCCAATGTGCGGACCGAGCTGGCGATCGGAGATCCGAATGGGTGTTGAGCGATGTGGGAAGCCCTTGCCGCCATGGTTCTGGTCTGTGTCCTGATCCTCGTCACCTACCAGTGGATGGAGGAGAAGCACCGGGAACGAAAGGTCTGAGGGCAGGACTCCTGGAAAGGGTCGCGAACCCCCCGGAGCCTTGCCGCATGCAAGGCGCCGCTTCCGGATCACTGCCGGTCGGAGTCTTGTGCCCGGTTTCACGGCGCATGATAACCGTTGACGGCCCTCGACGGCTGAACTACAGTATCGCTGTCGCCGCCCGGGCCGCAAGGACCCGGGTGCGGCCCGGAAACCATGAACGAGATGACGCCCCGCGAAAACCTCCGGCTGATCGACCTCGAGCAGCCCCGCCCGGGATTCTGCCGGTTTATCTCCAGCTGGCTCCTGCAGACGGAGGGGATGAACCTCCTCGTCGATCCCGGTCCTGCGGGCACCATCCCGAAATTGAAGCGGATTCTCACCGGGCTTGGCGTGCGGCGCCTGGATTGGATCCTCCTGACCCATGTCCATCTCGACCACGGGGGCGGGCTGGCCGATCTGCTGGAAGCCTATCCGGCGGCCCGGGTGCTTTGCCATCCCCGCGGAATGGAACACCTGGCGAACCCGGAGAGGCTCTGGGCGGTCTCGCTGAGGAACCTGGGATCCATTGCCGAGATGTACGGCAGGCCGAAGCCCGTCCCGAAGGAATGTCTCCATTTCCGGGAGCGTTTCGATGCGGGCGGGGTGTTCATCGAATGCCACGACACCCCGGGGCACGCCCCTCATCACCTCGCCTTCAAGGTCGGCGATATCGTCTTTGCCGGGGAGGCGGCCGGCATCTACCTGGGGTTGGACGACGGATTTTATCTCCGCGTCGGCGCCCCGCCGGGCGGATTTCACTACCCCGCCTACCGGCGGTCTCTGGAGACGATCGCCGCGCTCGACGCCTCCCTGCTGTGCTTTGCCCATTGGGGATGGACCGGGGAATACCGCAAGGTCATGAAAACCGCCATCGAGCAGGCAGACCTGTGGATGGCGCTTTCGGTGCAGCACGCGGACGCGGGGAACGGAACCTTCGAGGGCCGCGTGCTGGAAGCGCTGCTCGACCGGGACCCCGGCCTGGCGAGGCTCTCCGCCCTGCCCGACGAGGTCCGGATGCGGGAACGGGACATGCTGCCCGTCAGCGTCGGTGCAATGAAGCGCCACGTGCCGGGCCGGCAGAGAACCGATTGAGGTGCGAACCGTTCAGCTTTCGTCCAGCTCCGCCATGAGATCCTCGCCGGCCCCGATCGGCCGGCAGTAGTACCACCAGTTTTTTGTTGCCGTCCAGCCCTCCTGGCGGGCCGTCTCATCGCCCCAGAGACATCGGCCCGCCGGACGGACGAGCGCCCTCATCTTCGCGTCGGCCTTTTGGAGGCGCTCCATGATGCCCTTTATCTCCCGTGCCGGGGCGGCGGCAAGGGCCTCCTCGAGGAGTTGTCGGCCGTCCATGTCGTTCAGGTAGTCATCGAGCCCCAGGCCGTAGCCCTCCTCGACGGCGCGAACGACCTCCTCCCAGCCCTCCACGAGCCCTCGAAGCCCCCCCCGGATGACGTGCTCCGGGCAGCCGCGCTTCCTCAGAAACTCGCCGACGGGGTCATTGTCTTTCATGACGGCATTCCTCTGATTCGCTTGCTGTCTTTCCGTTCGGCACCAAAGGTCCGGATGCAGGGAGCCCGGAAAAGATAGAAGTTAGGAAGCTGCGAAGTGAAGAAGCTCGGAGAAGTAGAAACTGTGAAATTGGCTTTCGTCTCCTCCAAGCCCCATCACTTCCCGACTTCCAAACTTCCGCATCCACGCGGGATGCGCCCCCGGTCAACAGCCCTACTTCGTCCGTCGGAGCTGTCGCCGGAAGTACGCCTCCCCGTCCGACGGCCTGAAGTAGGTGCGGATGGTGCCGTCGCGGTTGAAGGCGACGAAATCCCCCGTTCCGCGGTCGAACCGGGTCGTCACCCCGTCGGGGCGAAGGGATTCGAGGATCGGGCCGCCGGCCGGCCTGTCGCGCAGCTCCTGCGCCTTTCTCAGGTACTGTTCCAGGGTGATCGGGCCGAATTCACGTCCGTGTTTCTCGTAGTGTTCGACCAGCTTCTGCCGGGAGGCAAACCCGACGTCGGGGCGAAGGACGACCGCCTGAGCCGCGGGCGTCCCGTCCGCAACCTTCGCCTTTGCAACCCCCGCCGGGGGCGCCTGCGGGGATCCGCAGGCGACGACGAGAAGCACCCATAGGAACAGGGCCCCCGCGACGAACCGACTTGACTTTCCGGGAATTTCTCCGTTCACGCCCTGCCTCTCCGCCTCGCGCTCACGAAGATTCTTTATCACAGTTCCGCGGGGCCGGTCGACCCCTTTTCCCGACGGACGAAACGGGCAAAATACCTGTTGCAACCTTTCCGGCAGACGCGCTATAGAAATCCCGGGATCACAGGGGGTTCGCGATCCTCATCCGGGGGACAACATGATGCGGAGCATCCAGAAGACCGGGGCTCTTTTTGCCGTTTCCCTGTGTGTCGCCCTTCCTTTCCTTGCGCAGGCGCAGAGGATGGGACCCTCCGACGAGATGATCAAGGGCGCCTACCGGGACATCCTGGCCCAGGCGGACAAGAATCGGGACGGAACGCTCAGCACGAGCGAGTGCCTGGCCATCTGGAAGGACACGCAGAAGGGCGGGAGGGACTGCAAGGACTGGGATGCCGACGGGGACGGCTTGATCACGGAGGACGAGTACGTCAGGCAGGTCCGGAAAAATCATGCGGTAGGGCATTCCGATTCGAGCCCCCGGATCACATCGGCTGCTTTCCGCAACGGATGAAGGAGGAAACATGCACGGGTTGCAATCCATCAAGCGCTTTGGAGGCTTGTGCACGCTCCTGCTGGCAGTCGGGTCACTGCTGGCGGGCTGCGCCACCACGATCAACCACGCCTACGACCCCGCCGCGAACTTCACGGGCTTGAAGAGCTACAGCTGGTCGACGGGGGCCACGAGCTCGGCTCAAGACCTCGTCGTGAAGAACGTCCGGTATCAGGCCGATCAGCTCCTCGAGAAGAAGGGGCTCCGCAAGGCCGACGAGAGCCCCGACATGCTGATCTCGATCAGCTACGAAAACGAGATCGGCGTCAGCGAATACGGGTACCGGCTCCGGATGCTCACCCTCGCGATCCAGAAGGCAGACGGCAGGCAGGCGATCTGGCGCGGCACGGCCACGGGCTCCATCAGCGCCGATGCGGGCTCGGGCGACCTGAAGGGCGCCGTCGAGGCAATCCTGAAGAGCTTCCCTCCGGCGAAGTGACCGACCCGGCTTGACGGGTCCCACCACGACTACCGAAACGCCGGGAACCCGAGATCTCGACCTGTTTTCCCCGATTTCGGGAAGGAGGACGCCTCGGCCGACCCGTGCCGTCCGCAAGCCCTCGGAACCGCAAAACCCCGGCGCGGTTCGAATCCGGACAGTGAAGCTCCGCGCCCGCAGGGCGCGTCTTCCCGGCAAGGAAAGAACCAAGCAGGATTGCGGGGCCTGCGGGACGCGCCCCCGGTCACAAACCCCGTCAGACGGTGAGGAGGGTCTTTTGAGCGGTATCCGGGCGGTGATCTTCGACTGGGGGGGCGTGCTGATCGAGAACCCCACGGAAGGGATCCTGCGGTATTGCCGGGAGGTTCTCGGAATCGGAGCCGGGTGCATGCTGGCGGCCTACCGCAAGCTCATGCCCTATTTTCAGGAGGGGAAGATCTCGGAGGAGGAGTTCTGGAAGGGGGTGCGGAGGCGGACGGGCGCGAAAGGCACGATGCCCGCCTCGCTGTGGCTCGAGGCGTTCGAACAGGCCTACGTGGAAAAGGGGGACGTCTTCGCCGTGGCCCTTGACCTCTACCGCCGCGGCTACAGGACGGGAATTCTCTCGAACACGGAAAAGGCGGCCCGGCCCATCATGGACAGGGAATCGTACCGCATCTTCGACCCTGTCGTGCTCTCCTGGCAGGTGGGCTCATCCAAGCCGCAGCGACGGATCTTCGAGTCCCTGCTGGAAACCCTCGCCCTGCCCCCCGGAGAGGTCCTGCTCATCGACGATGTGGAGGCATACGTCCTGGCCGCCCGCGAGCTGGGCCTGCAGGCCATCCTGTTCACCGACGCCGAAACCCTGCGCAAGGACCTCGCCGGACTTCTGCGATAGGCCCCTGCCGCAAACCCCGTTCACCCGGAACCCGATTTTCACTTCGCGAACATGGGCGGGACGCGGGCCGGCAGCACCTCGATCTTCCTCCACACGTCGCCGGTGACGTACGGCTCGGTCTTGAGCCAGGCATCCACGTCGGCTCGGGTCGGCATGTCCACGATCATGGCGGAGCCGATCATCTGCTCGCGCTCATTGAGGATCGCCACGCCGAATACGGCCTTTCCCTCTTCCTTCATCTTCGTCACGCCCGCCAGGTGCGCCTCCCTTGCCGCCATCCGGCGCTCCGGGGCCTTCTCATCGGTTCCATCGTAGCCAATCACCAGAAACTGCATGGGTTCCTCCTGTGTTTGTTCTCCAACGCACCGGCCGCACGCCGTCAGCCGACCAGGCGCCTCAATTCCTCGAGCAGCCCCCTCTGCCCTTCCAGGATCTTCGCCCTTGCCGTATCGAGGTCAAACCAGCCGGCCCGGTCCACCTCGGGAACGTCCATCCAACGGCCCGATCGCGGCGGCCACTCCAAGGGGAAGGTATTGCTCCGGATGGCCGCGGCGTCGCAGTCGCCCTCGACGGCCCAGGCACGGACGACCTTGCCGCTTTTCTGCCTGACGGGCGCGAGCTCGCGGAAGACCCCCTCGGGCCGAAAGCCCGTCTCCTCCGCGAACTCCCTGCGGGCCGCTTCGAGCAGGTCCTCGCCTTCCTCGATTTCCCCTTTGGGGATGGACCAGGCCCCGAGGTCTTTCTTCGCCCAGAAGGGACCGCCGGGGTGAACGAGAAACACCTCCAGGGCCCCCTCGTGCACGCGGTAAAGAAGCAGCCCTGCGCTTTGCTTGGCCATGGCGGACCCGGTCAGACCCGCTTCTCCATCACCAGCTTGGCGAAATGCTCGAAGGAGCGGTTGTACGTCCTTTCGGCGTCTTTCGGGAAGCAGCAGCCGGGAAGCTGGCGTTTCCTGACGTGGTACTCGATGCACTCGCAGCAGATCCCCTTGCGGGAGCAGGGATCGTAGGAGCAGGTGCAGTTTTTCAGGTTCCTTTCC
>JAGPKU010000067.1 GCA_018053845.1 Syntrophobacterales bacterium
AACAAGAGGCACCGGGCAATAGGCATCTATTGCAACAGCAGGCATGATCATCTGACATTCAGGAAGAATAAAGCACGGGTATCCGGCGCAGGGAAGCCGGCAACAGGAAATTCAGAAGGTTATTCCCCCACATTCCTGGTGCCTGATGCCTTATGCCTGATGCCTAATGAAAAGGAGACCCATACCATGAAAAAGCACCTGACCCTCGTCGGCCTTCTGGCCATCGCTGTCGTCTTCGCCCTGTCGGCCACGGAGGCCGCCGCGCAGAAGATCGGCTTCATCAACATGCGGGCGATCATTTCCCAATCCGACGCCGGCAAGAAGGCCGAGGCCGAGTTCAAGAAGGTCGTCGAGAGGAAGAAGGCCGAAATCGCGAAGAAGGAAGAGGAGCTCAAGAAGCTCAAGGATGAGCTGGAAAAGCAGAAGTCCGTGCTCACGGCGGAGGCCTACCGGGACAAGGAGGCGAGCTACCAGGTCAAGTTCCGGGACTACCAGCGCATGGTCCAGGACGCCAACGAGGAGCTGGCCAAGAAGGAGCAGGACATGACCGGAAAGATGATCCCCGAGATCCTCAAGGTCGTCGAGCAGGTCGGCAAGGAGGGCAAGTACGACGCCATCCTCGACCTCAACAACCCGATCATCGTCTATCACGACAAGGCGGACAACCTCACGAAGAAGATCATCGAGGAGTACAACAAGGGCGCCGGCAAGTCCGCCCCCGCAAAGGGCAAGAAGTAGCCCGGGCCGACCGAAGAGGTGATCCCCATGGGGAAGACTCTCTCCGAGATCGCCGCGTATCTCCAGGCAACCGTCGTCGGCGACGGCACCGTCGAGATCCGCGATATCAAGGGGCTCGACGAGGCCGGCGCGGGGGACCTCACGTTCCTCGCCAACCCGAAGTACCGCAAGAAGATCGCCGCGACGGCCGCCTCGGCGATCCTGGCGTCGGCCCCCGTCGAGGGGACGGGAAAGAACTTCATCGTCGTAAAGGACCCCTACGCAGCGCTCGCCCGGCTGCTCGCGCTCTTCTACCCCGAAGAACGGGAGTTCCGGGGGGTGAGCCCCGACGCCTTCATCGGCCCCGGGGCCGCCGTTGCGGAAGGGGCCACCGTCTACCCGGGGGCCTACGTGGGCAAGGACGCCCGGGTCGGCAGGGGATCCGTCCTGTACCCCGGCGTCTACCTCGGCCCGGCCGCCGTCGTGGGCGAGGACTGCGTCCTGTACCCCAACGTGACGGTCTATCGTCGCTGCCTCATCGGCAGCCGCGTCATCCTGCACGCGGGCGTCGTCGTGGGAAGCGACGGGTTCGGGTTCGCCAACCCCGGCATCGAGAACCGAAAGGTCCCCCAGGTGGGCATCGTCCAGATCGACGACGACGTGGAGATCCAGGCCAACACGACGATCGACCGCGGCACCCTGGGGAAGACCTGGATCCAGCGCGGCGCCAAGATCGACAACCTCGTCCAGATCGCCCACAACGTCGTCATCGGCGAGAACTCGGTCGTCGTGGCCCAGGTCGGCATCTCGGGCAGCACCCGCCTGGGCAAGCGCGTCATCATCGGCGGCCAGGCGGGGCTCGTGGGGCACCTCCACGTCGGCGACAACGTCATGATCGCGGCGAGGGCCGGCGTCAACAAGGACATCCCCGCCTCGCGCGTCATGTCCGGCGCCCCGGCCATCCCCCACGCGGAGTGGCTGCGCCTCAACGCCCACATCATGCGTCTGCCGGAGATGCACAAGACCGTCCAGGAGCTCCGCAAGAAGATCGAAGAGCTGGAGAGAAAGCTCAACCCCTGAACCGGTTCGGCGCAGGAGGCGACACACACCGATCCGCGGTTTTTCCGCCCTCCGCCTCAAGCCTTACGCCTCGAACCCGAAAAGGAACGCACATGAAAATCCATCCAACCGCCGTCATCTCGCCCGACGCAAAGATCGCCGAGGGCGTGGAAGTGGGCCCCTTCAGCGTGATCGGGCCGAGCGTCACGATCGGGAAAGGGACCGTCATCGGCCCCAACGTCGTCATCCAGAGCCACACGGACATCGGCGAGAACAACCGCATCTTCCAGTTCGCCTCCGTCGGGGCCCCGCCGCAGGATCTCAAGTATCGCGGAGAGGAGACGCGCGTCGTCATCGGCAACAACAACACGATCCGGGAATTCGTGACGATCAACCGCTCCACCACGGCCGACATCGGCGTGACGAAGATCGGCAGCAACAACCTGATCATGGCCTACTGCCACGTGGCCCACAACTGCCTGCTCGAGGACAACATCGTCATGGCCAACGCGGCCAACCTCGCCGGGCACATCCACGTGGAGCGCTTCGCCATCATCGGCGGGCTCACGGGCATCCACCAGTTCTCCCGGATCGGGCAGCACTGCATCATCGGCGGGGCCTCCGCGGTGACCAAGGACGTCCCGCCCTACACGACGGCGGCGGGACACTACGCGTCGCTCTACGGACTCAACCTCATCGGCCTGAAACGCAGGGGCTTCCCCGAGGAGACGATCGCCGCCCTGAAGAAGGCCTACAAGATCTTCTTCCGCTCGTCGCTCACGGTGGCCAGGGCCGCCGAGAAGGCCCGCGCCGAGGTTCCCGACCTGCCCGAGGTGCGGACCTTCATCGAGTTCATCGAGACGTCCAAGCGGGGAGTCACACGCTGAAGCAGGACAACTCGTGAAAGGCCCCGCGGATTGCCCCGAATTTCGTTCGTGCCTGAAAAATACGAAGTGAGGAAGGCAGGAAGCGAGGAAGAGCGGAGTGGATTGATTCTTTTTTCCTAACTTCCGATCTTCTTCACTTCCGCTCTTCGTTTCCAATAACCTGCAACGTCTCAGGGAGTCTCCGACAATCGATACGCTATGAGTAAACAGATACGAATCGGCGTGGTGGGGACCGGGCACCTCGGGAACTACCACCTCCAGAAATACCGGAAGATGGAACACGTCGAGATCGCAGGCGTTGCCGACGTGGAACGGCCGAAGGCCGAGAAGGCCGCGGCGGCGTTCGGATGCGCGGTCTTTCCCGATCACCGGGCGCTCGTGGAGCACGTGGACGCCGTGAGCGTCACCGTCCCCACCCGGGACCACCATGCCGTGGCGCGGGACTTTCTCGCGGCGGGCCGGGACGTGCTGATGGAGAAGCCGTTCACGGCCACCCTCGAGGAGGCCGACGACCTCATCGCGCTGGCGGCGGCGAAGGACCTCATCCTGCAGGTCGGCTTCATCGAGCGCTTCAATCCCGCCATCGTCGCCCTCGACCGGGTCATCCGGCAGCCCCTCTTCATCGAGGCGCACCGCCTGCACCCCTTCGTCGAGCGGGGCACCGACGTCGATGTCGTGCTCGACCTGATGATCCACGACCTCGACCTCATCCTCCATTACGTCCGCTCCCCGATCCGGAATGTGGAAGCCGTGGGCGTCTCGGTGCTCTCGGAAAATGTCGACATCGCCAACGTGCGGCTCACCTTCGACAGCGGCTGTGTGGCCAACATCACGGCGAGCCGGGTCACCCTCAAGCACATGCAGAAGCTGCGCTTCTTCGGCCTCGAGGGATACCACTCCGTCGACTTCGGCAAGCGCGAGGTCGTCTCGCTCGCGCGCCGGGAAAAACCGGGAGGGAAGATGGAGATCGGGTTCAACGACGTCCCGGTCCTCCAGCACGACCCCCTGGAGGAGGAGATCCGCGCCTTCGTGGACGCCGTCATCCATCGCACGCCGCCCCGGGTCTCGGGGCTCGAGGCCCGCAAGTCCCTGGAGCTGGCCCTGCTCATCAACGAGAAGATGAAAACGGGGAGGGATCTGGCGCTGTGATCCCCATGGTCGATCTGCGCAGGCAGTACCTGCAGCTCAAGGAGGAAATCGACGCGGCCGTCCTGGACGTGCTGGACAGGACCCAGTTCATCCTCGGGCCCAACGTGTCGGCGCTCGAGGCCGAGGTGGCCCGCTACCACGGCGTGCCGCACGCCGTCGGGGTGGCCAACGGGACCGATGCGCTGCTGCTGGCCCTGCGCGTCCTCGGGATCTGCCCGGGCGACGAGGTCATCACGACGCCCTTCACCTTCATCGCCACGGCGGAGGTCGTGGCGCTGCTGGGCGCCGTGCCCGTGTTCGTCGACATCGACCCGAGGACGTTCAACCTCGACCCGGCGCGCCTCGAAGAGGCCGTCGCGGAAAGGACGAAAGCGATCATCCCCGTGCACCTCTTCGGGCAGCCCTGCGACATGGACCCGATCCTCGCCGTCGCGCGGAGGCACGGCCTGAAGGTCATCGAGGACTGCGCGCAGGCCTTCGGCGCCCGGTACAAGGGGCGGCTCGTCGGGACCCTGGGCGACGCGGGCTGCTTCAGCTTCTTCCCCAGCAAGAACCTCGCCTGCTGCGGCGACGGCGGCATGGTGATCACCGGAAACCCGGACACGGACGCCGCGCTGCGGGTGCTGCGCAACCACGGCAGCGCCGTCCGCTACCATCACAGCCGGCTGGGCTACAACAGCCGTCTCGACGAGATCCAGGCCGCCATCCTCCGCGTCAAGCTCCGCCACATCGACGCCTTCAACGAGGGCCGGCGACGTGCCGCCGCGCTCTACGGGACGCACATCCGCCGGACCGGCGTCGCCCTGCCGTCCGAGGCGGCGGGTTGCCGTCACGTCTACCACCAGTTCACCCTGCTGACGGACGAGCGCGATCGGCTCCAGAAGGCGCTCACGGAGGCGGACATCGCCAGCGCCGTCTACTACCCCGTCCCCCTGCATCGGCAGGAGGTCTTCCGCACCGGGGCGGCGTGCCGCCGCAAGGATCTGCCGGCCAGCGAGGACGCGGCCCGACGGGTCCTGTCGCTGCCCATGTTCCCGGAAATCACGGAGGAGGAGATCCAGCGGATCAGCGACGTGATCAATGGTGCCACCGCATAGGGAACATCGCCGAGACGTCATGATCGTGGCGGGCGAGGCCTCGGGGGACCTGCACGGGGCGCACCTCGTCCGCGAGATGAAGGCCCTCGACCCGGCGCTTTCCTTCTGCGGCGTGGGCGGACGGAACCTCGAGGACGAGGGGGTCCGCCTGGTGGCCCGTTCCTCCGAGATGGCCGTCGTGGGACTCACGGAGGTCTTCTCGAAGCTCCGCTTCATCGCCGGGGTATTCTTCCGTCTCCGCGGGATGCTCCGCACGGAAAAGCCGGCCCTTCTCGTCCTCATCGACTACCCCGATTTCAACCTCCGTCTCGCCGCGGCGGCCCGTGACGCGGGGGTCCCGGTCTTCTACTACATCAGCCCCCAGGTGTGGGCCTGGAGGAAGAACCGGATTCACCGGATCCGGCAGGTCGTGGACCGGATGGCCGTGATCCTGCCCTTCGAGAAGGACGTCTACGCTCAGATGGGCGTAGACGTCGATTTCGTGGGTCACCCGCTCCTCGACGCGGTGAAGCGGACCCTCAGCCGCGAGGAGGCCCTGGCGGCCTTCGGCCTGCGCGACGCCCGGCCCATCGTGGCGATGCTGCCCGGCAGCCGTGAGAAGGAGGTGACGACCCTGCTGCCCGAAATGGCCGGCGCGGCGGAGATCCTCGCCCGTGATTTCGAGGGGGCGCAGTTCGTGCTGCCCCGCGCCGACACGGTGGATCCCGGCCTCGTGCAGGGGATTCTCAGCCGGCATCGCGCAGCGGTCAGGGTTCTGGACGGCCGGATGTACGACGCCGTGGGCCTCGCCGATGCCGCCATGGTGGCCTCCGGCACGGCCACCCTGGAGACGGCGCTGCTGGAGACCCCCATGGTCATCGCCTACCGGACCTCGCCGCTGACCGCCGCCGTCGGCAGGAGGGTCATCCGGGTGAAGCACATCGGCCTCGTCAACCTCATCGCCGGCAGGGAGCTGGCGCCCGAGCTCATCCAGGAGGACGCGACGGCCCCCCGGCTGGCCGCCGAGGTCAGGGCGATCCTCGCGGACAGACGGCGCCGCGACGCCATGCGCCGCGATCTGGCCGAGATCCGGCGAAAGCTCGGCGAGCCCGGCGCCGCGCGGCGCGCGGCGGCCATCGCCCTGGGATTGATGAAAACAGGGTCCAGTGCGGGAGGGGAAAAGGCTTGACCCGATCCATGATCCTGCATAAAAACTACAGGCATACGGCATAGGGCGTAAGGCTTAAGGCAGGATGGAGAAAATGAAATCAATTGTACCTTTTCACCTTAAGCCCTTCGCCTTAAACCCTTCGCCGATCTTATTATGAAACTATACTTACGACTCCTTCGACTCGTCAAACCGCACACGCCGAGGCTCATCCTGGCGATGCTGTGCATGGCCGTGGTGGGGGCCGCGACGGCGGCGTCGGCCTACCTCGTCAAGCCGGCCATGGACGACATCTTCCTCGACCGCAACGAGGGAATGCTCATCCTCATCCCCGTCGCGGTGATCGCGATCTACCTGCTCAAGGGGCTCTGCAACTACGGGCAGACGGTCCTGATGAGCCACATCGGGTTCCGGATCATCACGGACCTGCGCAACGAACTCTACAGGCACATTCTCCGCCAGCCCCTGTCCTTCTTCCAGAAGCACCCCACGGGGATCCTCATCTCGCGGATCACCAACGACGTCACCTACCTCCAGGGCGCCGTGTCGGAGGCGGTGACGAGCCTCCTGAAAGACAGCTTCACCCTGGTGGGCCTCGTCTTCGTCATCTTCTGGCGCGATTGGAAACTCGCGATCATCGCCTCGCTCGTCTTCCCGCTGGCCGTCTGGCCCATCGCGCAGTTCGGGCGAAGGATGCGGCGCATCGCCACGGAATCCCAGGTTTCCATGGGGGATCTCATCTCGCTGCTGCAGGAGACGATCACGGGCAACCGCATCGTCAAGGCCTTCGGCATGGAGGAGCACGAGAACCGGCGCTTCGCCGGGGAAAACGAGAGACAGTTCAGACTCACCATGAAGTCCGTCACGGTCCGCGCGATCTCGAGCCCCCTGATGGAGTTCCTGGGCGGTCTCGGCATCGCGGCGATCATCTTCTACGGGGGATACCAGGTCATCGCCGGGACCTCGACGCCGGGGACCTTCTTCTCGTTCCTCGCGGCGCTGCTGATGCTCTACGAGCCCGTCAAGCGCCTCACGAACGTGAACAACACGATCCAGCAGGGCCTTGCCGGGGCCGAGCGGATCTTCCAGATCCTGGACACGGAGCCCGCCATCCAGAACAGCCCGGGGGCCGCGGAGCTTGCCCCGATCCGGGAGGGGATCTCCATCGAGGGCGTCACGTTCCGCTACGACGAGGACCCCGTCCTGAAGGACGTGTCCCTGAAGATTCGGGCGGGCGAGGTCGTCGCCTTCGTGGGGATGAGCGGCGGCGGCAAGACGACCCTCGTGAACCTCATCCCCCGCTTCTACGATGTCAGCGAGGGCCGCATCGCCATCGACGGCACGGACATCCGCACCGTGACGCTCGAGTCCCTGCGGGCCCAGATCGGGATCGTGACCCAGCAGACGATCCTGTTCAACGACACGGTGCGGGGCAACATCGCCTACGGGGATGTCCGCCGAAGCGACGGGGACGTCATCCGGGCGGCGCAGGCGGCCAACGCGCATGACTTCATCCTGAAACTCCCGCAGGGCTACGACACCGTGATCGGGGAGCAGGGCGTCAAGCTCTCCGGAGGCGAGAGGCAGCGCATCTCCATTGCCAGGGCCCTGCTGAAGGACGCACCGATCCTCATCCTCGACGAGGCCACCTCGTCGCTCGACACGGAGTCCGAGATCGAGGTCCAGGACGCCCTCGAGAAGCTGATGAAGGGCCGCACGACCCTCGTCATCGCCCACCGCCTGTCCACGATCCGCAATGCCGACCGGATCATCGTCCTCGTGGACGGCCGGATCGTCGAGGAGGGGACCCACGAGAGCCTCCTGGAGAAGAGGGGCGAATACTTCAAGCTGCACAACCTGCAGTTCAAGGACGAATCGCAGGAGAGCAACAGCCGGCAAGCGGGGGCGGGATGACCGGCCCTTGCCGGACCGCAGGGGGAAGCAGGCCAGACGTGGAAGCCCTGATCCGAGCCATGTGGGGGGACCCCCGGAACGAGTTCCGCAGGCCCCTCCACATCTTTTTTTATCTGCTCTCGCTGCCTTACGGGGCCGCGGTCCGCGCGCGGAACCGCCTCTTCGACCTCGGCGCGCTGCCCCAGCAGGACGTCGGCTGCCCCGTGGTGAGTGTGGGCAACCTCACCGTGGGCGGCACGGGCAAGACGCCCATGGCGATCCGGGTGGCGGGCATGCTTGCGGACCGGGGCATGCGGCCCGCGGTGCTGAGCCGCGGCTACGGCGGCCGGAGCGCGGCCCCGGTGCTCGTCGTCTCCGACGGCGGGCGCATCCTCGCGGGGCCCGACGAGGCGGGGGACGAGCCCGTGCTCATCGCGCGCCGTCTGCCCGGCGTCCCCGTGCTGGCGGGGGCGAAGCGGGCCGTCACCGGGCGATACGCCCGGGAGAACCTCGGCGCCGACGTGCTCGTGCTGGACGACGGGTTCCAGCACCGGTGGATCCGCCGGGATCTCGACATCGTGCTGCTCGACAGCCGGGCACCCCTGGGGAACGGGTTCCTGCTGCCGCGGGGCCCCCTGCGGGAGCCGCCGGAGGCGCTCGGCCGGGCGGGAGCCGTCGTCTTCACCCGCTCCGAAGATACGGCCCCTCCCTCGGACAAGGGCCTCGCGGCCATCCTGCGCGGGCGCCCCGTGCTGCGGACGCGCATCCGTCCGGTGAAGCTCGTCGCGGCGGACGGCACGGAGATGCCCCTTTCCCGACTGGCGGGAAAACGGGTCTTCGCCTTCGCGGGAATCGCCCGGCCCGATTCCTTCCGGCAAACCCTCGAAGGCCTGGGGGCGGACATCGCGGGGTTCAGGGCCCTGCCGGATCATCACCGCTACGGGGCGGAGGACGTGCGGCGGATCGAGCGCGCGTTCGGCGAGACGGGGGCGGAGATCCTCGTGACGACGGAAAAGGACGGGGTCAAGCTCTCCGGGCTCGCAGCCGCCCCTCAAAGGGTCTTCTGCCTCGCCATCGAGACGGAGATCCTCGAGGGTCCGGAAGCCCTGGAGACGGCATTGCGCGTTTGTCTCGGCGCCCGCTGAAATATCGCCCGTTCTCCAGACAGTCACCACGCGAACGAGACCGCGAAGTGCAGAAGTCAGGAAGAGCGGCAAGGTCAGGAACGGAAAACGATCCCATGGAACCGACGCGGACAACGGCATTCATCTTCTTCGCCTTCCGGCTCATCCCCCTCGGGCTGCGCCGAATGATCTTCAAAGCCGTCTTCCGCCTCTTCTACCACGCGTCGGCCAAACAGCGCATCATCGCCCTGCACAACCTCCGGTGCGCCTTCCCCGAGAAGAGCCTCGAGGAGATCGAGGGCATCGCCAGGGGGGTGTACCGTCACCTGGCCCTCGTCATGGCCGAGCTCTTCGAGATGCCCTACATCACCCGGGAGACCCTTCACAGTTGGGCCGACGCGGAGGGGCTCGAACACTTGGAGCGGGCCTTTGCGCAGGGCAAGGGGGTGCTCTCCGTCGTGGCCCACTTCGGCAACTGGGAACTCATGACCGTCGCCGTTCCCCTGTTGGCCCGGCCGATGCAGATCGTCTACCGGCCCCTGGACAACCCCGTGATGGACAACCTGCTGGGCTGGAGCCGGACCAAGCACGGCAACACCCTCATCCCCAAGGGCGGCTCGGGCAAGCGCATCATCCGCCTGCTCAGGGAGAACCACGTGATCGGCATCCTGAGCGACCAGAACGTGGACACACGGGAGGGCGTCTTCGTGGACTTCTTCGGCCGGCCCGCCTGCACCTCCGTCGGGACGGCCGTGCTCGCCCTGCAGTCCGGGGCGCCCGTCCTGCCGGCCTTCATGCCCCGGATGCCCGACGGCCGATACCGGCTGATCATCCTGCCCGCCGTCGAGATCACCCGGACCGACGACTACGAGTCGGATCTCGCCGTGAACACGCAGCGCTTCACGAAGGTTGTCGAAGACATGGTGCGCAAGTACCCCGACCAGTGGTTCTGGATCCACCAGCGGTGGAAGACGAAGCCGTGGCAGTGATTCTGCGCATCAGGTTGTCACCTGCCGATGACAACCGCGAAGTCAGGAAGATCGGAAGAGCAGAAGAGCGGATTGATGGAAAAGACGGGTTTGAGAAAATCGACGATCAAGCACTTTCGAGACTTGGAGGTCTACCAGAAGGCATTTGAACTTGCGATGAAAATTTATCAGGCCACGAAGACATTGCCTGCCGAAGAAAAATATGCACTGACCGATCAGATCAGGCGGTCGTCACGGGCGGTATGCTCCAATCCAGCAGAAGCCTGAAGGAAGAGAAAATATCCGGCAGTCTTCTGCAACAAGCTGACGGATGCCATGCGGGAAGCATCGGAAACGCAAAGCTGGCTTGAATTCTGCCATGCTTGCCATTATATGGAAGAACCCCTTTTCATGTCCTTGGATAAGGAGTATGAATCCATCATTGGAATGCTGAATCGAATGGAGCAGCAGGCGGAAAAGTTCTGTTATTAGGCATTTTCCGCTCTTCCTAACTTCCGATCTTCCTGACTTCGCGCACGCAAGGCCTCACCGTGGCCAAACGGATGGACTTCGACAAGATAAACAGCGTGCTGATCAGGGGCACCAACTGGATCGGCGACGTGGTGATGACCTTTCCGGCGATGGCGGCCGTGCGCGCCACGCTGCCGAAGGCCCGCATCACGGTCCTCGTCAAGCCCTGGGTGGCCGATCTCGTGCGGATGCACCCGGCCGTGGACGACGTGCTGGTCTACGAGCGCCCCGGCCGGCACGACGGCCTCCGCGGGCTCTTCGCCCTCGCCCGTGAGCTCAGGCAGAGGCGCTTCGACGCGGCGATCCTCCTGCAGAACGCCATCGAGGCCGCCGTCATCGCCCGGCTCGCCGGAATCCCGGTGCGCGCCGGATACGACACCGACGCCCGCGGCCCGCTGCTCACGCACCCGGTAAAGCTGAACCCGTCGGTGAAGACGGTCCACCAGTCGCTCTACTATCTCGGGATGCTCGAGGCGCTGGGGTTCGAACCGTCGGGCACGTCGGTCTCGATCGTCCCGACGGAGGAACAGCAGCGCGCGGCGGGGCGGCATCTTGCCGAGTGGGGCATCGCGGGGCGGCGCCCGCTTGTCGGCATGGCCCCGGGGGCGGCCTACGGTCCGGCCAAGCGCTGGTTTCCGGAGCGGTTTGCGGCCGTGGCCGACCGCCTCGCGGAGCGATTCGCCTGCCCGGTCCTTCTCTTCGGCAGCGCCGGGGACCGGGCGAGCACGGAGGCGGTGCAGGCCGCGGCGAAAACGGCCCTCGTGGATATCGCCGGCAGGACGAGCCTGGGCGACGCCATCGCGCTTATCGCCTGCTGCGATCTTTTCATCACGAACGACTCGGGGCTCATGCACGTCGCCGGGGCCCTCGGGGTGCCCACGGTCGCCGTCTTCGGGTCCACCGACCCGAAGACCACCTATCCCCTGGGGGAGCGGACGGTGCTCGTCCGCAGGCCCGTGGACTGCAGCCCCTGCCTCAGGCAGGAGTGTCCGACCGATTTCAGGTGCATGGACCTCGTGACCGTCGACGAGGTCCTCGAGCACTCGACCCGGCTTCTCGAGGAGGCGGGACACCGCAGGGGGAACGCATGAACGGAACCCACGCCGCCGTCTTCCTGGACCGCGACGGCACAATCAACGAGGAGGTCGGCTACCTGAGCCGCATGGAGCAGCTGCGGATCTTGCCGCAGACGTTCGAGGCGATCCGCCTCGTGAACGACGCGGGGATGAAGGCCGTGGTGGTGACCAACCAGTCCGGGATCGCCCGGGGGTACTTCACGGAAGAGTTCGTCCGCAGCGTCCACGACCGGATCAACGAGCTGCTTGCGGCCCGGGGAGCCCGCATCGACGGGTTCTACGTCTGCCCCCACCACCCCGTCTACGGCGACGGCATCTACAAGCAGGACTGCGCCTGCCGCAAGCCCAAGCCGGGGCTGCTGCTGCGGGCCGCCGCGGAGATGGGCATCGACCTGTCTCGCTCGTACATGGTGGGCGACATGCTGAAGGACGTCGAGGCGGGGAAAAAGGCGGGGGCCCGCGCGATCCTGGTCCGGACGGGCTACGGGTCGAACATCGTCCGGACGGACATGCCCGCCTTCATCGCCGAGGACATCCTCGAGGCCGTGCGGTGGATCCTGAGGGACCGCGAGAGATGAACATCCTGATCGTCAAGCTCAGCGCCATCGGGGACGTGATCCACACGCTGCCCTCGCTCGCGGCCCTGCGGCGCTGCTACCCGCAGGCGCACATCAGCTGGGCCGTCGAGGAAGCCGCGGCGGACCTGCTGGCTGACCACCCCATGCTCGACCGCGTCCTCGTGTCCCGCCGCAAGCGCTGGATCCGTGACCTGCGACGGGGCGCGGGCCGCACCGCCGTCCTGCGGGAGATCCGGGAGTTTTACCGCATGCTCCGGGACCGCCCGTACGACCTCGTCATCGACTTTCACGGTCTCTTCAAGAGCGCCGTCCTCGTCTGGCTGAGCGGGGGGAAGCGCCGCCTCGGCTTCGACAGCCTCCAGGAGGGAAGCGGGCTCGTTCTCAACGAGAGGATCCCCGAGGACATGGGAAAGCACGCCGTGGACCGGTATCTCGATTTTCCGCGGCACCTGGGCTGCGCAACCCCGCCGCCGGAGTTTCCTCTCGGTCTGAAGGACGTCCACACCGAGCGGGCCCTGACCCTGCTGGCCGAAAAGAAGATTGACACGCGGCGGGGATTCGTGGCAGTTAGTCCCGTCGCCTACTGGGAGACGAAGCTCTGGGACGAGGCGAAGTTCGCGGCCGTCTGCGACCGCATCGTGCGCGATCTCGGCCTTCCCGTCGTCTTCACGGGCGAAAGCCCCGAAGGCCCCATCGCGCGCATCCGCTCGCTCATGGAGGCCCCGTCGGCCTCGGCGGCAGGCGAGACGACGCTGCGGGAGCTGGCCGCCCTGTA
>JAGPKU010000068.1:0-8340 GCA_018053845.1 Syntrophobacterales bacterium
CGAGGGCGAGGCCGCCCTTCTCGGCATCGGTGGCCAGCAGCATCCCGCGGCTCTCGACGCCCATGAGCTTCGTGGGCTTGAGGTTCACGACGACGACGATCGAGCGGCCCACCATCTGCTCGGGCTTGTAGTCCTGCAGGATGCCCGCCACGATGGTGCGCACCTCGCCGCAGTCGATCTTGAGCTTCATGAGCTTGTTGGATTTCGGCACGGCCTCGGCCTCGAGGACCTTCGCCACGCGCAGGTCGATCTTGCCGAAATCGTCCCAGGTGATCTCGGGGAGCATCTCGAACTTCTTCGCCGGCGCCTCTTCCTCCTTTTTGTACTCCACCCTCGGGAAGAGGGCCTCGCCGCGCGTGACGGCCAGGCCGGGTTGGAGCCCCCCCCAGCTGCGGACCGCGTCGAAGCGGAGCTCCCTGACGTCCGCGAGGCCGATCCAGTCGAGGATCTTGCGCGCCGTGTCGGGCATGAAGGGGTGGATGAAGTGGGCCGTCAGGCGCAGGGACTCGAGCAAATTGTAGATGACCGTCCCGAGACGGCCTCCCTTCGCGGGGTCCTTGGCGAGCACCCAGGGCTCGTTCTCCACGATGTACTTGTTGGCGGCGTTGATGAACTCCCAGATGGAGATGAGCACCTTGTGGAAGGCGAGATCCCGGAAGAACTGCTCCACCTCGGCCAGCGTCCTGGCCGCCGCCTCGGTGAGCTTCCGGTCCGCGTCCTCCGCGGGTGCGGGTGCCGGGACCTTTCCCTTGAAGTACTTGATGTCCATGGCGAGGACGCGGCTCACGAGGTTGCCCAGGTCGTTGGCCAGATCCGAGTTGATCCGCTGGACGAGGGCCTCCTCGCTGAAGCTCGAGTCGAGCCCGAAGACCATGTCGCGCAGCAGGAAGTAGCGGAAGGCGTCGAGGCCGTACTTGTCCTTCAGATCGAGCGGGCGCACCACGTTACCGAGGCTCTTGGACATCTTGCTCTGATCCACGTTCCAGTAGCCGTGGACGTTGAGGTTCTTGTAGGGGCCGATCCCGGCGGACTGGAGCATCGTCGGCCAGTAGATGCCGTGGGGCTTCACGATGTCCTTGGCGATGAGGTGCTCCGAGGCGGCCCAGTACTTCTGGAAATCCTTCCCGTCGGGGTAGCCGATGCCCGTGACGTAGTTGATCAGCGCGTCGAACCAGACGTAGGTCACGTAGTTCGAGTCCCAGGGGATCTCGATGCCCCAGGTCAGGCGCGTCTTGGGCCGCGAGATGCAGAGGTCCTCCAGGGGCTGCTGCAAGAAGGCGAGCACCTCGTTGCGGTAGCGCTCGGGGCGGATGAAGTCGGGGTGGTCGTGGATGTGCCGGATGAGCCACTGCTGGTACTTGCTCATCCGGAAGAAGTAGTTGCTCTCCTTGCGGAACTCGGGGACCGTCTGGTGGTCGGGGCACTTGCCGTCGACGAGTTCCGTCTCCGTGTAGAAGCGCTCGCAGCCCACGCAGTAGTGCCCGCCGTACTCGCCGAAGTAGATGTCGCCGGCGTCGTAGACCTTCCGGAGGATGTACTGGACCGTCCGGACGTGGTTCTCGTCGGTCGTCCGGATGAAGTAGTCGTTCGTGACGGCCAGCTGCGGCCAGAGGCTGCGGAACTGGGCGCTGATGCGGTCGGTGAAGGCCTTCGGCGACTCGTTGTTCTTCCGGGCCGCCTCGGCGATCTTGTCGCCGTGCTCGTCGGTGCCCGTCATGAAGAAGACGTCGTAGCCCGACATGCGGTAGAAGCGGGCCATGACGTCCCCCACGATCGTCGTGTAGGCATGGCCGATGTGGGGCGAGGCGTTGACGTAATAGATGGGTGTCGTGACGTAGAAAACCTTCCGGTCGTTCACGGTGCCTCCTTTATCCGGTGCCGGATCGTGTGGTCAGGATGTCGGCGGGGCGCTTCCCCGATGGGGACGGCGGGGAATCGGGGCGGGGGTCTCAGCGCTGTCTCCTGCCCCCGTTTCTCGGGCCCCGGGGCGGCGGACCCTCGGCCGGCGCAACCGGCAGGGGCTGGGCTTCCCGGAGGTCCTTGATCTCGACCTCGACCTCCTTCCCCTCCTCGGTGTAGACGGCCAGGGTGCCCTTGAGGATGTTCTGGCGGATCACCTTGCCCGATCCCCCCTGGGCGATCCCGACCCGCTTGCCGCACTTGGGCATCCCGCGCTTCATGTCGAGGTACGCGTCGTACTCGAAGGCCAGGCAGCACATCAAGCGGCCGCACAACCCCGAGATCTTCTCCGGGTTGAGCGGCATGTTCTGCTCCTTGGCCATCTTCACGGACACGCGGTCGAGGTTGTAGAGGAAGCTGGTGCAGCAGATCTTCTGCCCGCAGACCCCGAGGCCGCCGAAGATCCGGGATTCGTTGCGGGCCCCGACCTGCCTCAGTTCGATCCGCGTCTTGAACTTCTGGACGAGGTCCTTCACCAGCTCGCGGAAATCGACGCGGTTCTCGGCGGTGAAGAAGAAGATGAGCTTGCTGCGGTCGAAGAGGCACTCCACGCCGATGAGCTTCATCGGGAGGCCGCGGTCGCGGATGCGGCGGAAGCAGAAATCCCGCGCGTCGCGCTCGAGCTTCCGGTTCTGCTCGAGCGCTCGGAGATCCTCGTCGGTGCACCGGCGGACGATGTTCCGGATGTCCGTCGGCAGCAGGTGCAGGGGGACGGCCCTGCTGTCCGTCGCCACGACACCGACGCAGAGCCCGTTTTCCGCGTTGACGATGACCGTGTCGTTCTTTTTCAGGGTCCCGTCCGAGGTCTGGAAGTTGAGCACCCGCCCTTCCTTCTCCGTCCGGACGCCTACGATATGTCTCACGTCGGGATCACCTTCCCGGCCCGTCAGCCCGGGGGCCGCGGCGGGAATTCTCAATGAAATGGGTCTTGTCGGCAAACAATGTAAAGACCATCGCCTCCAAAGTCAATGGTTTATTCGCGTTTCGCTCGATGGCCTCGGCGGCCCTGCGGATCACCCGAACGGCCTCCAGCAGGGACTTGCCGTCGAGCGCGGCGGCAAGGCGGCCGATGTCTTCGGCCCGGTCGGAATGAATCAGCGCCTCGGCGCGACCCGTTTCCCTGAACACCAGCAGGTCCCGGAACCAGGCCTTCAGGATCTCGAGGGCCTCGAGGATGTCTTCCTTCTCCCCGGCGAGGCGCCCCGCCAGGGCGAGGCAGCCCATCGGGTCGAGCCTCCCCTGCGCGACCCGATCGAGGATGCCGTCCCGCAGCGCGATGTAGTCGCCCCGGTGCAGGTCGAGGGCCCGCCCGATGCTGCCGCCGGCCGACGAGGCGAGAACGCGCGCCTCGGCCGGCGCAAGAGAGCGCTCCGTTTCGAGGAAGGCGGCGATTCGGTCCTGCGGAAGGGGGTTGAAGCGAAGCCGGTGGCACCGCGACAGGATGGTCACCGGCAGCAGGTGCGGGCGCGACGACACGAGGATGAAGACGTTGGCCGCCGACGGCTCCTCGAGGGTCTTGAGCAGCGAATTGGCCGACGTGAGGTTCATGCGCTCGGCCTCGTCGATGATCACGACGCGCCGGGCCCCCTCGAGGGGGCGGAAGCGCATCCGCTCCTGGAGCGCCTTGATGTCGGCCACCCTGATGAACTGCCCCTCGGGCTCGATCATGATCACGTCGGGGTGGCTGCCCCCGGCGATCTTGCGGCAGGACAGGCATGAACCGCAGGCATCGGCGCCGCCCTTTTCGCAGTTGATCGCCGCGGCGAAGGCGAGGGCGGCCGTCCGCTTGCCGACCCCCTCGGCCCCGCAGAAGAGAAAGGCGTGGGGCACGCGTTTTTTTTCGAGGGCGTTCTTGAGAACGGTGATGGGGCCTTGCTGACCGTAGAGTCTCGAAAAGGACATGGGTCACCCCCCCAGGAACGCGGAGAGAATGGACCGGACTTCCTGCCGGGTGGACTCGATGTCCTTCGAGGCGTCGAGGATCCTCACCCGGCCCGGCTCCTGCCGGGCGACGGCGAGATAGCCCTCGCGGATGCGGCGGTGGAAATCAAGGTGCTCCCGCTCGAAGCGGTCTTCCCGGGCGCCGCCTCCGCGCCCGGCGATCCGCTGCAGGGCCCTTGCGAGGCCCTCTTCCACGGGCAGATCGAACAGCAGGGTCAGGTGGGGAGAAAGTCCCCGCGAGGCCAGCCGGCAGATTTCGCGGACGCTCTCCAGGGGAAGACCCCGTCCGTATACCTGATAGGCGATCGTGGCGTCTGAAAAACGGTCGCACAGGACGATCTTCCCCGACTCCAGGGCGGGGCGGATCACGGCGTCGGCGTGCTGGGCCCGTGCCGCGGCGAAGAGAAAGACCTCGGCCTCTCCCGAGATGTCGAAGCCGCCGCGGTTGAGCAGGATCTCGCGGATGCGCTCCCCCAGCGGGGTGCCGCCCGGCTCCTGGGTCACGACGACCGTAAGGCCGAGGGCCTGCAGGAATTCCCCCGCGAGGCGGATCTGGGTGGACTTCCCGGACCCCTCGACGCCCTCAAAGGTGATGAACCGTCCTGCCATGACCGATCGGCATTCCCCCCGGGACGCGCCGGGTTGTCGCGTTCCGCCGGGCTCTCGGAAAAAAAGAAAGAGGGAAGGCGGGCGCCCTTCCCCTCGTCTCACGCGGCCAATGCGTCGACGCTACTCCTCGTCACCGGGGCTGATCGCCTCGACGGGGCAGACATCCGCGCAGGCCCCGCAGTTGGTGCAGAGGTTGGGGTCGATGACGTACTTCTCGTCGCCCTCGCTGATTGCCTCGACGGGGCACTCTTCCTCACAGCTCCCGCAGGCGATGCACTCATCGCTGATGACGTAGGCCATTTCCAGAAACTCCTCCGTGTCAGTATTCGCTTGCCGGGTTGTGGGTCGCCGCTCTAGACGGACTCGACGGCCTTCACGTCCGGGACGTTCGTCTTCAAAAAGCGCTCGATCCCCATCTTCAGGGTCATCTGGGACATGGGGCAGCCGTGGCAGCGGCCGGTGAGCTTCACCTTCACGACCCCCTCCTCGGTCACATCCACGAGCTCCACATCCCCCCCGTCGCGTTGGAGGCTGGGCCGAACCTGATCAAGGGCCGCCTGGACTTTTTCTTTCATCAGGACACTCCGTTGAGGCATTAGGCACCGGGCATCAGGGGCGAAAAGATCCCTGCCTCTCTGTGGATGCTCCGAGCTTCACCGAGCTTGAATATAATGATCCATTCGACCGGATCAATTCCCGTCCAGACGCCTCAAGCCTGACGCCTGGAACCAATTCGGTCAGTGCGGCATCCGGTCGATCATCTTCCGCACCATCGAGCGGCCGATGCCGGTGAGCTCCGGCCTCAGGAACCGGTACTCCTCGGTGACCTGGTGACCGGCCTTCCACATGGTCTTCCCCGTTTTCGTGTCGACGAGCCGCATGGAGAGCCCCACCCGGGCGACCTTGTCGCCGGCCAGCATCGTGTACTCCCACACGTCGACGGTGGGGATGAGAACGGCCTCGATCCCGCAGAGCTCGGCGATGACCCTGCAGAGCTCGGGATCGGAAAAGTTCAGCTCCCGGAGCTTCGCGAGGTAGACGTCGACGGACTTGCGGAGCTCCTCGTTCGCCTCGATCCGCTTCCGGATCTCCTCGCCGCCGATCACCGCGGTGTACCACTTCGTCCCGACGAGGACCTCGGTGATGATGCCGTCGATCTTGCCTGCGGCATCCTTGTAGATGCCCGTGTCGGCGGGCAGCACCCCGATCGTCTTCGGGTGAAAGTCCTTCGCCTCCTCCGCCGTCTGGACGAAGCGCAGGCCCTCGCAGCCGGCAACGAGCCAGGCGGCGAGTGCGGCTGCGGCAACCAGGGCCGCTGCGGAATTCCTTCGCAAGGTTCCCCCTGTCCTCACGCGAGCAGCCGCAGGGTGACCAGCCAGGCCGCCGTGCATAACCCCGCGAGAACATAGTTGGTTTCCAGCAGTCCGTTGATCGCGGCCGCGGAAAGCGCCGTTCTTCTATCACAAAGATCGAAACAAATCCACATGTAAAATACGCAGGGAAGCAGCATGAAGCTCAGCGATGTCGTCCACTTGAGGGGATAGGACAGGACGAGCAGGAGGGCCAGCAGCAGGGAGATCCCGTTGAGGAGCTTGCGGGTCCCCTCTTCGCCGATCACGACGGGGATGGTCTCACGGCCCAACAGGCGGTCGCTCTGGATCTCGATGAGATCCGACAGGGACGACCGGACGAAGACGATCGAGAAGATGAACAGCGCGGCCACGGCCATGTCCGCCGAGATCTCGATCGGCGGGCCCACGTACGGGACCACGGCGATGACGAGGGCCCAGGCGGCCGCCATGAAGAAGTTCTTCGTGCCCGGCAGATCGCGCAGCCTGCGGAAGCGCCACCCCTTCGGGAAGACGCGCAGGTTGTACAGGGCCCCCACGATGGAGACCAGGGCCAGCATGAGATACGGCGTAAGCCCGATCATGTAGGCGAGCCCCAGGGACAGCAGCATGGCCAGGAAGGCCGAGACGACGTAGAGCCGGGCGTTGCGGGCGTAGGCCTCCTCGCGGAACGTCCCCCGCAGGCCGCTGACCTCCCGGTCGACGAAGCGGTTGAGGGTGTGGACGGAGAACACGTAGAAGGCCGCCATGAGGAGCTGCAGGATGCTGAAGGAGACCCCCTGGAGGTACTGGGCCGCGAGGGCCAGGCAGGCGGCCCCGAGCGCGGAGTAGACGTCGATGCGCACGGAGGCCAGCCAAAGGTTGACGAACCAGCCCCGCGCGTCGGCCCCCAGCCGCGCGTTCTGGATCGCGTCGACGGCACGCTCGATGATCCAGTTCGGCGTCGAGGCCCCGGCGGAGATCCCGATGCGGTTGTACCGGCCCAGCGGGATGTCCCGGATCTCCTCGGCCGTCTCGATGTGGAACGTCGGGGCGCCCATGGATTCGGAGATCTGCACCAGGCGCCGCGTGTTGCCGCTGTTTCGTCCGCCGACGATGACGACGGCGTCCATCGAGCAGGCGAGATCCTTGATCTCGGCCTGGCGCTTCTCCGTGGAGTCGCAGATCGTGTCGAAGACGACCGTCTCGGGGACGCGGCCCCGGATCTCCGCGACGATGGCCCGATACTCGTCGAGGCTCTGCGTCGTCTGGGCCACGGCGCAGACCTTCTCCATGGGCGGCAGGCGCCGTGCATCCTCGAGGCTGCTGACGACGAGGCCGCGGCCGCCGGCGTAGCCCAGCAGGCCGTTGACCTCGGGGTGCTCGGCGTCGCCCACGATGACGATCCGGTAGTCCTGCGCGGCGTGCTTCTTGATCACCGACTGCACGCGCCCCACCTTCGGGCAGGTGGCGTCGACGATCATGACCCCCTTTTTCTTCAGGGCGTCCCGCTCCCGGGGCGAGATGCCGTGGGCCCGGATGATGACCGTCGTCCCCTCCTCGATCTCGTCGAGATCCCGCGCGGGGATGATCCCCCGCCTGCGCAGCAACTCGACGGTCTGGGGGTTGTGGATGAGGGGCCCGTAGGTGTAGATCCGGCGGTCGCCCTTGTGCTGGGCCAGGTCGAGGACCATGTCGACGGCCCTGCGCACGCCCATGCAGAAGCCCGCCGTCTCGGCCAGCCGGATCTCGATGTTTTTCACGAAACGCTTGATCATGGGTACACAAGGCATCGGGTTTCGGGTTGAAAAGCGGCAAGCTTCAGCATCTTTGTCTCACCTTCTTACCCTCTCACCTTCTTCCCTTCGCTTTACTTTACTGCCCAGATGAAAAACTCCCGGTTCCCCTCCGGACCGGTGATGGGCGACTCGCAGGTCCCCTTGACCGTCAGGCCCTGCTCGGCGAAAAAGGCCGCAAGCTCCCCCATCACGCGGAGGTGCAGCGCCGGGTCGCGGACGACCCCCTTCCTGCCCACCTCGCCCCTGCCCACCTCGAACTGCGGCTTGACGAGGGCCAGCAGGGTGCCGCCTTCCCGCAGGAAGCGCAGCGTCGACGGGACGACATGCCGCAGCGAGATGAAGGAGGTGTCGATCGTCGCGATGTCGACGGGCGCCTCGACCCCCACGCCCTGGAAGTGCCGGATGTTGCTCCGCTCGAAGAGCACCACCCGCGGGTCGTTGCGCAGCTTCCAGGCGATCTGCCCGTAGCCCACGTCGACGGCGTAGACCCTCCGCGCCCCCTCCTGCAGAAGGCAGTCCGTGAAGCCCCCCGTCGAGGCGCCCACGTCGAGTGCCGTCAGCCCGCAGACCCGGATCCCGAAGGCCTCCAGGGCACCCTTGAGCTTCACGCCGCCGCGGCTCACGTAGGGGTGATCCCCGCCGCGGAGCCGGACGGCCGCGCCCTCGGCGATGAGCGCCCCCGCCTTGTCGACGGTCTGCTCGTT
>JAGPKU010000068.1:8440-12746 GCA_018053845.1 Syntrophobacterales bacterium
TCGATGCCGTATTTCCGGCGCATCTCGGCCTGGGTGGCGTGCTCGACGAACTCGTCGCGGATGCCCAGGCGCTTCACCGCGATGCCCGCAAGGCCCCTGGCCTCGAACATCTCGAGCACCGCGCTGCCGAAGCCCCCCGCCAGGACGTTCTCCTCGACGGTGAGGACCTTTCCCGTCGCCGAGGCCACCCGGGTCAGCAGTTCTTCGTCCAGGGGCTTGACGAAGCGGCAGTTGACGACGGCGGCGTCGATCCCTTCCTCGCGCAGGCGCCTCGCGGCGTCCAGGGCCGGCTGCACCGTGTGGCCGATGGCGAAGACGGCCAGGTCGGCGCCTTCCAGGAGGATCTCGGCCTTGCCGATCTCGAGGGCCCGGGGTTCCTCGTCGAGCGCCACGCCCAGCCCCTTGCCGCGGGGGTATCGGACCGAGGCGGGCCCGCCGCACTCGACGGCTGTCTTGAGCATGTGCTGCAGCTCGTTTTCGTCCTTGGGCGCCATGACGACGATGTTCGGGATGGCCCGCAGGTACGAGAAGTCGAAGACGCCGTTGTGGGTCGCGCCGTCGTCGCCCGCAATCCCGCCGCGGTCCATGGCGAGCACCACGGGCAGCCTCTGGAGGCAGACGTCGTGGAGAACCTGGTCGTAGGCCCGCTGCATGAAGGTGGAGTAGATGGCCACGACGGGGATGATCCCCTCCGTCGCCATCCCCGCGGCGAAGGTCACCCCGTGCTGCTCCGCGATCCCCACGTCGAAGAAGCGCTCGGGGAACACCTTCGCGTAGGCGTCGAGCCCCGTCCCGCTGCACATGGCCGCCGTGATGGCCACGATCTTCGGGTTCGCCCGGGCGAGCTTGATCATCGTCCGGCCGAAGACCTCCGTGTAGCTGGGGATGCCGCCCGGGTCGGCGGCCAGGTCGCCCGTGCGGGGGTTGAAGGGGCCGATGCCGTGGAACTTCGTGGGCTCCAGCTCGGCGAAGGGGTAGCCCTTCCCCTTTTTCGTCAGCACGTGGACCAGCACGGGCCGGTTGTGTTCCTTGACGTTGCGCAGCATGGGGATGAGATGGTCGAGGCGGTGCCCCTCCAGGGGTCCCACGTACTCGAAGCCCAGCTCCTCGAAGAGGGCCCCGGGGGTCAGGAAGCTCTTGAGGGCCTCCTCGGCCTGGCGAGAGAGCCTGACCATCTGCTCGCCCACGTTGGGGATGCTCCGGAGAAACTGCTTCACGTCGTTGCGCAGCCGGGTGACCCTGCGGCCCGTCATGATCTGGTTGAGGTAGGCCGACAGGGCGCCCACGTTGGGCGAGATCGACATCTCGTTGTCGTTGAGGATGATGATGAGATCCTTCTTGCGGTCGCCCGCCCAGTTGAGGCCCTCGAAGGCCATGCCCGCCGTCATGGATCCGTCGCCGATCACGGCGACGACCTTGTAGCTCTCGCCGTTGAGGCAGCGCGCCTCGGCGATCCCCGCCGACGCAGAGATCGAGGTGCTGCTGTGCCCCACGCTGAAGACGTCGTAGGGGCTCTCCTCGCGCCGCGGGAAGCCGCAGATCCCGCCGCTTCGGCGCAGCGTGTGGAACCGCTCGCGCCGTCCCGTGATGATCTTGTGGGTGTAGGCCTGATGGCCCACGTCCCAGACGATCTTGTCCCGGGGGGCGTCGAAGACGTAGTGCAGGGCGAGGGTGAGCTCCACGGTGCCCAGCGACGGGGCGAGGTGGCCGCCGTTGCGGGAACAGGTCTCGATGATGACCCTGCGGATCTCCTCCGCGAGGACTTCGAGCTCGTCCGGGCGGAGCCGCTTGATGTCGGCCGGTGAATCGATGGTTTCGAGCATGCCTTGCCTGACCCGTCCTGTGTGCCTGTGCGGCCGGATCCCCTCAACCGGGGAAAGAGGGGGTTATGTTTTTCGCTCCACGATGAACCGCGCGATCATCCGCAGCGGCTCGGCCCGTTCGTCCAGCGCGCTCAGGTCCCCGAGGGCCTTCTCCACGAGTTCCGCGGCGACCCGTTTCGAGGTCTCCATCCCGACCAGCGCCGGATAGGTGAGCTTTCCCCGGTCGCGATCGCTCCCGGTGCCCTTTCCCAGGGCCTTCGCGTCGCCCTCGACGTTCAAGATATCATCGGCGATCTGAAACGCAAGGCCCACGTGACGCCCGTATTCGGTCAGCGCGTCGAGCGCGGCGGCGTCCGCCCCGCCGAGCAGGGCCCCGGCGCGGAGCGACACCGTGATCAGCGCGCCCGTCTTGCGCGTGTGGATGAAGTGCAGCGTCTTCTCCTCGGGCGCCTTCCCTTCGGATTCGATGTCCGCCACCTGGCCGCCCACCATGCCGAACCAGCCTGCCGCGAGGGCCAGCTCCTGGATCACCTGGAGCAGTGTCTCGGGCTTCACGACCCCCAGGGGGGTCCGCCCGGCGATGATCCGGAAGGCGTCCGTGAGCAGGGCGTCGCCGGCCAGGATCGCGACGGCCTCGCCGAAGATCTTGTGGCTCGTCGGCTTGCCGCGCCGGGTGTCGTCGTTGTCCATGGCCGGGAGATCGTCGTGAATGAGGGAATAGGTGTGGATGAGTTCGAGCGCGCAGGCCGCAGGCATGACGGCGTCGATCGGGCCGCCGACGGCCTCGGCGGCGCCGATGCAGAGGATCGGGCGAAGGCGCTTTCCCCCGGCGAACACACTGTATCGGGCGGACCTGAAGATCACGGAGGGCTCGGTCGACTCGGCGGGCAGGTAGAGCTCGAGGGCCTGATCGACGAGGGTCTTCCGTGACTGGAGGTACTCGTCCAGGGATTTGGGATTAGTGATCATCTCCTTCCGGTTCGGGGCTGAAGGGCTTCACTTCCGTTTCACCCTCCTTTTTCAGAAGGATCTCGATCCTTCGTTCGGCCTCGTCGAGCTTCGCGGAGCAGAGCCGGGAGAGCCGGATCCCTTCCTCGAAGGAGGCCAGGGACTCGTCGAGCGTCAGCTCGCCCTGCTCCATCTTCCGGACGATCTCCTCGAGTTTCGCCAGGGCATCCTCGAACTTGACCTCCGTCATCCCGTCATGCTTCTTCGATCGTGGTGACGACGGCATTGAACCGACCTTTCGCAACATTTATGCCAACGGGGTCTCCCGTCGAGAGATCCCCTGCATTTCGGACGACCTTCCCCTCGGGGAGGGTCCGGACGATGGCGTATCCCCGGGCCAGGACGGCAAGCGGGCTCAGGCTGTCCAGCAGGGCCGTGAGGCCCGCCAGCCTCGACCGGAGCCCTTCCACCTGGCGGAAGATTCCCGTTATCATGCCTTTTCTCATATTTTCAAGCACAAAGGTGAGGGCTTCGACCTTCGCCGCGGTGCTCAGGTACTGCAGGTGTGTCTCGAACCGGCGAAGCCTCTCCCGCTCGGTGCGCACCCGCCTCGTCAGGGAGGCGGTCAGGCCGGCGAACCGCTCGTCGAGGGCGAGCCGAAGATCGACGAGGCGCCGCCGCGGGTCGCGGACCCGTTCGGCCAGGACCTCCAGCCGCTGACGGCGAAGCCTGAGGAACCGCTCGGCGGATTGGACGAAGCGGCCGCGCAGGGCCCGGACCTGCTGGACCAGATCGCTTCGCAGGGGCACGACGAGTTCGGCGGCCGCCGAGGGGGTGGGCGCCCGCACGTCGGCGACGAAGTCGGCGATGGTGAAGTCGATCTCGTGGCCCACGGCGCTCACGACGGGGATCCGCGAGGCGAAGATCGCCCGGGCCACCCCCTCGTCGTTGAAGGCCATGAGGTCTTCCAGGGAGCCGCCGCCCCGCGCCACGATGATCACGTCGATGCCGGGCATCTCGTTGAGGCGATCGAGGGCCTCGACGATCTCGGCGGCGGCCTCGGCGCCCTGTACCCGAACGGGGGCGATGAGGATGTCCACCGAGGGGAAGCGGCGCTTCGTGATGTTCAGGATGTCCCGGATGACGGCGCCCGACGGCGAGGTGACCACCGCGATGCGCGAGGGCAGAAACGGCAGCGGTTTCTTGTGGACGGGGTCGAAGAGTCCCTCGGCCTGGAGCTTCGCCTTGAGCTGTTCGAAGGCGATCTGCAGGGCGCCCACCCCCCGCGGCTCGGCGTAGTCGAGGATGAGCTGGTACTCGCCGCGGGGCTTATAGACGTTCATTCGGGCCCGGCAGACGATGTGCATCCCGTCCTCGAGATCGAAATTCAGTGCCCGGGCGGCGGGGCGGAAGAGGACCGCCCGGATCTGGCTCTCTTCGTCCTTGAGCGTGAAGTAGAGGTGGCCCGAGGCGGGACGGCGGAGGTTGGAGATCTCGCCCTCGACCCAGAGCCGATCGAAGGCGGCCTCCAGGAC
>JAGPKU010000069.1 GCA_018053845.1 Syntrophobacterales bacterium
CGCGTCCAGGAGAGCTTGAGGCTGTTCTGGCTCATCTCGAGACCGGAGGTCGCCACGCCGCCGGCATTGGCGGCCTTGCCCGGGCCGTAGAGTACGTTGTTGTCCTGGAAGATCCGGACGGCTTCCGGCGTGGAAGGCATGTTCGCCCCCTCGGAGACACAGATGCAGCCGTTCTTGACGAGGGCCTGTGCGCAGGCCCCGTCGAGCTCGTTCTGTGTCGCGCAGGGCAGGGCGATGTCGATCTTGATCCCCTGCTCCTTGATGGCCTCCCAGACATTTTTCCCGATGATGCAGACGGCCTTGTACTGGTCGGCGTACTGCTTGATCCGACCGCGCTTGACGTTCTTGAGCTCCAGCACGAAGCCGAGTTTCTTGTCGTTGATGCCCTCCTCGTCCACGATCGTCGACTCCGAGTCGCAGAGCGTGACGACCCTGCCGCCCATCTGGTTGACCTTCTCCACGGCGTATTGGGCCACGTTGCCGGAGCCGCTGATCGCCACCACCTTGTTCTTGAAGTCCAGGCCGCGAGTGGCCAGCATCTCGGCGGCGAAGTAGACGCAGCCGTAGCCCGTGGCTTCGGGCCGGATCAGGCTGCCGCCGTAGGCGAGCCCCTTGCCGGTGAAGACGCCCGTGTGCTCGTTGCGGATCTTCTTGTCGTAACCGTAGAGATACCCGATCTCCCGGGCGCCGACGCCGATGTCTCCCGCCGGGACGTCGCATTCGGCGCCCACGTGGCGGAACAGCTCCCGCATGAAGGAATGGCAGAAGCGCATGACCTCCCGATCCGATTTGCCCTTGGGGTCGAAATCGGAGCCGCCCTTTGCCCCGCCCATGGGCAGGGTCGTCAGAGAATTCTTGAAGATCTGCTCGAAGCCGAGGAACTTCAGGATGCTGAGGTTGACCGAGGGGTGGAAGCGCAACCCGCCTTTGAAGGGGCCGATGGCGTTGTTGAACTGGATGCGGAACCCGCGGTTGACATGGATGTTGCCTTGATCGTCTTCCCAGGGGACGCGGAAAATGATCGTCCGCTCCGGCTCCACGATTCGCTCGTAGATGTTGGCCTTCACAAATTCCGGATGCCTTTTGGTCGTGGGTTCCAGCGACTCCAGGACCTCTTCCACGGCCTGGTGGAATTCGGGCTCATGGGGATCGATCTGTTTTACCTTTGCAATGACATCTTTGATCACGGACATGGTGGATACCCCCTTCAATCGTTTGGTTTTATGCATTTCGCGAACAACTCGCAATGACCCATTGCCTATCGGGGCCCTTCCGCGGCGGCCTTCTGGGAACCCCGGCCGCCCGCCTCAGCCCGCCCGGCCCCTGACGGCATCCTCGAAGGGCCTCAGCTCGCCGAACTCGATGACGGCGCTCATGGCCAGGTTCTCGACGTCGATCCCGGCCTCCTGGGCGCAGCAGACGGGATTGAGTCCACCGGTGAGGATCATGCCCACCTTGTTCAGATCCACGGGAACCTCGCAGACGGGTTCGCTGACCTTCCCGATGGCGAGCACGCCGTCGATGCCGGAGTCCCGGAGGGCCTTCACGATCCGCTCCGCCAGGTCCTTGCTCAGGGCGGGGATCTCGCGGAAGTTTGCCAAGATCCGGCCCTCCCCCTCGGCGATCACGTCCCGCACGGAGGTCATCCGGGCCCGGATAAAGGCCTCCGAGGGGTCCAGGGAGGACCCGGAGTAGTGAATGAGCTCGACGAATCGCAGGGGCTCCCCCCTGAAGAACTGGACGATGCCCCCGAACTTCGAATCCATGGGGACACCGTTTTTCAACAGAACGCCGTTGACAACGATGCTGCACACCGTGGCGAGGCCGATCTTGCCTTCCGGGACGACTGTCTCGCCGAGTTTTTCGCCGGACTTCGCCAGGGCGACGAGCCGGCTCACGCAAAGCCCCCCCTCGAAGGCGGTCTGCATGGCGCCGACGGCCCGCCTGAATTTCTCGCGGGGAATCAAGGAAATGTTCACGGGCACCATCCCCCGTTTCTTCGCGGGGTCGAAAGTGGTCCTGAAGGCCAGCGTTTCGATCCGGGAGATGGCCAGGCTCAGCCTGTCGCGGACGCGGGCGCTGCCGATCTCCTCGATGCCCCGTTTCGTGATGGCCCGTCCGTCGCGCCGCCCCGCCAGCTCCGTCAGACCCCGCTCGTCGGTCAGGCCCAGGTGGTATCGGACCATCCGCTCGCTTAGCGGGACCCCATGCTCGGCCATGCGCCGCGCGATGAGGCGCGCCCCCATCGGTTGCCCGGAGTCACGGAGGATCCGGAGGATGAGCAACAGCTTTTTCTCGATGTCGGGAGTCACGTCGGCCCAAAAGAAACGGCAATGGTTTGCCGACGGTGCCTATCATCAAACACGGGGGTTGTCAATTACAAATTCGTAATTCCCGCCCTTCGAGCCGGGCCTCGCGTCCGGCCGCCCGCGGCACGCTTCCCGATGGCCCTGTCCGGAGACTGCGCCTTGACTCTTTCCCGCATTTCCAGTACCGTTTTTTTACCGGTGCCGCCGGTCGCGAAGACGGACCCCATCGAGGCGCTTCTCATATGGAACAGACGGCACACTGCCCGCCCCCGCGACTCCGGCAGGGAGAAACCCTGCGAGGTTTCCTCGTCCGCAGGGTCGAGGCCGTCGGCGATCTCTGCTGCACGGCTTACGAGATGGAGCACCTCGCCACGGGGGCGAGGGTCCTGCACCTCCACACGACCGACCGCGAGAACCTCTTCGCCGTCGGGTTCCGCACGCCCCCCTGGGACTCCACGGGGATCGCCCACATCCTGGAGCACTCGGTCCTGGCGGGCTCCGAGCGATACCCCGTGAAGGATGCCTTCAACGAACTGTCGCGCGCCACGCTGCAGACCTTCATCAACGCCTTCACCTACCCCGACAAGACCGTCTACCCCGTGGCCAGCCAGGTGCCCGTGGACTACTTCAACCTGGCGCGGGTGTATGCCGACCTGGTGTTCAGGCCCCGGATCCTGCGGGAGACCTTCATGCAGGAGGGGCATCACCTCGAGTTCGTCAGCCCGGACGATGCGGCGAGCGAGCTCACCGTCTCGGGCATCGTCTTCAACGAGATGAAGGGCGCCTACTCGTCGCCCGAGGGGCTGATGGTCAAGGCCCTGCAGCAGGCGCTCTTCCCCGACAACCCCTACGGCTTTGATTCCGGGGGCGACCCCGAGGAGATCCCCCGGCTCACCTGGGAGCAGCTCCGGGAGTTCCACCGGCTCTACTACTCGCCCTCGAACGCCTATTTCTTCCTCTACGGCAGCATCCCGACCGAGGAGCACCTGGCCTTCCTGGAGGGCGTGCTCGCGGGGTTCGGCCGGGTGCCGATCGACTCGGCCATCCGGCTGCAGCCGCGATGGGAGAGGCCCCGCCGGACGCGGGACTTCTTCCCCATCGCGAAGGGCGACAGTCCGGCGCGCAAGACCGTCGTCAACCTGGCCTGGATGGCCGCCGAGAACACCGAGCCCGAGGAGGTGCTGCTGCTTCGCATCGTCTCGCACGCGCTGGTGGGCACGGCGGCGGGACCGCTGCGCAAGGCCCTCATCGACTCGGGCCTCGGCGAGGACCTCTCGCCCGTCACGGGTCTCGAGAGCGACCTGCGGCAGGTCGTCTTCGCCGTGGGCCTGCGCGGCACCGATCCCGACAAGCAGGAGGCCGTCGAGACCCTGGCCCTGAAGACCCTCGAGGAGCTGGCCCGAACGGGCTTCGACCGGGACCTCATCGAGGCCGCCCTGCACCAGGTGGAGTTCCACGGGCGGGAGATCGTGCGGGGCGCCTACCCCTACGGGATCACGCTCATGGGACGCGTCTTCCACACCTGGCTCTACGACGGGGACCCCCTGGCGCCGCTGAGGTTCAATGCCCTCATCGGGCGGATCCGGGAGCGCTGGCGGCGCGAGCCGGGGCTCTTCCAGGATGTCATCCGGCGGTGGTTCGTGGACAACCCGCACCGCCTGACCTCCGTCATGGAGCCGAGCCACAGCCTGCTGGAGGAGGGCGAGGCCCGGTTCCGGCAGCGGATGGCCGAACTCCGGGCGAGCCTTTCGGAGCAGGACCGGGAGCGGATCCGCGAAGAGGCCCTGCGCCTCAAGGCGCTGCAGTCCGAGCCCGATTCCCCGGAGGCCCTCGCCGCGCTTCCCCGCCTGCGGCGAACCGACGTCCCCCGCGAGGTGGAGCGGATCCCCTCCGAGGCGGGCCGCGCGGACGGGGTGGATGTCCTGAGGCACGAGATCTTCGGCAACGGTATCGTCTCCCTCGATTGCGCCTTCGACGTCTCCCACGTGCCCGAGGAGCTGCAGCCCTGGCTGCCGCTGCTCGGCAAACTCGCGCGGGGGATGGGGGCCGCGGGGCGCCGGTACGAAGAGATGGCCACGCGCATCTCCAAGGCCATGGGCCGGCTGGAGGTCCAGCTTGCGTCGGGCTTCGGCCGCGACGGCGACGGGACATGGCAGAGGATGCTCTTCCGGATGCGGGCCCTGCACCGCAACATCCCCGAGGCCGTCGGACTTCTCGGCGACATCCTCGCCGCGGGCGATCTGACGGACCGCCGGCGGATGGAGGACCTCGTCCTGGAGAAGCGCAACAGCCTGCAGGCCGCCGTCATCCCCTCGGGTCACCTCTTCGCCCAGCGGACGGCGGCCTCGACGCTGGCCCTGCCGTCGCTGCGCGACGAACAGTGGAACGGGCGCATCCAGCTGCGGCTGCTCAACGGCCTGGCGGAACGATTCGAGGCCGACGCCCTCGTCGAGACCATGGAGCGGCTCAGGGCGCTCGTGTTCCGGCGGGGCCGGCTGCTGATCAACGTGACGGGCGATGCCGAGGGGATCGAGCTTCTCCTCAAGGAGATCGGCAACCTGACCGGGCGGCTGGGCGGCGGCCCCCCCGGGGTCGCAGCGGCATCGGTACCGCCGGGGCCGGCGCAGCTCGGGGTGTCCATCGCCGCGCAGGTCTGCTACGTGGCACAGGCGGCCCTCGCGCCGGGCTACCACGACCCCTCGTCGGCGGCGCTCGCCGTCGCCTCGAGGGAGCTCTCGAAGGGCTACCTCTACAACCGGATCCGGGTCCAGGGCGGGGCCTACGGCGGGATGTCCCTCTACGACCCCGCCGGGAGGATCTTCTCCTTCCTCTCCTACCGGGACCCCCACCTGGAGGAGACGCTGAGGGTCTACGAGGGGGCCGCGCGGCACCTGCTGGACACGGGGATCGGCGCCGACGAGCTGGAAAAGACCGTCATCGGCACGCTCGGCACCCTGGATAGGCCTTCGGACCCGGCAGGAAAGGGCTACCTGGCCATGGTGCGCCATTTTTCGGGGATCACCGATGCCGACCGGCAGGCCTTCCGGGACCGGGTTCTCGCCATGACCCCGGAGGCGCTCCTGAGGGCGGTCCGCGAGGTCCTCGTCCCGGCCCTCGAGGCATCCTCCGTGGCGGTCTACGCGGGCCGGGAACGGCTCGCCCGGGCCCGAGAGACGGCGGTGCCGAACCTCGTCATCGAGCCGCTGATGGGGTGATCTCCGGGGCGTGCCGACCCGGAAGAGAGGGTAAGAGGGTGAGAGGGTAAGAAGCTTGGATAAGCCAGCGGGCTATCAGATGCTGAAAGCCCTTCCCACCTTCTCACCGTCTTACCTTCTTACCTTCTTCCGGCAGAGGCGCCAGCCCCATTCCGGCCGCCCCCGGATGAGGGTGACCCGTAATTTGCGGCTCTCCGAGCCAGCGGCACAGAAATTGCTCATTTCTCCATCCGGCAGGGAAGGGGGAAACTGTTTCCCCCGTGATTCTCACCCACGGTCGGAGGCTCCATCTTGGACAACCGGACCATCCTCGTCGGAATCGGCACGATCCTCTGCATCGTCGCGGTGCTCAGCGTCGGGGTGTACCTCGAACGGGGCGGCCTCGAGGACCTGGGCATCGTGCGCAAGGGATTCGCCCAGCCCGTGATGGCGAAGCATACGCCCGGGGCGCCTCCCGACATCCAGGGCAACCGCGTCTACCGCAAGAAGCTGCGGACGCAGAAGACGCCGAAAGAGTGGAAGGATTTCGAGGATCTCGAGCAGGACATGATCCGTTTCTGCCGCAACCTCGACGAGCGGGAGTACATCAAGGCCCGCAGGCTTCCCGAGGGGACCTTCCGGCAGCTGGTCAAGATTCTGAACGACCTGGCCGCGAACCCGCCCATCGTGGCCGGCGAGGCCGCCGACCCCTACAAGCTCAAGTTGAACCAGGAGCACTTCCTGCGGGTCATCGGGAAAGACAACATCGGACTGCTTCTCGACATCCTCGCCAACGAGACGGAGCTGATGGAGTCGACGGCGGAGATGCTCTTCGACTGGCTCAACAAGGGGATCGAGGCCCGAAGCCCCGAGATCCGGATGACGCACAAGGAGCTCTACGAATACGCCGCCTTCTTCCTGAACACCCTGTCGGGCAAGGCCTACCTGTGGCGGCGGGACTCCAAGACGCGGATCCTCGCGACGTATTACGCCGTGCTGGTCGTGGACCGGGCGAACCGGGAGAAGGGGAACCGCTACGGCGTGGACATCCGGCCCGCCGCCGCCCAGCTCATGGACGACATGGTCAACTACAAGAACCTGAGCTACCGGGGCCTCTACATCAAGAGGCTCAAGGCTCTGGAACCCGTCGCCTCGGCCGCCCTGGCGCCCGAGGCCCCCGCAAACGGCAAACCCCAGCCCGCCGCCAAGCAGTAGACGGCGGACAGCAAACAGCATACGGCAGACAGAAAAATCCCCCGCGATCATGGATCCGGGGGATTCGATTTCATGTCGGGCTGTCGACGGGATGCGGTCGGCTGTCTGCTGCCGTCTTCAACGCCTCTAGAAATCCAGCATCGACGGCAGGCCCTTGTCCCGCCTGTACCACCAGTTCGGGAACAGCCGGTACAGCACCCTCGACACCGGCCCGATGTACTCCTTGGAGCGCTTGTCGAACTGGATGGACTCGATGAGCCGCTCCTCGATCTGCTTGCGGTCCCCCGACTCGTTGAAGACATGATAGGCGCAGGAGAAGATGGGGCTGTACATGTTCTTCTTCGCCAGGTAGCGGTACACGTTGCGGATCGTGTTCGGCCCCTCGGGCGTGCCGTCGATGCGCTCGAGCACCCTGCGGTCCGTCTCGATGGGGTTGCCGTCGAACAGTTCGTAGTAGAGCTTCCCGTAGCGGTAGTTCTTGCTGGCGTCCGAGGACAGCGTGACGTAGAGGTCGCCCACGCCCGCCTGGCTGTAGAAGGCCTGGAAGCTTCCCCCCAGGAGCCTCGCCAGCGAGCGGATCTCCACCCCGGAGCGCGCGAAGATGGTTCCCGGGATGGAATTGCCCAGGCTCATGCTGTCCGTGACCCCCTTGATGTTGGCCACGATGTTCTTGAGGGCCCCGCAGGCCTCGATCCCCACGATGTCGAAATTGTAGTAGGACGTGATCTCCCGCCGGTCGAATTTCAGGACTTCCTTCCGGACGGTCTGCGCCACGCTGCGCGGCCCCGCGATCGTCAGGGCCACCGGCTTGCCCTGGGCGATGTCCACATCGAAGAACGGCCCCCCCATCGCCACGACCTTGAACTTGTGCTGGATGTGCACGAGATCGCCGTTGATCATCTGCGAGGGGGTGATCAGCTCCTTGGTCTTTTCGTCGGACACGAGGCCCTTGATAGCAGAGATGATGCACGTCTTGCCGCGCTTCTTGGCGATCATGGGGCGCAGGTAATCGAGCAGGCGCGAGAGACGGTTCATCGTGATGGCGAGGAAGATGAAGTCGTTCTCGTTGACTACCTGTTCGAGGTCGTGGGTCGCCCTCACCTCCGGGGCAAGCCTGGGGACCTTGTCCTGCCCCCCGTAGAGCCGCGCGAGGTCGTTGGTGAGGTGCTTCGGGTTGAGGTGCTCTTCGTTGATCGCGCGGCACACCTCGGCATCGTGATAGTAGATCGTCACGGGCCTGCCGTTGCGGCCGTAGATGTAGGCCAACGCCGTGCCGAGCCTGCCCGGCCCGATGATGGCGATCTTGTTCGTGTCCAACATTTCCACCCGTTTGCAGAATGAGTTGCAAGTATAGGCAGTTAGAAACCTCCTGTCAAATGAAAAGGATGCCGTCGCCGGATCACTTGATCAGGCGGCGGCGCATCAGGACGAGCGCCAGCGGGAAGAAGACGGCGCTGAAGACCAGGAGGTAAAGCAGGTTCCAGGGCAGGGACGGGCCGAGGCGGCCGAGGCCGACGGCCCGGGTGAGCTCCACGAGATGGGTGAGCGGCAGGCACCAGGCGACGGCCTGCGCCCAGGCGGGCAGGGTTTCGAGGGGGAAGAACGTCCCCCCGAAGAGGAACATGGGCGTCACGAAGAGGAAGATCGGCAGGTTGAACAGATCGATGTGCTTGACGACGGCGGTGAAGACCATGCCGATCGACGCGAAGGCCAGCCCGGCGATGAAGGACAGGGGGAGGATCAGCATCCCTTCCGGGTAGCGGATGAGGCCGAACAGGGTGAGGATGGCCTGCATGATCGCCGTGGCGATCACGGCCTTGGCGGCGCCCCAGACGATTTCCCCCGTGATGATGTCCTCGAGAAACAGCGGGGTCGCCAGCATGGCGTCGAAGGTCTTCTGGTAGTACATCCGGACGAAGGACCCGTAGGTCGTCTCGAAGAAGGCATTGTACATCATGGCGATGCACAGCAGCGCCGGGGCGATGAAGGCGACGTAGGGGACCGTCGCATCCCGCCAGGTCACGTCCCCGACGAGGACGCTGAGGCCGTAGCCGAAGGCCAGGATGTACATCAGCGGCTCCAGCAGCGGCGGCAGGAAGCTCACCCGCCAGTTCTTCCGATAGACCCGGTAATTCCGGTGCCACACACGGAGAAATCGCCGGGAGATCTGCAGGTCGCCGGGCACGTTCATTCGCGCAGCTCCCTTCCCGTGAGCTTCAGAAAGACATCCTCCAGGGTGGCCGCCCGCAGGATGCAGCCGTCTCGGCAGTAGTGCTCGCTGAGCTCCCGGTAGAGCCGGTCCCGCTCGTCGCAGTAGATGATGATGCGGTGACCCAGGTCGTCGTGCCGCAGCCCGCGGTCCCGGACGAAGGCGCGCAGGGCCTCGCCGGGTTCTCCGACCTCGATGATGTCCTTCCCCGCGTGGTCCCGGATCAGGTCCCGGGGCCTTCCCTCCACGAGGATCCTGCCGCGGTCCATGATGAGGAGCCGGTCGCAGAGCCGCGCGGCCTCCTCCATGTAGTGCGTCGTGAGCAGGATGGAGATGCCGCGCGCCCGGAGCCTCTCGAGACGCTCCCAGAGCTGGTGGCGCGACTGGGGGTCGAGGCCCGTCGTGGGCTCGTCGAGGATCAGCAGGTCGGGCTCGTTGATCAGGGCGCGGGCGAGCACCACCCGCCGCATCAGTCCCCCCGAGAGCTCGGGGATGGGCGTGTCCCTGCGGTTCTCGAGGGCGATGAACTGCAGCAGCTCCAGGGCCCTCTCGGTCGCCTTCGGGCCGGGGATGTCGAAGTAGGACGCGAAGACCTCGAGGTTCTGCAGGACCGAGAGCTCGGGGTCGAGGTTGTTTTCCTGCTGGCAGACGCCGATGCGGTACTTGAGCCTGCGGAGCCCGCGCCGCCGGGAAACGTCCTGCCCGAGCACGCGCAGGGTGCCGCCCGAGAGGGGCGAGAAGCCGTAGATCATCCGGATCGTCGACGTCTTGCCGGCGCCGTTGGGTCCGAGGATGCCGAAGCACTCCCCGCGCCGGGCGCGGAAGGTGATCCCATCGACGGCGGTGAAGCCGCCGAAGGTCTTTCTGAGGTTTTCCGCCTCGATGACGTAGTCCATTTTCACGTATCCGAGGTTCCGAAGTTGAGAAGTTGAGAAGCCCGGACGACGGACACGAACTTCTCAACCTCCCGAATCCCCGGTTTCATCCGTGGAGAGCGACGTTATCAAGACTCTATCACGTTTTGGACGGGAAAGCATAACGGATCACGGGGGGCTTGCGCCCGGCGGGCCTCAGGAAGGAGACGGCCGGCTTTCCGAGGGCGATGACGGCGTGGACGGCCTCGCCGGCCGGGATGCCCAGGGCGCGTCCGATGGAGGGGTCGCGGCGCATGGCCTCGACGGCGAAGCCGACGAGGCACGTCCCGATGCCCATGGCGTGGGCGGCCAGAAGGATGTTCTGCGCCGCCAGCAGCGCGTCTTCCCGCGGGCAGGAGGCGCCGGGCCGCGTCGCGATGACGATGGCCGCCGTGGCGCCGTGGAACAGCCGGTCGCGGCCCGCCTCGCGGAACTCCCGCAGGGCGTCCCGGACCTGGTCGTGGTAGCGCCGGTGGTAGAACCCCAGCCGGTCCTTCAGGAAGAGCTTTGAGAGGAGGCGGGCGGCGGGGTTTTCCGACAGGCGGTTGAGCCGCTCGAAGAAGCGCCCGACGAGCCGGCCGAAGGCGAGCATGGCCGGGCGATCGGGCACGATCGTGAAGGTCCAGCGCTGGCTGTTGGTCCCCGAGGGCGCCAGGGTGCCGATCCGGCAGAGGTCCTCGAGGGCGTCCCTTGCGACGGGCTCTTCGCTGAAGCGGCGGCAGGATCGCCGTGAGGCGAGAAGGCGGACGAGTCGGGCGGCGTCGAACTCCCCGAAGGGGAGCCAGCGGCCGCCCGTTTCGACCGTGGCGAGCGCGACGTGGTCCGTGCCGACGGATTCGATCGTGATGACCCCTGCGGGGCAGACGGCGGCGCAGTGATCGCAGCCGAAGCAGCCGTCGCGCCGCAGGGTGATCGTCCCGTCCACCAGGGCAAGGACGTCGGATGGGCAGACGTCGAGACACAGACCGCAGCCGGTGCACCGGTCCGCATCGAGCCTGGGTCTCGTCCAGTCCTCCATCCCGGGTATTTCGCCCCTCTTCCCCGCGTTACTGCTCCTTCGGGGGCTCCGGACCGTAGAAGGTCACCTTGGCGTCCTTCATCGACTTCTCGAGGAAGGCGTTGAGCCGCTCCTGCTGGATGGACTGGGTGGCGCGGGCCTTGACCTGCTCCTTGACGGACTCGTAGGGCTGCTGCTCGGCGGCCTTGCGCTCCTCCTGCTTGATGATGTGGTAGCCGAACTCCGTCTCGACCACGCCGCTGACCTCGCCGGGCTTCAGGGCGAAGGCGGCCTGCTCGAACTTGCCCACCATGCTGCCCTGCGTGAAGAACCCCAGGTCGCCGCCCTTGGCCTTGGAGCCGGGGTCGTCGGAGTTCTCCTGGGCGAGCTTGGCGAAGTCCTCTCCCGATTTGGCCTTGGCCTGGAGATCCTCGGCCTTCTTCTTGGCCGCTTCCTTCTGCTCCGCCGTGGCGTCGGGCTTGACGCCGACGAGGATGTGCCGCGCCCTGACCATCTCGGGGTTCTCGAACTCCTTCTTGTGCGAGTCGTAATAGGCCTGGAAGTCCTTCTCGGTGAGGTTGATCTTGCCGATGATCTCCTTCTGGACGTAGGTCCTGGCCAGGTACTCGTTGCGCATGATCTCGATCTGCTTCTTCACCGCGGGGTTCCTGTCGATGCCTTTCTTCCGGGCCACGTCGGAGACGACGATGATGCTGGCGAGGTTCCTCACGAGGACCTCCTCCATCCGGGGATCGGCCTTGATCATGGCCTGCTGGTTTTCCGGGTAAAGGCCCATGTACGCCTCGATGTCGCTCCGGGTGATTTCCTTGTTGCCGATCTTCGCAAGCACGTCCTTCTTCACCTGTTCCGCCGCCGGGGCGGCGGCGGTGGTCAGGACGAACAAGATCATGAAGACTGCAAGAGCGCCTGCCGAAACTTTTTTCATCTCAACGTCTCCTTTTTTGGGTTGTTGCGGGGCATCGCCGCGCCCGCAGGGGCTGCGACCGCCTCACGTTACCACAGGGCTTTGAAAACAGAAATTCTTTTTTCCATTCGGGGACCCGGTTTTTAGTGCATGGATCATGCCGCACCCGGTTCGCTCGAAGATCCCGGGACAGGAATCGGTTTTTTGTGTTATGATGTCCCCGCAACCGGCAAACGGGCCGCCGGTCCGGAGGGGAGTCATGAAGCGGAAAGACGACACCCGGATGCTCAGGTTTCTCGTGACGGGGGCGGCCTTTCTCTTCATCGCGGCCGCCGTGCCCCTGTCGGGGGCCGGTCTGTTCCTTGCGGCCCAGGCAGCCGCCCTGGCCCTCGGGGGGGGCATCCTCGTCTCTCTCTACAAGCGGTATCGCGGCCTGGATCTCTTCTCGGCCGCGCTGATCTATCTTCTTTACGTCCTGATGATCGCCCTCTTTTCTCCGGGCTTGGTGAACGTCCTCGCCGCGTACCTGACCCGGTAGCAGGTCGGAGACCGGGGGTGCAGCCCGCCAAACGAGAAGGTAAGAAGGTGAGAGGGTAAGAGCGTTGAATCCGCCAGCAGACGGCTCCATGCTCGTTGCTTCTCCAACCTTCTCACCCTCATGCCCTCTTACCCTCTGTCTTCTTCCCGATACCCCGGACCCTGTGCCCTGAACCCTGCTGCTCGTTTCTTCCGCCTTGAGCCCTGCGCCTTACACCGGCCTTCTTGTCCTTTCTCCCTTTCGCCTTATGCCTGTCTTTTACATTTCGTTCA
>JAGPKU010000070.1 GCA_018053845.1 Syntrophobacterales bacterium
GGGTCGTCCTGGCGGCGCGCCCGGAGTCGATCGCGGTCCTGAGCGAACCTGCTCCGGGGGCCGTTCCCGGGCGCCTGATCCGCAAGATCTACCTGGGCAACGAGATGGATTACCGTGTGGCCCTCGGTTCCCTCGAGGTGCGGGCCACGGGACCTGCCGCCTCCGAGGGCATCGCCGAGGGAAGCCCCGTGTGGCTCTCCTTCAACCGGATCGTGGTGATGCCCTTCTAGCCGGTCGAAAAAACCCCCGCGGGATGTTCGGCGCGCCCGCGCCGGGTTCCTGCGGGGGTTTTGCGTTCTCGAGACCGCGCTCAGATCACCTGGCTGATGTGCATGGCCTTGAACCTGCCGCCGCCGGCCTTGGCCGCCTTGGCGAGCTGGATGAGGCACCCCGGGCAGCCGGTGACGACGATGGCCGCGCCCGTCTTCTCGATGTTCGCCCTCTTCTTGTCCAGGATCTTCGAGGCGATGTCGGGATAGTCCATGTGGAAGGATCCCGCCCCGCCGCAGCAGACGTCGGCGTCCTTCATCTCGACGAAGTTTCCCGCCGCCCGGAGCAGGTCGCGAGGCTGTTTTCGAATCCCCTGGCCCCGGGACAGGTGGCACGGGTCGTGGTACGTGAAGGTCGCGTCCACCTTCTGCCGGGGCCTGTAGCCGGCCTTGGCCAGGTACTCCGTCAAATCCATCACCTTGCGGCTGAACGTCGCCGCCCGGTCCTTCCACTGCACATCGTCGGCGAAGTAGGAGGCGATGTGCTTCAGGGTGCCCCCGCAGCTCGCGCAGTCGCTCACGACGACCTCGGCGTCTTCGTAGAGCTCGATGTTCTTCCGCGCCAACGCCAGGAATTCGTCACGAAGACCGTGGGCCAGGTGCGGCAGGCCGCAGCACACGTTGTCCTTCACGAGGGGCTTCGTCTGCGCCTTCAGGAGGGTGAGCGTCTCGGCCGCGGCCTCGGGGAACATCATCCGCATGCCGCAACCCTCGAAGTAGGCAACGCGGGTTGCCGCCGTGACGGCTGCATCGGAGGGGGGCGCCTTGCCGGCCAGCGCGGCCGGCCCGGCGAAGGCGGCCAGGAAATGGGCGCGCGTGTACTCCTCGGGCACCATGCCGTGGGGGAAGACGCTGTGGAGGCCCAGCTTGCGCAGCAGCGCCAGGGATCCCGCCGCGAGCTTCACCATGCCGCGGCTCTTGAGGATGCCGCCCATGGCCCTGTACCTGGTGTTGACCGCCCCCGTCCGGTCGACGAGGTACTGACGGATGTGGATCATCGCCTCGTCCGTCGCGATCTTGCTGGGGCAGGTGTCGACGCAGGCGCGGCACAGCAGGCAGAAGTTGACCTTGGCCAGCGCCTCCGGCGTGGGTTCGATGCCGCCCTCGGTGAGGGCCCGGGCGATGACATTCTTGCCCCTCGCGCCCGAGGACTCCACGCTGTTGGCGTCGAACAGCGGACAGACGGGGAGACACGTGCCGCAGCGGTCGCACTGGCTGACGATCTTTCTGGCAGCCCGAAGGTGTTTGTCGTTCGTTTCTTTGAGCATGGTTTTACCGATTCACTCCGTGATTCACCAGATCTTGCCGGGGTTCAGGATGCCCTTCGGGTCGAGGGCCTGCTTGACGGCGGCCAGGGCCTTCACCCCCGCCTCGCCGAGGGCCTTGGCGATGTAGGGCCGCTTGGTGATCCCGATGCCGTGCTCGCCGGACAGGGTCCCCCCGACAGCCAGCGTCGCGTCGAAGAGCTCCTCGACGGCGCGGTGGACCCGCTCCTCCTCGCCGGGCTTGCTCAGGTCGCAAAGGATGGAGGGGTGGATGTTGCCGTCGCCCGCATGGCCGTAGACGGCGATGGTGAGCTTGTGCTTCTCGGCGATGGCGCCGATGCGGCGCACCACCTCGGGGAAGGCGTCCCGCGGGACGGAGATGTCCTCGCCGAGGCGGTTGGGCACGAGGCTGGCGATGGCGGAGCTCAAGCCCCGGCGGATCGCCCACAGCTCGTCGGATTCCTGCTGAGACTGGGCGACGCGGAACTGGTAGACCCCGCACCGTTTCGCCACCTCCTCCATCCGCCTGGCCTGGGTGTCGAGGGCTGCGTCGTCCTCGCCGTCGATCTCGACGATGATGCAGCAGCCGATGGCCGGGTCGAGGTCCGTCTTGCGGTGCTTGGCGACGGCCTCGAGGCAGAAGCGGTCCATGATCTCCGCCGCCGCGGGAAGGAGCCCCGCCTGCAGAATCTGGTGAACCGTGGTGCAGCCGTCGTCGAGGGTGCGGAACATGAGCTGCAGCGTGCCGCGCTTCTTCGGCATGGGGATGAGCCTCAGGAGAGCCTTGGTGATGATCCCCAGGGTCCCCTCGGAGCCGGTGAAGAGGCTCGTCAGGTTGTAGCCCGTCACGTTCTTGATGGCCTTGCCGCCCGTGAGGAGCACCGTGCCGTCGGCAAGCACGACTTCGAGCCCCATGACGTAGTTGGAGGTCACGCCGTACTTGACGGCCCGCATGCCGCCGGCATTCTCGGCCACGTTGCCGCCGATGGTGGAGAACTTCCAGCTCGCCGGGTCCGGCGGGTAGAAGAGCCCCTTGGCGGCACAGGCATTGTAGAGATCGATCGTCCGCACACCCGCCTCGGTCCAGACCATCATGTTGTTGACGTCGAGCTCGAGGATCTTCGTCATGCGTTCCAGCGACATGGAGATACCGCCCTTCAGGGGGATGCTCCCGCCGGTGCGCCCCGACGCCGCGCCGCGGGGCGTGACGGGGATGCCGTGCTCGCCGGCAATGGCCATGATCCTCGAGACCTCCTCGGTGGTCGCGGGCCGCACGACGAGCTCGGGCTTGTTCGCCGGGAACAGCGGGACAAAGGATGCGTCATAGGAATAGCCGAAGCGGTCCAGGTCGGCGTCGAGCGCGTTTTCCGCGCCCACGACGTCGCGGATTTTCTTCTTGAGATCGTCGGTCATCATGGAGGTGCCTCCCGTCGGTTTCTTTGCGGTCGATCCCTGCCCGCAGATGAGCGGGTCGAACGGGGTTTGACTATAGGGGAACCGGTCTTTTCTGTCAACGAAAGTCGCCCGGCCCTACGAGGGCATGAGCCTGGGGATGGTCATGCCGCCGTCCATGATGAAGGTGACCGTGGCGGCCGGGCCTTTCTCCTCGAGCGCCGCCTTCAGCGCCTCCGAGACGCTTTCGAAGGGGCGCATATGGGCCTTGCGGATCAGGTTCTTGTCCAGCGGGGTGACGGCCCACATCTGGGCCTTCACGCCGATTTCGGCCATCTTGCCGGCCTTGTGGTAGCCGAGCTTGTACTCCCGGTCCAGCTTGTCGATGACGGCCTTGCAGGTCGGCTCGGAGCTGAGAAGGTCCAGGAAGGCCTGGGAGCCGACCCCGCTGCGGCAGGCGGAGACGAGAATGATGACCCCGCCGTCCTTCAGGGCCGTCTTGCCGTTGTCCAAGGCTTTCTGGGACTGGTAGAGGTCGATGTCGTTGGGCTCCAGGGCAATGGTGACGACGATGTCAGCCTGCCTCTTGATGGGGACGACGAAGACCTCGTCGGCCCGGGGAAGCAGCGAGTAGAAGGACGCCTTCAGGCCCCCGGCGGCGGCGGCATAGATGCGGTGCTCTCCGTCGAGAACGGTCATGATCGCGAAAACGTTCAGCCGGGCGAGAATGTGCTCGGCGTCGTCGAGCTCCTCCGCGACGGGGTTGCCCTTCAGGACCATCGCCTGGGCGGCAGGCGAGATGGCGAGCTTGTGGTTGGCCGTGATGCAGTCGTAGCTCGCCACGCCGGGCATGAAGCACTTGCGTCCGCCCGTGTACCCGGCGAAGTAGTGGGGCTCGATGCTCCCGATGGGAATGATGGCGTCGGCCTCCCGGACAAGGGTGTTCAGCATCAGGTCGTTGCCGTGCAGGGTCTTGCCGAGGGAGTAGCAGGGGCTCTTTTTGGCATCGTGGACGTGGACGCGATCCTTGACCTCCCCGTAGAGCTTCCCGAAGATGAAGTCGTACTCCTCATCGGTCGGCGCCCGGTGGCTTCCCGTGGCAATCAGGATCTTGAAGTTCTTGTCCCGGAGCAGGGGGTGCAGGATCCCCATGACGGCGCCCGTCGGGGTGGGCCGCGTCGCATCGTTGACGAGAATCAGGATGTTCTTGCGGCCCTCCAGGAACTCTTCGAGCCCCGGCGATTCGAGCGGGTTGGAGATGGCGGACTTGAGGGTCTTAGCCTCGTCGGCCGTCTGAACGGTATTGGGGATGATGACCTGCTCGATATTGCCGTCCGCCAGCTCGATCGACTCGATGGTGTCCCCGTACGGGATCTCCAGCTTCATGGCCCCCTCCAGAGTGTTGATCCTTGTCCGCCGCCCGGCCCACCTCGCCGCTGCGAACGGACCCGAGTGCTCAATTAATGGCACTTGCAGGAAAAGATCAAGCAAATAATGCAAAGGGAATTTTTCTTGCAGCGCAATCGTGTTAAAGTGCACCGGAACTTTGCAACGAGGCATATCAGGGAAGCGGAGGTCACCCATGAGCAAGGAAACAACGGACATCTTCATCCATCTCGTTGTGGCCATGGTGGCGGGCGGGCTGATCGGGCTGGAGCGGAGCTACTACGGGCGGCCGGCGGGTTTTCGAACCCACACGCTGGTCTGCATGGCATCGAGCCTGCTGATGCTCGTGACCATCTATCAGCGGGACTGGTTCACCGAGGCCATGATCGAGACGGTGCGGGTCGACCCGACCCGCATGGCGCAGGGCATCATGACGGGGATCGGGTTCCTCGGCGCCGGGGTGATCATGAAAGAGGGGGCCTCGATCCGCGGACTGACCACGGCGGCGTCGATCTGGATCACCGCGGCGATCGGAATCCCGGCCGGCGTCGGCTTTTACAGTGCCCTGGTGGCGGTCACGGTATTGACCCTGAGCACGCTGACCCTCTACCGTTTCGAGGAGATCAAGGCCCTCATGAAGGAAAACGGGTTCAAGGTATCGAACCTGTGCTGCGCCGTCACCGGCGACAGGAAATTCTTCGACTACGATCTCATCATCAATACGCGAAATCAACAGAATCTGAATCGCCTCTGCCGGTGTCTCGAAAAAAACGAGGCCCCTGTCGAATTCAAACCCTGCCCGACGAGCGATTGAGGGATTCCGGCCTCGGAAGCGGCCGGAACGAAAAAAAAGCGGGGGCTTCCGTCAGAAGCCCCCATTGCGTGCTTTTCTCTTTTTTCCCGAGCCGCAGGGATCCAACCGCTGCCGGTGCGCCATGGCCCCGGCCGCCGGAAACCCCCTCATGTAACCCGTCCCTCCCCGGGGGGCGGACGACCACTACATCGTGTAGTCGTCGATATCGGCGACGTACCTGATTTCGTATGTGCTTTTTCCCTTCTCGGTGGCCAGGATCCTCTCGAGGGCCGCCGTGGCGGTCTTGATGTCCTCGAGATGTCTCCTGACCTCCTCTTCCTTTGCGAGCAGCTTGGCGATATCCCGTTTGTTTACGGAGACCTGTTCGGCTCCACCCCCTTCCGGCCGAAAGTTCGGCTTGCGCATCGCTCTGGCCTTCATGATCGCGGCTCGCCTCCTTTCCTCGCGATTTGGACCTTTCGCCAGAGCATGGATCATGCCTACGGGGAAATAATTTCACGTGTCCGAATACATTGGATTTTTCGAGGCGTCCCTCTTTGGCTCTCCCCCGAAGGGAGAGCAAATGCTTCATCAAGAAAATGCCCTCTGGCGCAGAAAGACAAAAAAACAAGGCATGTCGATTGGTTTCCCTGTAAAAGCAAATGCCTCAGCGTTTCAGCAAAACCTGCATCGAACCATGATGGTTGCATCATCAAGCAGGGAGAGAACGGCCTGACAAAAAAGTTGAATCGCATCTCTTCATCTCCGCCGGATGCCGCGAAGCGTCACCGGGGCATCAGCGCGAACACGCCCCAGCCCAGGTACTCACGCGTGAAAGTGGCGTAGCGCACGGGCTCCGAGGTCAGACGGGCTCGAACCTCTTCGGCCAACTCGTCGTCGGGATTGGCTTCAAGCCAACGGCGCATGGTGAGCCACTTGGCCGCCTCGTATCTGTCCCAGCTGTCTTGGTCAGCCAGAACCATTTCAACGACGTCGTAGCCGAGGCGGCCGAAAGACGCGAGAAGTTCCGGAAGCATGAGAAAGTCGGAGATCGAGCCGGCAAGACACCCCCTGGCAACATCTTCCGTCGGGGGCAGCTTCCGCCAGTAGGGCTCGCCGATCAGGATGATCCCCCCGGCGCGCAGGCTTTGCGCCAGAAGCTCGATGGTGCCGGCGACTCCCCCGCCGATCCACGTGGCGCCTAAACAGGCCGCCACATCGGCCTTTTCGTCGGCTACATAGCCGGCGGCATCGCCATGGAAGAACTCGACTCGATCGGCTACGCCGAGTTCTTCAGCGCGGCGTTTCGCCTGCTCGGTGAACAACCGGCTCATGTCGATGCCGGTGCCGATGACGCCGTAATCGCGTGCCCAGGTGCACAGCATCTCCCCCGAGCCGCTGCCGAGGTCGAGCACCCGGGTCCCCGGTTCCAGGCGCAGCGCCGCGCCGAGAGCGGCGAGCTTCTCGGGTGTGATCGGGTTGTGGATGCGGTGAGCGCTTTTGGTGATATTGAAGATCCGGGGGATGTCCATTACAGAAAGCTCCTGTTGTATTGCCGAAGGATAGGTTCAGGTCTTGTGTTCGAACATTCCCTGTCGATGGCTTTGGCTGAGTGCAAACGCGATATGTTCGAATTCTCCAGGCTTTCCCCGAAACGCGATCTTTATGCCGAGCCGACAGATTCATGGTCGCTCCCAGATCAAAAGCATCCGATTGAAGCCTGAGAACATAAAACCACGCTGTTTCGACACCCGGCATTCCTGGTCCTTCGATGCGTCCCTTGCGGGACTTGCTCGGAGCCCTTTCGCCGCGATCCCGCTCCCGGACCGGAGGCCATGAGCAAGAGAAAGGGGCACCCGCATCTGCGGATGCCCCATCTCGCGTCGAAATGGCTTCCCGTGTGCAACCCTCTTCATGATGATTCTTGGTTCTCCGGCTGTTAACCGAAAACCGTTGGGATTCAATGAGTTCTCAAAGAGCAGGTGCAACCCGGCGGGCCGGAATCCCGGACAATCCCATTGCCTTCTTTGCCCTACCAAACAGATGTGTCTCAAGTCGAATCGTGAGTTTATCGCAAGGTCCTCAATCTTCAATCATCCGGGCCCCGGTGGGCAGTGGCGTCTTCGTCAACCCAAACCTCCTCGGTGTAAGACATGCCTTTGCGCCCGGGGACTTTGAGCGCGGGCATGGGACGGTAAGAGACGCAGCTTTTCGGGCCGTAACAGAAGGGTTCAAACCGGTGCTGTTTTTTGACGCGTCCAACGGCGTGGTCCGATGGGAGTTTCACCCTCGGCATCAATGACAACCTTGAGCCCGCTCGTTTTGTAGAGCGCAGTTTCGCCTACCGCGACCAGGAACTGTCTTGCCTCGCCTCCGAGGATCCCTTTGATCCGTAGCATATACCCAAGGTAGCTGTGGGATCGCTCATCGAAAGATCTCGTAAGCCGGATGCAGGGCCGGACGGCCGAGACACGGCTGGACCACATAACCCTCTCCGCGCTTACCATTGATCCGGCCATCAGTCTTTCACCGATCCATCAAGTATGCACAGGACCCGGTGTATACGCCGGTTTCGTTCATCGTCAGACATAAAGGGAGCGATCCCGCGGTTAAAAACCGTGATCTCAGGTGTCATCGGTCAGGATCAGCTTGAGATTGTCGTATTCCACCGGATCGCCGGCCATCTTGTCGCCGTAAACGCCGCCGAGGTTAAGCAGGTCCTTCGTGTTGATCGCTGCGCGCACATCCGCAGGAATTTTGGACCCCCGCCAAACTATGACAGGCAGGTCTTCGGGCGTCATGCCCGTTTCAAGCATGCCCTGGCGGTATTCGACCTTTTCAAGGTCTTGGATCATCGTTCCACCCCTGCATCTGGGTGCGTCGCGACCGCTGTACACGGCCTGTCAGACCAGCACGAAAGGCTGAATGTAAGCGCGCGCGCCAGTTCGCTTGGCAGCGGGAGTCTGCATGAAATGGCTTCATATGTGCGTGCCGATTAGTCTTTGCGCCTGATTCGGCCTGCACCGATGGCTGTCTGCCAGAGACGTTAGGCGAGGCCTAGGATTGTCCGCACATACGTGTCTTTGTCTTCGTCTTGGAACACGATGTGCCGTTTGGTCATCGCTTTCTTATCGATGCCCCATTGATTTTGCATGACGTACGACGGTGTGTTTGAGACGATGAACGAATCGAGCACGATGTTAGGATTCCCCAGTCGCTGCTCGATTTCCTTGACAGTCACGTAGAAACTGATCTTCGGGTCATGCAGCCCGAAGTTCCGGATGCCCTTGGGATCCACGAAGGCCACCTGCTGGCGGTTGTTTGTGAGCTGCCACACGATGAAGTCCGGGTGGATATTGCCCGCCTCGAAGAACCCGACACCGCGGCCCTTGCTCAGGTTGCGCAGCAGATACAGCCCGCGCTCCGCGAAGAAGGCGGAATTGGCGTCGTAGAAGGCCTTCAAGTCCTCCACGAAGCGGCGCTCGCCCTTGTTGAGGGGTGCGGGCGAGATTTCGACCACGCCGCCATCGAGGAAGAGCAGGGGCTGGTAGAGGTGCCGCCCGAACCAGATCGCCTTGATGCCGCGGAACTCCCAGGGTTTCAGGTCCCCGGCCTCGATCGCAGCCTTGATCTCGTTCAGTTTCTCGACGATCTCTTGTTGCGACTCCTCGATCAGGATCCGGTAGCTGTATTCGGGACCGGTCTCTTGCACAACGCACGGGAAGTTGGGATCGTCTTCGGCGGAGTCCCGGTACTCCAGGTGAGGCAACTCCCACTCGCGCTTGCGGAAGCTGTAGTAGCGCTCCACATACTTGCGCAGCAGGGCCTGCGCGACTTCCTGCCAGACGCGCACCTTCTCGAAGGAGTTGAAAGCCAGCTCCGATTCCGGGATCAACAGCCGGTACCACGTTGTGTCCATGAGCAGATCGGCGATGCCTGACCGCGTGATATTCAGGTTGTGCCAGCCGCGCTCCGCCTTGAAGCTCTCCAGATCGAAGTAGAGCCGGTCGAGGTCCAGGAACGCGACGTGGCGTGCGGTCAGCCGGGCCTGGTTCGGTTTTCTGTTGTCGTCCCCCCCGAAATGCCGACGGACTTCATCGCCTGAATCTTCGGGTACCAGTTGAGCACCACCTGGTTCTTCTGCAAGTAGGCCGTGGCTTCCTCGTGTTTAGGGTCCGGAGGTTTGATCGTGGGGATGGGGCCGAGCTTGCGGAAGGTGTCGCCGAACTCGGTTTTGACACCGTTGATCTCCTTCTTGAGCCGAATCGTCTTGAGCGGTTGCCTGCCAAGGTTCTTGATGATTGGTAGCTAGAGAAAACAGTGCAACAATTGCTCAGCCGTTTTCGGTATGCCCGCCATAGGCTTCTACCGCCTCATTGACGAAAGTCGCCTCATACTCCTGGTGGCTCAAGACGGTATCGTACAAGCCAATGTACGCTTCGGTATGTTTGCTGATTCCGGTGTACACAAGGCTCGAATCTTCATAGCGCTTGAACTTATAGACTGCATCATTCATCAGAGCGCTATTGAAAACGCCCAGGCTGACCAGCAGTTCAAAGTCCTTCACGTCCAAGCCGGTGACACGCTTAAAAAGCCCCGGTTCCAGTTTGGTGATGACATCCCGCAATGTATGCTCCCGATAGTCGGTGAGATACATGAAGATGGGGATACGCGTGGCGAACTTGATGAGCTTCTCCTGAATCATCTTTCGCTTGCTCTTGTATTCCTTCTCCGCTTCCGTCAGCTGGCGCTTCTCCTCTTTGGAGATTTCCCTATCGTTGGCTTCGCGCTTGGCTTTTTTGACCGCTTCCGAGCGGTTGATAATGGTCTCGATGTCTTGATTGAGATTGCGGAAGCCTTCGATGCTCATCAGCGAGTGCATTGCGCGCTCGTTCGCCAGCAGGCGCGCCAGCGTGTCGTTGTCTACATTAACCAGCAGGGCGCTCTCCCAGCGACGCGCCAGCAGGGTAGCCGTCGTGCCGCTCATCGCCATATCGAGAACACCTGCCGCGTCAATCTGTTTCATGGAACTGCCGTCGTATGCCAGCACGGGGAGAAAACGAATGAACTCGGCAACTTTCTCTTCCGGGCTGGTGGTTTCATCTACATTGAGCCGGCTGGCATACTCCGCAATCTGGCGCAGGGCGCGGTCGGGCGCAAAATCGAACACATAACATTCATGCTTGAGGATGACTTCGGCGTTGGGGTGTTGTCCATCGGGGTTGCTCACCGTCCACGGGGATTGCACGCGGAAGGCGGCCTGGAAGTACGTTTCTGGGCTGGACGAGTTGCGCAGCATGAAGATGCCCGTCCACGGCTTGACGGTGACGCCGGTGGTCAGTTTGCCGCAGGTGAGGGTGATGGTCTTGGTCTGGAGCGGGTCGTCCATTGCCCGCCGGACGGGATGAAGGGCATCCGCGCCGATGCCCGCTTCTTTCCCTGCGGCGACAATCACTTTGTAATCGTGATAGAAGCGGTTCTGCCGTTCGGCTAACAGGTTTGCCATGGCATGGCAGGCTGCCACGCTGGGCAGAAACCACAGGGTATGCGAAAGCACGCCCAGCAAACGCACATCCGAAAACGGCAACGGCGGGCGGCGTTCCTTGCCCAGTCTGAGATTATCCACCGCGGCAGGCAAGAAAGCTCCACGGATCAAGTCCAACCACTTTTGCACTTCCTCTTCGTACTTGAAGCGGGCAAAGGGACCGTGACCGCTGGCGGAAAAGAAGGTGTTCAAGTCGAATTCGTTAAACTCGCCCTGCAGGGCAATCTCGCGGATTTCATCCGGCAGTTGATAGGTCATCAGCACCATGCGCGGCAGCATGGCATACGGGTTGTCTTCGGGTCCCTGCCAGTTTTCTTTGGCGCGCTGTTCGTCGGAGTAGGTCCAGTTAAAAATCTGCTCTTCGATGAACTCGCCTGAAGCGATGGCGCGGAAAGGCGTGCCGGAGAGATAAAGATAATGGTCGCTGGTGATGGGCAGGAAGTCTTCCAGTTCTTCACTGGTATCTTTGAGGAACTCAACGGCTTCGCCTTGCGCGAAGCGGATCTCTTCCGCCTCTTCGCCCTCAAACAGGTCTTTGGCTTTTTCGCGCCATGCGCCGTAGTGGTACTCGTCCAGAATCACGCAGTCCCAGTGGGTGGCATGCACCCATTCGTTTTTGGTTTTGATGCCGCCGGTGCTGGGGTTTTTACCCAGATAATCCTGAAACGAGCCGAAGCAGACGATGGGCTTGCGTTTATCGGCATTCTCAAATGTCAACCCGCCCGGTTGGATGAACTGCCAGCCGGCAAAATCCACATGGCTTTTCAGGTCGCTTTCCCAGGCGCTTTGCACGGCGGGCTTGAAGGTGAGGATGAGGATTTTCTTCCAGCCCCTTTTCTTTGCCAGTTGGTAGGCGGCGAAGGTCTTGCCAAAGCGCATTTTGGCGTTCCAGAGAAAGTGGGCTGGCTTGCCATCCTCTTGTTTTCGATAGTGGCGGAAATACGCTGCGGTGCGCTCTACAGCCTGTTGTTGTTCAGGGCGCATCCCAAAGGTGAGCACGCGCTGCTCCTCGTTCAACTCGCCGCGCTGGATGGCGAGAATGGCGGCCCTGACGTGCTCAACGGCGCAGCGAAACCACTCACCCTCAGGGTTCGGAATGCCGCGCTCCCGCAGCCAGCGGTGCACGTCGTGATCGGTGAAGGCCGTTCCATCGTTGCGCATCGCCGATTCTTCCAGCACGATGCGATAGGGCGGCTCGCCGGGGCGGGCGGTGGGGTATTGCTGCGCCACTCTCTCACGCACGTCTTTGGTGGTGTAGCCGATTTTGAGCAAGCCCGCGTATTGCGGGTGGGTGTCCTCGTAGGCGTAGATTGTGGGCGCCGCCGTCGGGCGCGGGGGGAAGAAGCCGTTACTCATCGCCGGTGTCTCCTTCGGGCATCGGGCGCACCATTTTTTCAATAAAGGCGATTTCATCTTCGGTCAAGCCGTATTTTTGATAAAGCTCCTCATCCGTCCAGGGTTTGGAAAAGTCTTGCATGGGGACGAAGGAATATGCTTTTTTCATTGTATTTTGTGTAATTTTGCATAGGGATAACATAAAATGAAAAAATTTCGTTTGAGTGTAACTAATAACATTTTCCGTCTCTTGTTTATTGTCAAAAGGTCCTATAACCAAGTATGTCTCAGTACAGCAGGAATTTGGACCTCCAATAAAAGGCTTTATCCAGTCCTGATTTATATTCCCGATGCCCCAAGCCTTCGGCACATACACTTTATATTTATTAATCTGTGAGTTAAGCTAGCGTTGTTTACATTTTCGGGGTAATCAGACGAGGTGACAGACCTCAGAAGGAGACCCCGATGGTTATTCACAAGAACACGCGCCTGACCCCGTTTCAGAGGAAGGCGATCT
>JAGPKU010000011.1:0-39508 GCA_018053845.1 Syntrophobacterales bacterium
TGCTCACCGTCCCGCCCCGGAAGCACAGGGTATGGCCCGGCGGAAGCTTGCGGATGCCCTGGAAGATGCTCCAGGGGGCGGGGATGTAGTTGAACGTGAGGTAGAGCCCGAGGGCCTGCCAGTCGATCCGCCTCTCCGCGGCGGGGTGCTCCAGGATGGACTTGATCTCCGAGGCGAAGAGCAGCGTGCCGCCGCCGTGCCACCAGACGAGGGGCTTGATGCCGATGCGGTCGCGGCTCAGCACGAGGGTTTCCGTCCTTTCGTCCCAGAGGGCGAAGGCGAACATGCCCTCGAGTCTCTCGGCGCAGCGGGGCCCCTGCTCTTCGTAGAGATGGACGATGACCTCGCTGTCCGTGTTCGAGCGGAAGCGGTGGCCCCCGCCCTCCAGTTCCCCGCGAAGCTCCGGGTGGTTGTAGATCTCGCCGTTGAAGACGAGCCACACGGTGCCGTCCTCGTTGGACAGGGGCTGCCGGCCCGCCTCGGTCAGGTCGATGATGGATAGCCGGCGGTGGCCGAGCCCCACCGACATCCCGTCCGCCCGCCGAAGGTAGACCCCCGACTCGTCGGGGCCCCGGTGGGTCATGACTTCGGTCATGCGCCGCAGGACCGCCTCGTCGATCCCGCCGCCGTTTACCGTCACCGCTCCGCAGATCCCGCACATGACATTCAGACCGTGTCCATGTTCTTCCGCGCCGTCACCTCCAGGGAGGGTCCCCAGAGGAGCCTGCCGGCGCTCAGTCGCTCGGCGGACTTCGCCCCGCGCCACACCGCCCGACGCAACGCGTGCAGGGCCCGGGCCCGCCCCGTCTGCCGCCGATAGCCGCTGAATTCGGAGAGGCCGGCATTGCGGATCTCGACGGGCGCAAATCCCCGGTCGGCAAGCATCCTCGCAAGCCAGGCCGCGGACAGGACGTAGTTGTGAAACACCACGACCCGCCCGGCGCTTCCGTTGAGGCCGCAGGATTTCATCAGCCGGAAGAGCGTGCGGTGAAACGTGCCGTTGGGCACCCTCACGTAAAGCACGCCCCCTTCCCTCAGGAGAGCGGCCGCTCTCGCCGCGTCTTTCCAGGGTTCGACAAGGTGATCGAGCACGTTGATCATCGTGACGGCGTCATACCGTTTTCCCGGGTCGAAGTCCTCCAGTGTCCCTTGAATGCCCGCGTCCCCGATCGTCGTGCGGAGATAGTCGATCGACTCCCTCGAGGGGTCGATTCCCTTCGCATCCCAGCCCCGCTTCAGCGCCTCGCGCAGGAAGTGCCCGCAGCCGCAGCCCACGTCGAGCAGCCGCCCGCGCCCCACCTGCCCCTCGATCCGGTCGAGCGCCTCGCGGTAGATGCCGTCGCGGTAGCCCTCCAACTGATCCCAGGCCAGTTCCCGGAAATAATCGTCCTCGTAGTATCGGCGTTCCTCGACAGCGGTTTCCGGCACATCGAGGCCGTCGCGGAACACGAGCCGGCAGTTCGAACATTGGAAAAACCGCCGACCGCCCACGGCGAGGCCGGGGGATGCCTCTTTCTGGCAGTAGGGACACCGGCGGGAATCGACGGGCCGTTTCATCGCCATGCCTCAGAGGGCCGCAAAACCGCGTCGGCCGGAGTTTCGGCGGGGTGATACTCCGCCCGCTTGCCGAGCCTGGACCGGAGGCCGTCGTGCACGCCCCGCAGGATCGCCTTTGCCCTGCCGCTCTCGCCCGCGGGGACGAACGGCAGAAGGAGGGACATCTTCGCGGCATAGGCCAGGGTCCTTCGCAGTTCGGCCCGTCGCCCGTGCATGCGGTAGGCATGGATGGAGTTTCGCACGGCGTAGTAGAACCGGTACGCCTCGGCATAGCAGGTCACGTTGCGTCCGAAGACGCGCAGCTGCTGTTTGTCGTCCTTCCGCCGCTCCACGACCAGGCTCGCGGGGACCCAGAAGAAGCGCCAGCCGAAGGCGGCCATGCGGAGCGCGTACTCCGCGTCGTCGGCGTAGAGAAAGTAGTCCTTCCGGGGAAGCCCCGCCTGCCTCACGGCCTCGGCCCTCATGAGCGTCCCCCGCCAGGCAAAGCATGCAATGGGGGTGGGTACAGGGTCAGGATGGTTCGGGCCGACGGCCCGCACGGCGCCCACGGAGCCTTCACGCTCCTCGAGATCCCGGAGACCCCGGTAAAGGGATTCCAGCGCATCGTCGGGCATCCGCACGTCGTCGTCGAGGGTCAGGACGGCATCGCCCCCCCCTTCCAGGGCCCGTCGCAGTCCTTCATGGAAGCCGCCTGCGGACCCCTCGTTGACCGCCATCCTCACGGTCTCGATTCCCGGCGCCGTCGCGGCAAAGCGATCCGCCCAGGGCCGGGTGGAGTTGTCCACCACGATGATGCGGTCCGGCCCGAGGCTCTGTCGCTCCAGGTCCCCCAGGAGATCCCGGAGCATCGCGGGATTGTTGAAGGTGACGATGACGGCGGTGATCTTCACGCGCTGGCCCCTGGCGTTGCGTCAATGCGTTGCGGGTTGATACGACCGGATCAGGCCGATTCCGCCGAACTGCGACCGCCGGTCTTTCACGAACTCGACGGAATCGAAGGAACCGCGGATTTCGTTCCAGAACCGGTTCACCTCGCAGCCGCTCTCCGCGGAATGGGGCACGATGTCGTGGAAACCGATCATGCCGCCGGGGCGGACGAGCGGCCGGTACATCTCGAAATCCTGTTTGACCCCCTCGTAGGTGTGGTCCCCGTCGATAAACAGGAAATCCACCTTCCTGTCCCCGAGAACCTCCTGAAGCGCTTCCAGGGTGGACGGGTCGTGCGAGTCCCTGCGCAGCAGGTGGACCCGCTGGCCGGGTCTGGCAAAGGATCGGTACAGCGGGGCCCGCCACAACAGGTAGCCGCCCCCGAAGGCCCCCCCGGGCAGGTCGATGCTGACGAGAGTCGCGTCGTCCGCAGCCGCCCGGGTGAGCATGAAGAGCGTCCCCCCGGAGGCCGTGCCGATCTCCGCCACCGTCGCCGGCCTGAGCCGCGCCACTTCCGCGAGCAATGCCTCCAGTTCCGTCCGGCTCTGCAGGGGCCGGATGAACCTCATGGCCGGGGAAAATACCCTCTCCAGGGCGGCACCGAAGCCGGAAACGTCGCGGAGCTGCCGGATTGCGTTTCGGCACATCAGGTACGACATCGTTTTCATCGGCAGTTCGACGAAGACCCGCTCGAAACCGGCCCGGACGGCCGGGGTGCTCGTGCTCATGAATGCCCTCCGACGGTGACGGTCTCTTTCCTGTGCGGCCGGGTCACGAGCAGGCTGCGGCAGCCTTCGTAGACCTCCTCGGCCGTGATCATGTCCATGCAGTGCGGCTGCCGGCAGCCGTCCTGCCGGCAGGGACGGCAGTCGATTTGGTGCCAGATGAGCCTGCTGCTGCCGGGCGGGGCGCAGGGACCGAACTGCCCGGGCAGGGCGGGCCCGAACAGGGCCACCAGCGGTGTGCCGGCCGCGGCGCCGATATGCATGGGCCCGCTGTCGTTGGTCACGAGCAGGTCCAGACGGCTGATGACGCAGGCCAGGTCATCGAGGCTCAACCTCCCCGACAGGTTGACGGCGGGGTGCCGCATCCCCCGCTCGACGGCGCCGGCAACCTGAGTCTCCGAGGGGCCGCCCAGAAGAATGATTCTGGCCCCCTCGCTCTCGACCAGCCGGTCCGCCACGCGGCTGTACCGCCCGGGATCCCATCGCTTGAGCGATCGGTCGCTTCCCGGATGGATGCCCACGACAGGCGCGCCAGCCGCCTCGTGAAGACCCGGGAGGAACCCGTTCCAGCGGTTTTCGACGCCACGGTCCCAGAACACGTCGACCCCGTTGCTGTCGGGAACTCCTCCGGCCGCCACGGCTGCCGTCAGGACAGCCTCGGAGAAATGACGGTCTGCAAGAAAGGTCCCCGGTGCGATCCGTTTCGTCAGAAAGAAGCCGAACCCGTTGCGGTCATGGCCGGCCCGATGCCGGGCCCGGATCGCCCGGAACAGCATCCCCATCTTCATGGCTCCGGCGGCGGACTCGACGCTGTAGAGATTCACCACCAGACGAAAACGGAATCTGCGAAGTCGGCGGATGAGAGTCAGCACCGCCCACACGCTCCCTTTGCTGCTGCGGAGCTCCCGGATCGGGAAGGGCCACACGCGGTCGATGTAGGGGTAATGCCGGGCAAGCGGCGCCGCGTCGGTGCTCGTGAGCAGGTGGATCTCCGCCTCGGGGTTCCCGTTCCGGATGGCGCGGATGCCCTTCGAGGCGAGGATCAGGTCGCCGATCCCGGCGACGAGCACGATGAGAATGCAATCCCGATGCGCTGCCATGGGCCGCAGTGGTTTCCTGTCCTATTTGTGAAAAATTAAGAGAATCTCAACAGGTTAGAGCAAGAAGCATACCAGGCGGGAGACGTTCGGGGGCAGCAGGGGCGCTCGGATCGCAACGACGCACCGTCAAGGCCAAGGGGCCGACGACGGGCCTCCCGCGGCCGTCCGGCACGTCGGTCCGTCCCGGATGATACGCCTGCTCATCAAGAACACGACGGGAACCGTCGACGCAACGGCCAGAATCGCCGCGATGCGCGGATCGACGGCGAGAAGCTCGACGGCCGCCCAGAGCAAGAGCGCGCCGAGCACGTATTGGACCCCGTACACGGCGGGATAGCGGATGGCCTTGTTCCATTCCAAGGACCGGCGGAACACGAAGCGGGAATGCAATCCGTAGGAGATGAAGATACCGGCGGCATAGGTCAGCGCAAAAGACACCGGGTAGGGAAGGAAGCGCAGCAGCAGAAGGTACAGGACGTATCCCGCTACAGTATTGAATAGACCGACGCCGGCAAAACGAAGCCACTCTTGGTTCATTGGACTCATGCCCAGGCTTTCCTTGCAGCCGCGGAATGACCGGATGTTCCGGGCGCCCCGGCTATCGATGGAGGATTGCAGACAGGCCGTCCGCTCCTCGGGGCGACCGGACCGAGACGGCGCGGGCTCAGGCCGTTTGTTCCGGGACGGCGTAGACCGTGATTTCCTTGTGCAGCTCCGCGGCTGAGCGCGCGTGCTGGAGGATTTTTTTCAGCGGCCACAGCAGGGTCACGTGGCGGGAAATCAGGCTCCGGGGGTCGCGGATGCCCGCTTTCCTCATCAGCGCCGCCCCTCCCGTTCCGCCGCCTTTGCGTGTCCGGATCGACCGGAATCCCGCCTGCCGGATAGCCCTGGCGAGCGTGGTCCCGTCGAAATAGAACAAGTGGAGGGGAACCGCGTCGAAGACATAATCCGGTGCGCTGATCGGTGTGGGAACCGCAATGACGGCGACCCCGCCCGGCTTGAGAATCCTCCGGATCTCGACGAGAGTCGCCAGGGGGTCGGAAATGTGCTCGAAGACGTGCCAGAGCGTGACCGCGTCGAAATGCCGATCGGGAAACCCGGCATCGGCCAGCGGCCCCTCGAAGACCTCGATGCCGAAGCGCTGCCGGGCGTAACGCGCCTCGACGGACGACAATTCCACGCCCTGCACGTCCCACCCACGCCGCTTGCACCGGTCGAGGAAAAACCCCCAGGCGCAGCCGATGTCGAGAATCCTTCCCCTCCGGGCGAACGCCTCGATCCGGTCCAGCTCCTCGTCGAAGCGGACCCGGTGAACGGGGGCCTCGCGGCTCGGGTCGTCGGCCGGATGAACGGGTGAGTGGTCCCGGTCGTCATAGCAGGCCAGCAGATCGGCGGGCTCGGGGAACGGGTGCACGAAGATCAGCCCGCAACCGAGGCAGCGGACGTACGTATATCGGCCGTGCGACAGAACAGGCCGGTTTCGCGAATCCCCGCACAGCATGCAGGAGTGCGTTGCCGCCCTGTCCTCAGCGCGGATGGCCAAGGGATGGCGGATGCTGTCCTCAAATCCACAGCGCAAAATTTTCATTTCATCCTCTTTGGAGACAAAAAGACAAGGGATTCGTTGGACCTTTGATCCACCCGGGAGAAACATCGCATGAACTGCGGCTCTTCAGAGCAAGAAGCATACCACGGGGCCATCGGTGGAGGTGCATCGCCTCAGTCTCAAGAGGACGCTAGGGCGCCGCGAATCGCTCGAAGCCGACCCGCTTCGTCCGAAACCTCGACGAGGCGGCTCTCGATCAGGCAACCGGCGACGGCAAGACCGGCAAGCCGGTTTCCCCTCGGGCTCCAGTGACTGTCCGCAGACCGGTAGAGGTCCTTCCGGGAGTCCAGGGAGCGCCGCGGGCGCTGATCCGCATGACGCCGAAAAAGGGGGAGCAGGTCCGCATGGGGAATCTTCTCCTGCTCGAGGAACTCACGAACCCGCCGGGTGGCCCCGTCGCCGCCCCGGGACCCAGCACCGGGATGAAACGGCTAAACCTGCTCCCGCATGGGGATGATCACCACGAAGAGCCGTATGCCGTTTTTCTCCGCCCACCGATGCAGCGCCCCCAGGTGAGCAAGGTGGTCCCGCCAGGCATCGTCGAGCCATGGGAGTTCCCCTTCGGGTGTGAACGGGAGGTTGGCATACTGGATTGCCGGGGAGAGTTGCTCGACCCGGTCCGCCGGCTGGCCCAGCAGCCGGGCAGCGCTGGCCTTGAGGTCGGACAGCAGGGGCTGGATCAGACGGTACGTTGCCGAGGATTCGCTCAGGAAGCGCCTGAACCTCTCCCACTGGGGGTGGCGGGGAGGCTCGGGTGCTCCGTAGTCGCGCCAGGTCTCTAGTTTCGCTTGGAGAGCCCCCTCCGCCTGCTCTCGGATCGTCCCCGCTGAAAAGTCGACAATGCTCCGCGCTTCCAGGCAGTTGCCGTCCACAACCCGGTAGCGCGGGTGGAGGTAATCGTCGATGGGATCGTTCACGCAATGCCCCAGGACAATCGCCTGCGGTTTGCGGTTCACCTTCTCGATCACTCTGCGGTCCTTGAGAAACGCGTTTTTTGTCCCGTAGCCAGGAACCCCGCAGCTGAGCACCCGGTGCCTGTCTGCTGCTCGACGAGCTTTCCCCAGTGCTCCTCCAGCGGAACATAGCCCCAGCTGAAGCTTTCTCCGACCAGAAGGATGAAAGGATCCTCTCCACGGCAGGGGTGATCGAAGCAGCCCAGTTCGTTTCCCCAGATGTCGAGTGCGCACTCCCCCAGCGGGAATTTAGCAAGGCTCGCATTCTCCGCGATGTCGTGGCCCGCGGCGGAATCCGCCCTGAAATAATACCTCGGCGGAAGGGGGTCCTTCTGTGCCCAATGTCCCCAGGGCATCAGCCGCAGGGCGGCCTCGGCGATCAGCAGCGCCGCCGCAACCCCAAGCTGACAAGGGCCCCGTTCTGCAGGATGCGCTTCATCGCCGGGCCCTCTTCGCCTCCCCTGCCGGGTTTCGATCAGTGCCGTGTACGATCCCTGCCCCCTGGGACGCAAAAGGCAAAGCGTAGGAGAATACAACATCGTGGCGGCCTGCGGGCATAGCCACCCCGAGGAAGGTGTGATCCACGGGGAAGACGCGGTGCGGGATCCCGTTGATCCAGGCACGCCACCCGGGGTTGAAGTTGCTGGTCACGGTCAGCACGGATGCGGTCCTCGCATCGACCTCGAGTTCGATCCGGTCGGGCCCGAGGGACCGCACGCTCACTCCGCCGGGATTGTCGCCTGCCGGGACCGCGAGACCCTCCATGTCGCGGCGCATCACAAATGCCGTCGTGAGGAGTTCTCCTGCAGGGGCCGATGCCAGCGCATCGAGAAGCGGGCCCGGATCGTCGAATGCGCGGACGCGGGAGGCGAGGAAGAAGCGGGGCAGTACCTCGGTATTTTCGTAGACGTAGAGGGGCGTCCCGGGATACTCCCCGAGGATCATGCCCAGGAAGCGGTCGCGGCGAGGCCGTTCGGCCCACTCGATCTGCCGCTCGAGGAAATCCCCGGCGCGCAGGTGCAGCCCCGTCCCCTCGAGAGGCACCGCAGACACGATATAGCGGACATTGGCGAGCGACAGAAGATTCAGGCGCGCTCGCGATTCGAGCCGGACGGTCTGTCCGCCGAGCCGCTCCCACGCGGGCAGGGTCAGGTAGGCGCGGCTTCCCCTGCGGCGGAACAGGTCGACCCCTGCAGGGTCGTGGCTCTCGAGGGGCGAGATGACGGCCTCCCAGAAACGGTGGTACCGCTCCGAGTACAGCGGGATGTACCCGTCGGCCGTTTCCAGTCCATAGGCCCACGCGTAGCCGGTCAACGGCCCCGACCGGATGGCCCCGGCCACCGTGGCCACCCGAAAGGAAGGCTGTCCGGTCCGTAGACGCTGCAGTTCCGCCAGGGCGGGATGACGATAGAGGTTCGAGAAGGTCTTCCCGTCGGCGATTCCCATGAACGCCTCCCCCTTGATCGCGAGCGATTGCCAGCCCGCGAGGCCGATCAGCGCGAGGCAGAGCAGCGTTCGGACTGCGAGTGCGGTCTGCCCGCCTGCCACCCCCTCAAGCCTCACCTGCCACGATGAAGGGACATGCTCCAGGCCGAGGCAGCCCGCCGCGATGAACAGAAAGGGGATCACGATGTAGACGCGGGAGAAGTTGAACCCCGGGAAGATGCCCGCCTCGAACAGTAGCCCCCCTAGAAACAGGGTGTCGCAGATGCAATAAGCCAGGCAGGCCCCGGCAAGAGCCGACGTCGCGAGCAGGCGGCGATCCCGCTGCCGGGCGAAGAGAAGCCCGGCAGCGGCCGCGATCAGGATCGGCAGATTGTCCCGCAGGAGCGCCAGAGGCAGGTCGATCGCCACGAGCCAGAGAGCGGTTGCGTTTCCCGACAGGACATGCGGGACGGCCCAGTGGCGGCGGTGTCCAAGCGGGGCCTGGACTGCGCTTGCCCAGAGGAAGGGGGCCTCGACGGCAACCCATCCCAGCACGAAGGCCGCCAGGACAACGAAGAGCCCTCTCTTGCGGCCTTCTACGAGAGGAAACCAGAGCAGGACCAGGGGGAGGATAAAGACGGTGTAGAAGAAGTGGGAAACCAGGGAATAGCCCGCCCCCGCAAGGCCTGCGGCCAGGATTCCCGTCGAGCCTCCGCGCTCCAGAATGCGTCCCAGGGCCCAGAGCACGCACGGCAGGGCCGGAAGCGCGAGGCCGTCGTACAGGGAGAAGCCCGCCCACTGCTGGTTGATCGCGGGCTGCGAGAAGAGCGCATAGAGGATCCCGCCGGTCAGCGACGGCAGGGCGCCGGCCCCGAATCGCTCTGCAAGCAGCCGGTACATGAAGTAGCCGGCCACGAAGCGCTGGGCCCACAGGATCAGGCCGTGGGCAAGCCAGCCGGGCAGCAGGAAAAAGAACAGCAGGTCGGTCTTGTTCTGCAACCCCATGGACAGGCGGTCAGCACCCATCAGGGCCTGCGGGAACCAGAACCCGATCTCGCCTTCCTGCCAGGCTAGGGCGGTGGCAAGTCTCGCCGGCAGATTGTTCTCCCCGTGGTCGGCAAGCGGCACGTAGGACAGGGGCCCGAGGCCGACGTACTCGAGCGCAAGCCAGAGTGACCAGGCAAGAAACAGCAGGGCCGGGCGGGCGGACGGCCCGCGGCACAGGCGCAGGCAGCCGCCGACGGTTCGGGCCCTCGCGGCCGGGGCTCCTGTCGTTGCGGGTCCACTCATCCGTCCCCCCTTGAACCGGCATGCCGGGGGGCCCTGTGCCGGAGGAGTTCCCCGACGAGACGCTTCCTCGCGCGGAAGCAGAAATGCCGGCCTTCCCGCTCCAGGAGACCCTTGCAGGCGGATGGGTCAAAAGGCGGCACGTCGCGTGCCTCCGCTGCCCGGCCTAGCGCGCCGCGTCCCATGGGAACTCCCGGATGGCCTGGATGACGCGCCCTTGGCTCTCGCTGTCGAGGTTGTTGTAGAAGGGAAGCCGGATGAGCCTTTCGCTGACGTACTCCGTCACGGGACAGTCCCCGGGTTTACCGCCGTAGAGTCTCCCCATGTCGGAAAGGTGGAGCGGCAGGTAGTGAAAGACGCCAAGGATCCCGCGGCTCTTCAGGTGCCGGATCAGGGCCGCCCGGCTGCGGGGCGAGGGGACGATCAGGTAGTACATGTGATAGGATTGCAGGCAGCCTTTCGGCACGACGGGAAGGCGGATGTTGCGCTCCGCCGCCCAGCCGGACAGGGCCTCGTGGTAGCGTTCCCAGACCCGCCTTCGCTTTTCCAGGATCCTCTCCTTCGCCTCGAGCTGGGCGTAGAGGAACGCCGCCAGCAGATCCGACGGCAGCCAGCTCGATCCCACGTCGACCCAGGTGTACTTCTCGACCCGTCCTTCCAGAAAGCGGGCCCGGTCGGTCCCCTTCTCCCGGACCACGTCGGCCCGGTCCGCAAGTGCCGGGTCGTTCACGATGAGCGCTCCGCCCTCGCCGCAGTAGAAGTTCTTCGTCTCGTGGAAACTCAGGGCTGCCAGGGCCCCGAAGGTCCCGAGATGCCGGCCCCGGTATCGGCCGAAGAGGCCGTGGGCGTTGTCTTCCACGACGGTGAGATTGTGGCGGGCCGCGATCTTCCCGATGGCCCTCATCTCGCAGCCCACGCCCGCGTAATGGACGGGGACGACGGCCTTTGTCCGTTCCGTGACGAGAGGTTCGAGCCGGGTTTCGTCGAGGTTCAGGGTGTCGGGCCGGACATCGGCAAAGACGGGCCGGGCCCCGCGCAGTACGAAGGCATTCACCGTGGAGACGAAGGTGAAGGACGGCACGATGACCTCGTCGCCGGGACGGATGTCCAGCAGCACAGCCGCCATCTCGAGGGCGTGCGTGCACGACGTGGTCAGGAGCACCCGGGGAACTCCGAGGGCTTTCTCGAGGAATGCCTGGCAGCGCTTCGTGAAGGGACCGTCGCCGGAGATGTGGCCGTTGGCGATGGCCTGGGCGATGTAGACCTGCTCCCTCCCCTCGAAACTGGGCCGGTTGAAAGGGATGCCCGACCCGGCCGACGAAAGCCCGGCGGTTGCTGGCTTAGTGATCATGATCCTCCGGCGGCTCCACGAAGGGCGGCTCCCCCAGGGGGGTGAACTTGACGAGGGGGACGTGGGCCTTCAGAAAGGCCACCTCCGCCTCGGAGCGGGTTTTCGTGTAGACCCGGCGGGAGACGTCGAAGCAGCAGACGCCGGACCGGATCTCCTCGGGCGTCGCGGCGACGAGCAACTCTCCGGCGTATTCGGGGTGCCGGGCGGTGAAGGCGTCGACGAGTTCCCGGAGCCTAGCGGCCTTCTCGCCGGCGCTCCGCTCCTCGAACTGGCCCCCGATCTTGTCCGTCAGGTCGACGGCGGGAACGCCCCCGTAGACGTGGTTTGCAAGCATGTCACGAGTGACGACCGAGCCGGCCAGCGCCATGCTCCGCGGCCCCACCGAGACGGGGGAGACGATGCAGTGCCCGACGAACCAAGCGTCTTTCCCGATCCACACGGGCTTCTCCTGGAAGAACCGGCAGCCCTCGACGATGTCCCCGAAGCGGATGTGAGTCCAGATCTGGCTCTGGGAGCCGATCCCCACGTTGTCGTCGATGGTGAGACCCCCCATGGAGTCCAGAACGGTATCGCCCCCGATCCAGCAGTTGCGGCCGATCTGCAGGGGCTTTTCGCCATGCCCGAAGGAACGGGCGTGGAGCTTGCTGTAGTCCCCCAGGCGGAACTCGGGGACCAGGATTCTCGTCCCGCAGCCGACGTAGCAGTGATCGCCCAGGACCACGCGTGCCGCCCGGCCGTTCTTCCCCGTGATCAGGGCGCCCTCTTCGACGAGGACCCCCTGCCCGATCACGATCTCTTCCGCATCGATCGTGCCGAGAATCCTTGATTCAACGTGACGTCCCATCGTTTCTCCTTGCAATGCTCCTGCTGCTCCCTGCGTGACACGTAGGTCGGTTTCTCCATCATCCGGAAGTGCATCCGGGCCAGGTACTCGCCGATGATGCCGAGGGCGAAGAGCTGCGCTCCCGCAAAAATGGCGATCACCGATGCGAGAAACGGGAACCCCGGGACGCTCCCACCCTCGAGGGCATACCGGCCGAGGACGTAGGCCAGCACCGCGATCCCGAAGAGGGTGAAGACAAAGCCCGTAAGGCTCGCGAACTGGAGGGGCAGCGTGCTGAAGCCGGTCATCATGTTGAAGGCGTGGACAACGAGCTTGCGGAGCGTGTAATTCGACCGCCCCGCGCGGCGCGGCCTGTGGTCGACCCGGACAGCGGCAAAGCGGTCGGTTCCCCACGTGAGCAGGACGTCGATGGACACGAAGGGGCTCCCGTAGGAAGCGAAGGCATCCCGCAGGCATGTGCGGAACGCGCGGAACGCGCTGGCGTGCCGGGCCGTCTCGGCCTCCATGGAGCCCTGCAGGGCGACCCGGGTGATCCGGGACGCCAGATTCCTGAAGATGCCGTGCTGCTTCGTCTCCGGCGTGCCGTAGACCACGTCGACCCCCTCCCCGAGCTTTTCGAGCAGCTTCGGGATCTCCTCCGGGGGATTTTGCAGATCGTCGTCCATCGTCACGACGACGTCGTGGCGGGCGTCTCGAATACCGCACAGCAGCGCGTTGTGCTGCCCGAAATTGCGCACCAGGTGGATGCCGCGGACCCACTCGTGCCGGGAGGTCAGCTCCTCGATCACCCGACCGCTTCCGTCGCGGCTCCCGTCGTTGACGAGGATCAGTTCGAAGGGCGCACCTGTCCCGGCGAGCACGGGCCCGAGCCGGGTCACCAGCTCGCGCAGGGACGCCTCGCTGTTGTAGACCGGGACGACGACCGACAGGGCCGCGGGACAGGGCGGGCGATCCATCTGCTGCGTGTTCTTCATACGGGCACCTTCCGGGCGAACGATCGGGTCACCCTGGCCGGCCGTTCATTCGGGGAGGGGAGTTTTCGACAAATTATGCAATTAATATACCAGGATAGACGGGGCGGCCCGGTCTGCCTATCGGAGGTCAGGCAAACCGCAACACGGCCTCTGCGGCCATGTCCGGGGTGATCCGGCGCATGCACTCCAGGGTCCCTACCGGGCAGAGGCCCCGGTTGCAGCCGATGCAGGGAAGGCCGTCCATCCGCAACACGACATGGCCCTCCCCGAGGGGGCTCCAGAGTGCCTTGACCGTGGGTCCCATGAACGAAACGGTCTCGACACCGAGTGCGGCGGCCACGTGGAGGGGTCCCGAGTTGTTGCACACGAGCAGCCGACAGCACGACAGGAGGGCCGCAAACCGCCGGATGTCGGGCGTGACAACCGTGAGTACCCCCCCGGGGATCCCGGAGCGGATCCGCTCCACGAGCCCCGCGTCCGCCGGGCCGCCGAAGAGGATCACGTCGCATCGAGCCCGCAGCCTTTCGGCGAGGGCCGCATAATGCTCCGCCGGCCAGCGCTGGGTTTCGTAGTGGGCGCCGGGGTGGATCCCGACGAGCGGTTTTGCGCTGCGGCGTTGTCCGGCAAGCCAGCCCGCCGCCCGGTCCCGCTCCTCCGGCGAAAGGTACACCCGGGGTTGCGGTGTCAACCCGTCGATCCCCAAGGGCTTGAGCGTTCTCAGGATCACGCCGGTCATGTGGGCGTTCCCATCGGGGAGTTCCGCGGCCGTCGTAAAGAAGGCCTCCCTTCCCCCGCAGGGGTAGCCGATGCGGACCCGCGCCCCGCTGACCCACGCGATCAGGGCCGAGGCGAGCTTCCAATCGGCGCAGGGGTCCACGGCGAGATCGAACCGGCGGCGGCGCAGGCCCTTCAGGATCCGCACCCTCTCGGACGGAGAAGCCCCTGGGTCCAGGACCACGCAACGGTCCACGTGAGGGTTGTGCTCGAGCAGCGGCGCCGTCTGCGGCCGCACCAGCACCGTCAGTTCGGCACGGGGGAAGCGCTTCTTGAGGACCTCGATCGCCGGCGTCGAAAGGACGACGTCGCCGACCCGGTCGAGACGGATCAGCAGGACGCGCCGGATGGCGTCGCCGGCCACATCTCCTGCCGGGCCGCGGCCCCGGGACGTCGGCATCGCGCGCAGTGCGATCCCCCGGGAGCGGAGATAGAAGTCCTTGATGCGCTGTCTGGCCGTCATACGCAGACCGTCATGCCTGTCGGGGCTTGCGCCAGTAGGCACTGCAGGTGTCGATCATCCTGATCTCCGTCTCGATGCCGTGCGCCGACCGGTACTCCTCCACGGCCAGGCGGCAGGGATCCAGAAAAAAGTCGTCGATGATGCAGAACCCGCCCGGCGAAAGCTTCGGGTACAGATTCGTCAGGGCGACCATCGTCGACCCGTACATGTCGCCGTCGAGACGCAGGATGGCCAGCTTGCCGACCGGGGCCGACGGGAGCGTGTCCCTGAACCACCCCTGCAGGAAGACCACCCGTTCATCGAGGAGGCCGTACTTCGCGAAATTCCGCTCCACGTCCTCCCGGGACACGGCGAGGTACGGGATCCGGTGAAAGAACGAGTCGCGGTCCGCGGGACAGGCCTGGGGTTCCGGCTCGGGCAGACCCGCGAAGGAATCGGCGACGAAGACGCGCCGGTCTTCGACCCCGTAGGCCGCCAGGGCGGCGCGCATGAAGATGCAGGCCCCTCCCCTCCAGACGCCCGTTTCGATGAAGTCCCCCTCCACCCCCTCGGCCAGGACGGTCTCGATGGCCGACTGCAGCTGATCGAGGCGCTTCATCCCGACCATGGTGTCTGCGTAGAGCGGCCAGAACTGCCCGTTCGCTCTCTGGTGATCGGTCACGTTCCGGCGCTTGACGATCTCGAGATCCCGCCATGCCAGCGCCCGGGACAGCATCGTCACCGCGGCCCGCTTGACGGGGCTGCGCGTCTCGTTGAAGAGGGTGATCGGGATCGGCGGCTCCGGCCACAGGCTGAAGGAGAGCGTCTTCTTGATCAGATCCAGGTAGAGTTTCGCCGGTTCCGGTCTCATTTCGAACCCCCTGCCGGCGCCGTGCCGCATGCGGCGGCGGTGCCGTTTATCATCTGCCGGTAGAGCCTCTCCGTGGCCCGTGCGTTCTTGTCGACACTGAATCGCTCCTCGGCGCGGCGCCGGGCCGCCGCCCCCATGAACGCCCGCGCCGCGTCGTCCGCCAGGAGACGGCCGATGCGATCCGCAAGGGCTTCGGCGTCATCGGGCGGGACCACGTATCCCGTCACGCCTTCCTGGATCGCCTCCCGCGTGCCGCCCACATCGGTGGCGACGACGGGCTTGCCCAGGGCCATGGCCTCGATGACGGCACGCGGAAAGGCTTCCCCGTAAGAAGAGGGAAGTACAACGACGTCGCATGCAGAAAGGTACAGGGCGACATCCTCCCGGTGCCCCGGGAAAAGCACACGGTCCTCGATACCGGACCGGCGGGCGATGTATTCGCAATGCCTTTGGTAGGGTTCATCGCAGATTTCCCCGCACATCAGAAGCCGCAAGTTCGGATGGCGGACCAGGGCCTTTGCCATGGCCTCGATCAAATAAGCCTGGCCCTTCATGGCCTCCACACGGCCAAAGCAACCGATGACGAGGTCACCCGGACGGCAGCCGCATCGATGGAGAGCACTTGCAGGGTCCTCGCCTGCGCGGAACTCCTCGAGGTCGACACCGTTGTGGATGGTGACGAACTTTCCGTTGTTTCGGGCAAAGCCGAATCGCCCACGGAGGGAATCGGCGACGAGGATCAGTTTCGAGCAGAGCATGTAGAGCAGGCGGTCGTAAGGGTCCCGTTCGGAGGTGCGGATGTGCCAGACGAGCGGCACGCGGGCCAGGGCCGCGGCGATTCCCCCGTAGAGGGTGTTCCGGGGCCCGTCGGTGTGGACGATCCGGAAGGCGCCTTCGCGGATGAGGGTGCGGATCCGCCGCAGGGCGCGCCGGCACGCAGCGGCGTTGACCGGGTCGACCTTCGGAAGCTCGACGGCGCTGACCGCGACCCCGCGGGCGCGAAGCCGATCCGCCAGTTCCCCCTCGGCCGGCACCACGACGTGGGGCTCAAAGGCGTCCCGGTCCAGGTTGCAGACCAGGTGGTAGAGGCTCCGCTGCCCCCCGTACCGGAAGTGGTCAAAGCTCGAGAAGTACAGCACCGGCGACGGCTCAGTTCGCATGGGCCCTCCCCTGCAGGACTTCATCGTAGAGCCGTTCGATCCGGCCGATCATCATCTCACGCGAGAAGCGGTCACGGTAGAGCGCACGGCTTCTCTGTCCCATGCGTTCGCGGAGTTCGGCGTCGGTGATGAGCCGTTCCAGCGCCCGGGCGAGCTCCCGCGCGTCTCCCGGCCGGAAGAGAAACCCGTTGGCCCCGTGCTCGATCACCTCGGGGATGCCTCCGAGATCGGATCCGACGAGGGGACGCCCCGCCGCCGCCCCCTCGACGAGGGCGACACTCAACCCTTCGCGGCCGAGCGTGCTCAGGGCCACGACGTCCGCACGGCGCAGAAACGGCAGCACGTCCGGCTGCATGCCCGCCAGCAGGACGCGGCCCCTGACGTCCAGGCTGTCGATCCTGTCTTCCAGGAACCTTCTCTGCGGCCCGTCGCCGACGATGACGCTCTTTACGTTTTCGTGGCGCGAGGCCAGCTCCTTCATGGCCGTGATCAAGATCTCATGCCCCTTGTTGCGGGTCAGGGAGGCGATCGACAGGATCACGAAGTCCCCCGGGGACAGCCGGGAAAGGACATCCTGCCCTCCGGCCGTCCGCTCTGCAGGGTTGGCCCGATCGGCGAAGGCCGCGTTGTAGACGACCCGGATCTTCCGCGGGGCGATGCCGAGCATCTCCACGGCGAATCGCGCCACGGCCTGCGAGACGCAGATGACCCGGTCGGAGCGGAGAGACAGGAGGAATTCGATCCGCCGGTTCCGGGTTTTGAAGTTGTGGTCGGTCGTGTGGATGTGGTGGATGACGGCGGGTCCCCGCGCCGGCAGGAGCGCCAGCCGCGCGAAGGTGCCCGCGAAATAGCCGTGCGTGTGCACGATGTCGGGCCTCTCGCGTCCGAAGATCCGGGCCAGGTCGCCGACCCGCGCCGGGTTGTAGTAGGACGTCAGCCCGAGGATCCGCACGGCAACGCCCCGGCGGCTCAGTTCATCCGCGATCGCGCCGCCCCGGGCCAGGCACCAGACCTGCAGGTCGTACTTCGCCGGATCGAGACCCGTTGCGATCGTCTGGATGACCCGTTCCAGGCCCCCTATCCCCAGGTCCTGCACGATGTGGAGGATTCTTTTCCGTCTGTCAGGCATGGCCATGACCGCTTCCGTTGATTTTTCCGACCAGTTCCTCGAGCCGGTGGACGTACGTGTGACGCGCCAAGGCCTCCTCGAACCCCCCGGCGGCGATGGCCCGCCGCTCCTCGGGACGGGCGAGGTAATGGCGAACCTTGCTCCGTAAGTCTTCCGCGTCGTCGAAGCCGACCAGGTGGACCCCGTCGACAAAGAGATCGAAGACGTCGCGCTGTCGGTCTGTGATCAGAAAGCCGCCGCAGGCGAGGACTTCGAACACCCGGGGGGATGCCTGGTGGACGGCGAATCGCCCGTCCGGGTCGTGGTAGTGCGTTGCCAGGACGATGCGGCTGGCGCTGTAGATCTTGAGCCAATCGGAAGGGGCCGTGTGGGCCTTGCGGACCCTTCCCCTGAGCGGGGAGCCGGGCCGAAGGTTTTCCCATCCCGGCCCCCACAGGGCGAGATCGAAGTCGGCCAGCGCCTCGAACAGGGTTTCCCTCTCCGGGTAGTGGGACCCGACGAAGACGACGTCGCTGCCGTAGACTTGTCTTTCCGTCTCCGTGAGCTCGACGGGGTGATGGCTTTCGGGCTCGCAGCCCACGGGCAGCCAGCACGCCGAATCGATGCCCCGTTCCCGCAGCAAATCGACGAATTCCGACCCCTGGCAGAATACGTGATCGTAGCGCGGTGCAGCCTCGAGATGGGGCATACGCCCTCTCGGCGGGTCCGTCGTCCAGAGCGCGGTCACGATCCCCATGGAGCGGATGCGGTCGACGGTCTCGGCCAGGATGCGGTCGCCTCCCGTCACCACGACGGCATCCACGGCCTCGCGCCGGGCCGTCTCGACGAGCCCGCGGTTGATGCAGGCGAGGTCCAGGCGGTTCAGCCACCCGACGCGGTTGCGGATGCGTCCGGGAATGACGTGCCGGCGGTCGTCGTAGACGACCACCGCGTGGCCGAGGGCCCGCAGCGCCCGTTCCATGTACTCCGTCACCGTCTCGTAGTGCGGGTTGTGGTACCCGGAAAAGAGGATCTTCATCGTTCCGCCATCGCCGAGGGTTCCCGTACATCACCCTGCGGATACCCGGGCTTCGGCGCCTCACGGGCTGATCTTTCCCGGGTCCCGTCCCCCGAATCACCGCATTCGCCGGCAAGACTCCCCAGGGTGCAGCCCGTCACTCCCAGGGCCCGGAAATCTCCGAACATCTCCTCCAGGCGCCGGAACACGCCTTCCGCGTCCCGCTCCGTCGGCGTGAGCGGGCTCGTTCCCGGCGCAAGCTCCGAGGAGTGGATCATGAACACGAGCACCTCCATGCCGCTCCTCACGGCCGCCCGGTGGATGGCCCGCCAGTCCCCGCGGCGGCTGGCCGGGGAGATGCGCAGCCACTTCGTCCGAAAGACGATCCGGTCGAGGAGGCGCTTTGCGGGCGACTCCGGCAGCAAGGCGAAGCGCCGGGCCGCCCCCGATCCCTCGCGAACCAGCGGCCCCGTGTGGAGGACCGTCAGGGGGGCTTCGAGGAGCCTCGAGTCGCCGGTCACGCAGACATCCGTCCCGGAGAGCCGGTAGGGCCGCGCCGGGGCGCGCCGGTAATCGGGGCCGTCCCCTGCCTCCGCCCAGGACGTCTTCGGCGTGACCGAGCAGTCGACCCGGTATCCCTGCCGGGCAAGGGCGCCGACCATGGAAGCGCCGAGCCCCCATCGGGCCGCCCGGAAGCTTCGCGGCGCGCTGCCGAACCTCTCGGCGATGCCCTCCGTCAGGACGCGCAGTTTCCGCTCGAACCAGGAAGCGGGCAGCGCGGACGGGAAAAGCTGCAGCGCCGGGTTTTCCCTCTCGGCGGCCATGAAAGGCGGCGTCGTCCACGGCTCCAGGTGCGTACCCACCTCGGCCCTTCCCCCGTCGTGCCAGCCCTTGAGCTGCCGGACCGCCGCTCGGTCCTTCAGGACCTCCGAGGCCAGCAGGTACGTGGCGACGAAGCCGTACCGCTCGCACAGGGCCTGAAAACGGGGCAGGCACCGGAGGTTCGCCACCGAAATCCTGCCTTTGTAGGTCCACTGGCTGTCCGCCTCGGTGTCCACGGTGACGATCAGTTTCACGGCCCGGCGACCCTCCTGCCGGCGATGGCCCGCGACGCGCCGCCCGCAACGTCAAAAAGCGTCTCGAGGCGTTTCCTGTACGTGTGACGGCGCAGGACCTCCTCCCGGGCCCGCCTCGCGATCTCCGCCCGTTCCGATTCGTGCTCGAGGTAATAGAGGGTCTTCTCTTTCAGCTCGCAGGCATCGTGCGCCACGGCAAGGTGGACGCCGTCTTCGAAGAGATCGAGCACGTCGCGCTGGGCATCGCAAATGACGAAGGCCCCGCAGGCCATGGCCTCGAATACCCGGGGGCTTGCTTGATGACAGGGAATTTCTCCCAGAGGATCCTGGAAGTGGACCGACAGGACAATCTTTGCTGCGGCATAGATCCGCCGCCACGTTTCGGGTGTCGTGTGCGCGGCCCTCACGCATCCCCGGAGAGGGGAGTCGCTGCGGAGGCGATCCCAACCGGGGCCCCAGATGGCCAGGTCGAGACCTGCAAGCGCCTCGAAGAGCGACTCCCGTACGGGGTACCAGGACCCGACGAATACGATGTCGTGGCCAAGCAGGCGCCGCTCCTCGTCGGATGGTTCCCCCGGACGGTGAAGCCGGGGGTCGCAGGCCATGGGAAGCCATCGCGTGCCCTCCATTCCGGCGTTCGAGAGAATCTCGACGGCTTCCGTCCCCTGGCAGAAGACATGGTCATAGAACGGGGCCGCCCGGAGGACGGGCGCGAAATTCCACGGCGCGTCGATCGTCCACAGAACGGCGCAGGCTCCGACGGCTTTCGCTTGACGCACCGTTTCGGGATCGACGAGCTCCCCGCCCAGGACGATCAGCACATCCGGCCGGAGCCTCCCGGCGCACGCCCGCAGGCGGCGGTTGAGCCGGGCGCGGTCCGCGCGTTCCATCCACCGGCTGCGGCTTCGGAGGCGGCCCGGGATCAACCGCGTGCCGTCGTCGAAGGCGTGAAGCCCGTGCCCGAGGGCGCGGATGGCCCTTTCGATGTATTCCGTCACCGTCCAGTAGTGCGGGTTGTGGTATCCGCTAAGCAGGATTTTCATCGCTTTGGGTAGCGGGGCGTGTCTCCCCGGGCGCCGGTCACACCGGCTCGGCCTGCCGAAGCGGCCGCAACGAACAAAATCAAGGACTTCAGAAGCAAATAGTACGTGTTGGCTGAGAGGGGGTAGCTTCGGACGGCCTGCAGGAATTCGGGTAGAGCCTCTTCCTTCCTGTCGTTTTCCAGAAAGTAGATACCCCGCATGTAGTGCACGTCGTGGGTGAAGCGCCCCAGGACGCCGGCGATCTGCGGGTGTCGCCCCGCGAGGCCTCTCAGGTGACCGATCAGCGCCAGCCGGGCTTCCTGGAATGGCCCGCTCTGCGAGTAGTTGCGGTCGTGCCGGACCCACTGCTGAACCACGCCGGGCTCATAGCGGAGGCGGGCGCCGGACACGAAGAGACGTGCGAAGAACTCGGCGTCATCGAGCCCCGTCAGCAAAGGGTCCTCCGAAAAGCCGCCGACCCGCCGGAAGACGTCCCTGCGGATCATGATCGTCTGCATCGTCACCAGTGCAAGGTCCGTGGCCATAGCCCGGAGGCACTCTTCGCCGGAGGCCTGCCGGCTTACGAACCGGTCGATGAAGCGCCCGTCGTCGAAGACGCGCTCGTAGTCGGAGTAGACGGCATCGGCCTCGCTGTGCGACCGCAACGCCCGGATTTGCCGCTGCAGCCGGCCCGGCATCATGATGTCGTCCTGGTCGATGAAGCACAGCAAGTCTGCTCTTGCCCGCCCGGCGCCGAAATTGAGGGCGGCGCCCTTCCCCGCGTGGGGGATCCGGAAGCGCCGAACCCGGGGATCCGACAGCGGCCCGTCGACCGTTCCGTCCGGGATGGCGGACCCGTCCTCGACGATGATCAGCTCGAGAGGCACGCCTGCCTGGCCCAGCACGCTGGCCGCGGAGCGGCCGATCCATCGTTCTCCCTCGTAATAGGGAAGGATCACCGAAACCTGTACGCCCGAAGTCATGTCCAACTCCCCTTCACACAGGGATGGGAAATGCAAAAACCTCTCCAGATCGGCCGGGTTCCGGCGCACCGTCCAGCGCCAGGGATCGTCCGAACCGAGCGCGGCCGCCCGTTCTTCCGCCCCTCCGGCAGGAGAGGCCCCCGCGTTTTTCCCGGATGTTCGCAGGCCGGCCAGCAGCGCAGCGACGAGGCCTCTGTAGCTCCCCGAGGTGAGCAGGGCGTCGGCCGCCGACACGCAGGCGGCATAGAGCCCGATGCCCGCGGCCACGAGGAGCAGAAACCCCGGCAGGGTCACGGGGCCCGTCATCCCTTTCAGCAGTGTGATCCCGACGGCCATGGCCGCCGAGGCGCCCGCCGGAACGGCCAGCAGCGCCAGGATCCTGGAAACCGTCGCTCCTGCGATCCCGACGGCGGCAGCGAGCGCTGAGGCGGCGGCCGCAAGCGCCGTCAGCGTGACGGCGAGCGCGGCGCCCGTGATGCCCCAATGCAGGGTGAGCGGGTAGAGGGTCACGCCGAGCAGGGCCAGCTGCAGGGACGAGAATCCCATCAGCAGGCCGGGACGGCCTACGGCCATCAGCAGGGCGGACGTCGTGCCCTCGAGGGCCTTCGCGACCCCCATGATGCTCAGCACCTGCATGATCGGGGCGATGGCCTGCCAGCGCTCGCCCAGGACAACGCGGATGAAATCCGGGGCGACGGCGAGGATGCCGATCCCGATGGGCATGCAGACCAGGGCCGACACCTGGAAGACCTTTTCGAATGACTCCCGCAGGCGCCCCGGCTGGTCCTGCATCATCGAATAGGAGGGAAACGCGACCATGGAGAAGGCAATGGCCACCTCCGACGAGGGGATCACCGCGGTCAGGAAGGCCATCTGGTAATAGCCCAGGGATTCCGCCCCCAGCATCCGGCCGAGCAGGATGCTGTCGCACTGCGAGACGGCATAGCAGAGAACGGCATAGCCGGACACCCACTTGCCGAAGTTCAGCAGCTCCAGGAAGGCGGCCGGGTCGAACCGGAAGGAGGGCCGGAACGGGTGCAGGGCATAGGACAGCAGGACACGCAGGACATTCCCCGCGAGACCGCCCCACACGAGCGCCCAGACGTCCCGCAGCGCGAACGCGAGCAGCACCGTCAGCGCGAATTCCGCGACGGAGGCCCATGTCTCGAACCGGAACTGCCTGCCGAACTCCAGGTCCCTCTGGAAATAGACGATGCCGATGTTCGCGGCTCCCCCGATCAGGACCGACAGGGAAACGACCCGGATGATGTCGGTGAGCCGCGGCGCCGCGAAGAACCCCGCCACGAAGGGCGCGGCCGCAACGAGGACGAGGCACAGGACGAGGCTGCGTGCGAGTGTCACGGTCCAGGCCGTGTCGAGGCACTCCCGGATGTCGGTTTTCTTCTGGATGAGCGCCTGCTGCAGGCCCGTCTGGGTGACGCTCTCCAGGCCGGTCACGAAAAGCATCGCCATGGCGATGAGCCCGAAATCGGCCGGGAACAGGAGCCGGGCGAGCACGACGGTGCGCACAAACCCGAGCGCCCGGCTGGAGAGGCGCAGTCCCAGCGTCCAGAGGCCGCCGAAGAGCACCTGCCTGAAAATGGATTCTGACGGTTTCCCTGTCATGCCGCTACCGAATCGGGCCGCCCGCAGGCACGCCGCCGGGGTCTCTCCGCCTGCGGGATCAGCGGCCGCGGCCGGCCGCCTCCGCAATCGCCGCGTTTTCGAGTTTCGGGATCATGACGATCAGGGCCGTCAGGAACCAGAAGGGCTCCATGATCCGCACGATGATGAAGGTGTTGGCGCCGACGCTGTGGACGAGAAGCCCCACGAGACCGCCGGCATAGCCGACGGCGATCGCCTCGTAGAGGGGATCCCGGCCGACGCGGCGCGCGCGCAGGGCATGCCGGAAGAGAATCCCGATCAGGACGAGGAAGGCCGAGAGACCCGCAAGACCCGTTTCGATGAGAACCCTCGGGATCTGGGCATCGACGAAGGAGTGGCCCGTCACGCCCCAGCCGATGAACGGGTGGTGGAGGAAGTCCTGCGTGAGGATCACCTTCCAGGAGATCAGTCTGGCCGACGTGGACGAGTCGACCTTGACGGCCCCGATCTTGAGCTGCTCGTCGTTGTCCGGCTGGTTGAAGGTGTAGCCGGCCCGGTCGATGACGCTCTTGGGCAGCAGAAAAGGCGAGAAGGCCAGCGCGATGACCAGGGGGACCACGATGCGCATCCGGTTGCGGCTCAGCGCGATGAGCGTCAGCAGCGCCGGCGGCAGGGCAACCCAGGATCCGCGGGAGAGCGTGGCCGCCAGCGAGACGAGCATCAGGCCGAGGAGCACGATCAGCAGCGGCTTTTTCCCGATCGACTTCGGCGTCGCGAGGAGACTGACCACCAGGCACAGCATGAGCACGAGGTAGCCCCCGAGCGTGTTGGGCTCCCCCTCCTCGCCCTCGAAGGGGGCCGAGACGCGCTCCACGTAGGGGATCTGGGAGATGGCGAAGACGCAGACGCAGAAGCACACCACGAGCATGGCGACCAGGAAGCGCCGGATCTGCTCCTTCTCCCGGAGGTGGTTGACGGCCATGAAATAGATCAGGAAGTACTCGAAGTACTTCAGGATGAAGAAAAACCCGACCAGGGGGTTGAGACGCTTCATCAGGTAGTACCCGTGAACCGTGGCCACGACGCAGATGACGAAGTAGACGGCGATGGGCACATTGAGGGGCGTTCTCAGGAATAAGCCGAGCTCCTTGTTGACGGCGACCCGCATGAACCAGCTCAGGCCGATCAGGGCGATCAGGATGTCGTCGGCCCGCAGGGCGACGCCGCGGCCCCGCGCCGCCGCGATCTCGTCTCCACCCCCGACGGTCAGCTGGGGCCCGAGGAGCATGGAGAAGATGAGCATGTACAGGGCGACCTCGGTGCTGACGAAGCTGAAGGTGAAGATGATGATGGCAAGCACGGACGCCACGGCGATGCCCAGCGAGAGCTTGTTGGCCAGCATGGCCCCGCACAGGGCGATGGCGATTACAGCCAGCAGGAACACGGCTGCCCGCGTACTTCCCTCGATCTGCTGGGTCGCGATCATTCGTCTCCGCCTTCAAATCTGTTTCCCCGCGGTCCCCGCCGGCCGCTGCGCGGAAGGCGGGAAAAAGGGTACGCCCATGCGAATAAATGCAAGAACCAAACCACGGAAGGGCAGGCAGGCGCTTGGGGGGCGGGTCGGAGAGGACCGGCGCAGGCAGAGCGTCCGCAGTCGCACCCGGCACGGGAAGAAGGGGTCGGATGGCGAAGAAAGACTATCGGCCGTCCTGGGGAGGCATCCGCTCCCTTTGGACGGCCTCCTTCATCTTCTGCAGTTCGTAGTAGCGGCGCTCGATGTCCTTGGGCTGGTAGGTCCGGTCCTCGGGGATGTCGAAGATCCCGCCGAGGGCGACGACGAGAAGGGACGTGAGCACGGCGGCGGCGAGGATGAAGAGAAACCTCCGCAGGGTGAGACCGCTTCGAGGCACGCGGATTCGCCTCTTTCGGAGCCAGCCCCCTGATGATGCCGTTTTGCCTGCGGCATTGAGGTCATTCATCGCATCTGCCCGCTGCGGGGAGCCCCGCCGGCGATTCCGGCCGCGCGGACCGCGGCTCCAGCCGCGGCCGGCGGGTCACCCGGCGTCATGGCCCCGCGATGCTGGATTTTCCGGGCCTCGAGGGACGGCATGGCGAAGGTGAGGTAGCCCATCTGGTAGAGGATCCCGGCGGCGAGGCACGTGACGGCCAGGATGAGCACGGAGGCCCGGACGATCGCCGCCCTCCGCTGCTCCTTCGGGTCGCGCCCGATGGAGGGTCGCGGGGCACGCGGGCCCCGGAGGCGGTCCCGCAGCGCGCGGAGGGAAGACGCGGCGGGCGCGCCCGGCGCCGCCTTTTCCCCCGCGGGGCCGCCCGCGGGAAGCCCGAGCCGCGCCCTGACGAGCCCGGGGATGGCCCGGATCTTCCCGGCCGTCGTCTCGGGCTTTTCGTCCGGCCTCTTCGTGAAGTAGTAGTAGTACTTGTACTTGTAGTCGGCGTAATCGGAGCTCAGCTCCGCCCTCAGGCCGTTGAGGATGACGCCGATGACGTTGGCCTTGACGTTGTCGAGCTGCGCCTTGGCGCGCTTGAGGACCCCCCGCGGGATCCGGCCCACGCGGTAGACCATCACCACGGCGTCGGCCTTGGCGGCCAGCAGCGCCGCGTCGGTGGCGGCCAGCAGCGGCGGGGCGTCGATGAGCACGACGTCGTAGGCGGCGCGGACCTCGGCGATGAACTCGTCGATCGCCTTGGAGTAGATCAGCTCCGCCGGGTTGGGCGGGATCGTCCCCGACGAGAGGATGTGGAGGTTCTCGATGCCGGGGGTCTGCAGGATGTCGTCGGTGCTCAGCGTGCCCGTCATGATGTCGGAGATGGTCCGGACGACCTTCCGCCACTCGTAGCTGCCCAGCAGCACATCCGAGAGCCCCGGCACGTAGTCCATGCCGAACATCCGGGAGATCATGGGCTTGCGCAGGTCGCCCTCGATGAGCAGGACGCGGTTGCCGCCCTGGGCCATCGTGATGGCCAGGTTGACGATGGAGGTCGTCTTGCCCTCCTCGGGCGAGGAGCTGGTCACAACGATCGTCTTGATGTCCTTGTCCAGGCAGGCGAAGGCCAGGTTCGTCCGGATGGCGCGGTAGCTCTCCGCCAGGCGCGACTTGGGCGCGAAGTGCGAGACGAGCCGCGCCCCGCGCTCGGCCACGTCGGCATCCACGTCCTCGGCGTACTTCTCCTTGAGCGTCTCCTTGATCTCCTGCTGGCTCACGTGGGGGATGAGGCCCAGGACGTGGACGCCCAGCAGGCTCTCGATCTCCTCGATGGCCCCCAGCGAGGTGTCGAACATCTCGACGAGGAAGGCGAAGGCGATACCGAGGATCAGGCCGATGAGGAACCCCGCGAGGGCCTTCTCCTTGATCTTCGGTGCATTGGACGGTTCCCGGGGCTCCAGGGCGGGACGGATGATCTGGACCGTCTCCACGCGCTCGGCGTTGGTGATCTGGGTCTCCTGGTGCTTGCGCTCCAGCATGTTGAACAGTTCCTGGTTGAGCTGGATCTGCCGCTCGAGCCGCGAGAGCTCCAGGCGCTTCTCGGGGAGCATCCTGACCTCGGCGCCGGTCTCGTCGATCTTCGCCTTGAGGTCCCGGATGTCCTCGCGCAGCCCCGCCTCGTAGGCCGCCATCTGCCCCTTCATGGTGACGAGGATCTCGCCGATCTGCTTGCGGATCTCGGCCACCTGCGGGTAGAGCTCCGTGTAGGTCTTCAGCAGGGTGTCGCGCTCGAGCATGAGCTGGACGAGCTTGTCGTTGAAGGACTTGTACGCGGCCGGGGCGTCCTCGAAGTAGAAGCTCGTCTTGGAGCCCAGAGGCGTCGACCCCGCCCGGTCGAGCAGGCGCCGCATCTCGGCGGCCTTCTGCGCGTTGGCCACGGCCTTGTCGTGGGCGGCCTGCAGGGCCTGGAGCTTCGCGACCATGGCGCTGCTCTCGGCGTCGATGGAGACGAGCTTGTGCTGCTCCCGGTAGGCCTTGGCGGCCTCCTCGGAGGCCTTGAGCTTCTCCCGGGCCTGGGCGAGCTGGGCCTCGATGAAGCCCTTCTGGCTGACGGAGCGCTTGTTGGTGTCGTTGATGCGCTCCTCCCGGTAGACCTCGGCGATGGTGTTGGCCAGCCGCATGGCCAGCCGGGGGTCCCGCGACTGCACGTGGATGTTGATGACCCCGATGGGCTGCTCGAAGTCCGATTCCACCATGGCGCGCAGGTTCAGGACCGTGGCCAGGTATTCCTTGTTGGCCCGGACTTCCTCGGAGGTCAGGTTGGCGGGGATCATGCCGAGCGTCTTGGCCGCCTTCTCGACGATCCCGTGGCTTCGCACCACCGCGGCCTGCGACGTCAGCATGTCCGCGTTGTTCCAGGGCATCGCTTCCTGGTAGATGCCGCCGCCGGAGAGCATGACCCGCTCGAGCCGAACGCTCGCCGTGGACTTGTAGAGCGGCACGGGCTTGTTGAGCAGCGCGAAGAGCGTGCTGAAGGTCCCCGTCAGCAGGAGCGTGACAAGGATGATCCAGCGCCTCTTCTTGATGATCCGCCAGTATTCGCGGAGGTTGAGATCGTATTGGGCCATATCAGTACTTCAGGAACCTCATGTTCTTGGGGTCTCCATAGGCATCGCGGTACGACGCCGGCTTCAGCAGGTAGTCCAGCAGCGGCAGCGTGTTGGTGATCCACTCGTTGATGTCGCCGATGAGGATCCGCGGCACCCAGACGATGTCGCCGTTCTTGAGCGCCACGTTCTGGGCGATGTCCCCCTTCTTCGTGATGTCGTCGTAGCTGGCCGACAGGATGATGGGCTCGCCCTTGCGCTCCTGGTACTCCCGGATGATCTTGATGTCCGATTTCACGGCCAGGCCCGTCGGTCCGCCCGCCAGGGACAGCGAGGCCAGCAGGTCGCCGGCGTCCTTCAGCCGGTAGATCCCCTGGGCGTTGACCTCGCCGAGCACGTAGACGCGCTCGCCGAAGACGGGCAGCTCGGGCACGGTGACGATGTCCCCCGCATCGAGGATCACGTTCTGGCTCGCGTCACCCTTGAACATGACGTCGTAGAGGTTGAGCGTGTAGCGCTTGCCCTTGCGCAGCAGCTCCACGTTGCGCAGATCCGCGTTGCCGCCCTCGTCCCCCACGACCACCTGCGTCTGTCCCGCCCCCGTGTAGGCGCTCCCCCGGCCCGTGACGGGGCCGCCGGCCGACACGATGAGGTCCAGGACGGTCGTTTTCCCCTTCAGGGCGTATTTCCCCGGCCCGGAGGGCCCGGGGGAGATCTTGTTGATCTGTCCGAAGAGCAGGACCGGCTTGCTCTTGTACTCCTTGACGACCACCTCGAGCCTCGGGGCCCGGATGTAGCGCTTGAGGCCCTCCATGAGCGCCTCGTGCAGCTCCCCCACCGTGCGGCCGCTCACCGGCACGTCGTCCATGAAGGCGTAGGAGATCTTCCCGTCGGAGCGGACCTCCGCGACATATTCCGTGCTCTTGGCCCCTTCCCAGTACGTGATCTTCAGCACGTCGCCGGGGCCGAGCAGGTACTCCGGCGTCCCCCTCCGCTCGGTGAAGGACTGGTTTCCGGTGACGGAGGCCATCGCCGCGATGTCCGCCAGCTGCTGCCGGCGGGCCGCCTCGGCCGCGGCCGCATCCTCGGCCGTGGGCTTGAGCGTCTTGACGGGCACGCCCCTGGCCTCGAGGGCGTGGGGGATGTAGGTGCTGCAGGCCGAAAGGCATGCCGCGGCCAGGACGAGCAGCGTGGCAAGGGTTGCGTTTTTCGAACGACCGTGCATTCCGACTCTCCTGCGCAGATTAACCGGATTGATGACATGCCAACATCATGCCAATTAACAGAAAATGCTCCCGCGTATGGTTCTTGCATGACAAGAGCTCGGCCACTCACGCCCGGGGTCCGGGAGGCTTTCCCTGCTCCCGGCTTCGGGCGGGCGGTGCCCACCAACGAGGAGAAGGCGGAAGTCCCATGATACGATACGTCGACCTGATCACGGATGCCGTGCAGAGCGGCAGAAAGCAAGAAACTGTACAGGCGCCCGCCGCAAAGGAGCCCGATTCCGACAAGGACATCTACCTCTCCCTCTGGAGGCATCTCCAGGCCGTCAAGGTCTGCATGCTGGAAAAGAAGGGCTTTGACATCCTGCCGCTGCAGGAGCAGCTCCGGGGGGTCGCGGGCAGCCCCGAGACGATCGACCGGCTCTACCACTACACGACGCGCTACGGCAACGAGGAGGACTACACGGCCTCCCACTCGATCAACACCCTGATCTATGCCCTGAAGATCGGCCTGCGGCTGGAGTACGCGCCGGCCGATCTCGAGTCGCTGGGGCTGGCCGCGCTGCTCCACGACATCGGCATGTTCGCGATCCCCGACGCGATCCTGCGCAAGCCCGAGGCCCTCTCGCCCGAGGAGACGGCCGCGGTCCGCAGGCACCCCGAGACCGGCCGCAGCGCCCTGGCCCCCTGGAGCGCCGCGATGCCCTGGCTGGCGCAGACGGCCTACGAACACCACGAGCTCGAGGACGGCAGCGGCTATCCCCGGGGTCTCAAGGGCGAGCAGATCTCCGAGTTTGCCAAGATCGTCGGCCTGGCGAGCACCTACGAGGCCATGACGCACGAGCGGCCCCACCGGCGCTGCGTGTCGGTCCGCGAGCTCGTCGACAGGAAGAACCGCTCTTTCTCCCCGCGCGTGATGCGGGCCTTTCTCGAGCAGATCTCCCTCTACCCCATCGGGAGCTTCGTCCGGCTCAACAACCGGACCCTCGGCCGGGTCGTCGCGACCCACGTCGGACAGCCTCTGCGGCCCGTCGTGCAGATCCTGGAGGATGCCGACGGCAACCGGGTCGCGGAAGAGAAGACGGTGAACCTGCTGGGCAACCCGATCCTGTGGGTGACGGGGCCCGTCACGGACGAGGAGCTCGCGCGCATCGCGGGGAAATAGAAGATAAGAGGGTGAGAAGGTAAGAAGGTTGGCGAAACCGGTGGAATGCGGTGTGCCGGGAGCCTGTCCGAGCTTCTCAGCCTCCCAGCTTCGCAGCTTCCTGTCTCGGCTCGGCCTCGGCCGGCTCGTCGCCCGGCATGGCCGTGTCTTCGATCGCCTTGCGGACCACGGCGGCGTCGATCGCCTCGGCCTGGATCCCGAACCCGATCAGCAGGCACATGTCGCAGAGGTTGTTGACCCGCCGGGGCACGCCCCGGGTCCGGCGGTGGATCGCCTCGAAGGCGTCGGGGGTGAAGATCTCGCGCGTCGCGCCGGCCCGGCCGAGCCGGAAGCGGACGTACTGCGCCATCTCCTCCGGGGCGAGCGGGCCGAGGTGATAGCGGACGGCGATCCGCGAGTCGAGCTGCTCGATCCGCCTGACGATGCCCCGCAGCTCGGGCTGGCCGATGAGCAGCAGGTTCAGCAGGAATCGGTCGTTGAACTGGTAGTTGAGCAGCAGGCGCACCTCCTCGAAGTTGACCGGCGAGAGCAGCTGCGCCTCGTCGATGACGAGGATCGTCGTGCGGTTCTCCTTGAAGTCCTTCATCATCATCCCGCCCAGCTCGCCCAGCAGCTCGTGCTTGGAGTGCGAGGCCGGGTCGAGGCCGAACTGGTAGAGGATCTCGCGGATGAACTCGACGGGCTCGAGCATCGGGTTCGTGATGAGCCCCACGTGGTAGTCCTTCTGCGGGAGGTCCCGGATGAGGGCTCGGGAGAGCGTCGTCTTGCCGCAGCCCACGTCGCCCGTGAGCATGGCCGCGCCCTTGCGGCGCTGGATGGCGTACATCATGCGGGTCATCGCCTCGCGCCAGTGCCCCGAGTGGTAGATGAACTTCAGATCCGGGACGATTTCGTAGGGAAAGGTCTCGAGCCCCCAGTGTTCTAGATACATCGAAGCAGTCCTTCCAGGGAGAGATAGATCTCCGCAAAGCAGGTCCGGTAGTGATAGCGCGTCATCCCGTAGGGGTCCCGGATGTCGAGCCCGGCGCCGTCGGCCTGCGCGGCGAAGGACTTCAGCAGCCGGACCTTGCCGCCCGCGACGGGATGGCGACTCAGCACCTCGTCGCGCTGGGCCTCCTCCATGACGAGGACCCAGTCGGCCGCCTCGACCATCCCGGCCGACAGCGTCCGGGACCGGTGCCCGGAGGCGTCCACGCCCTTTGCCCGGAGGATCGCGGCGGCGTGGGGATCGGCCTCTGCGCCCCCGAGATCGAGCAGTCCCGCCGAGGACGCCTGAAGGTCGGACCGTCCCGCCCGCCGCGACAGCGCCCGAAACACCCGCTCGGCCATGAAGCTCCGGCACAGGTTGCCCGAGCAGACGAACAGGATTTTCTTCGGGGCCGCTTGCGCCGTCACGGGATCGACTTCCATCCTCACGGTCGAGGCATCGCGAACATAGGGTGCAAAACCCATGCCTTGACGGGGCGCCCCGGCAAAAGCCTTTCTGCACCCCCGCGCGCTTTGCATTCCGCCGGTCGATTGGCACATTTCCTGTATTAAAGACCGTGACAGCCCGACCGATATGGAAAAGCGAAAACCCGATAAGGAACGGACGCCCACGATGGACACGGCAAAGATGATGGAGAGGCTCGACATCTCCTCCATAACGGCCCTCTCCGAGAAGCTCAACCAGCGCAAGAAGCTGCTCGACATCACCAACCAGATCCACGCCGCCCAGAACATCAAGGACATTCTCGTCGAGCACAAGGAAGGGATCCTCGCCCTCTTCAACGCCCTGCTGATCACGATCTACGTGGCCGACAAGCCGCGCAACGAGCTCTACTCGCTCTACCTGGCGGGTTCCCAGCTCAAGGAGCTTCGCGTGCCCATCAACAACCGCAGCATCGCGGGCTTCGTGGCCAACACGGGCCGCGGCGTCAACATCGCCGACGCCTACGACAAGGAGGAGCTCAAGCGGATCGACAAGACGCTCTTCTTCGACGAGGCCTGGGACAAGCAGTCGGGCTACCGGACCACCCAGGTGCTCGCCCTGCCGGTCATGCACGAGAACACCCTCATGGGGGTCATCCAGATCGTCAACCGCAAGGGCGGCGGGAAGTTCACGGCCGACGAGCAGAGCCTCCTGGAGGAGATCGCCGAGGTGCTGGGCATCGCCCTGTACAACCAGCACCGCGTCTCCTCGCGGCGCAAGACCCGCTTCGACTACCTCGTCAACCACAACCTCATGAAGGACGCCGACCTGGAGGCCGCCTTCACGGAGTCGCGCCGCAGCAACGAGCCCATCGAGGAGATCCTCATGAAGCGCTTCCGGATCTCCCGCGAGGACATCGGGCGCTCCATGGAGGACTTCTACCGCTGCCGCTACATCCACTACAACCCGAAGCACCCCATCCCCGACGATCTGCTCAAGAGCCTCAAGCGCGAGTACCTGCGCCGCGAGCTCTGGGTCCCCCTGGAGAAGGGCGCCGACGGCAGGATCCGCGTCCTCGTCGACGACCCGAACAACATCCTGAAGAAGGACATGATCGAGAACCTCCTGAAGACGAAGTCCGTCGAGTACTGCGTCTCGCTCAAGGAGGACATCATCAAGTTCATCAACCACTTTTACCAGACGCAGGAGGGGGAGAAGTCCTTCACGGAGCTGCTCGGCGGCGAGGGCCAGCTCGTCGAGGACCACGACGACTACGAGGAGAACGGCGTCTCCGAGTCCGACAGCGTCATCATGCAGCTCGTCAACCGCATCATCAACGACGGCATCGCCCAGCGGGCCTCGGACATCCACATCGAGCCCAACCTCAGCCGCAAGAACGTCGAGATCCGCTACCGCGTCGACGGCAGCTGCTCCCTGTACCAGACGGTGCCCTACAGCTACCGGGCGGCCATCGTCTCGCGCATCAAGATCATGTCCAACCTCGACATCACGGAGCGCCGGCTCCCCCAGGACGGCAAGATCAAGTTCCGCCGCGGCAACGGCGAGGAGATGGAGCTCCGCGTCGCCACGCTGCCCACGGCGGGCAACCTCGAGGACGTGGTGCTCCGAATCCTCCAGAAGGGCGAGATGATGCACCTCGAGGAGATGGCGCTTTCGCCCTGGAACTACCAGAACCTCATCAAGCTCCTGGAGAAGCCCTACGGGATCATCCTGTGCGTGGGCCCCACGGGCTCGGGCAAGACGACGACTCTGCACGCGGGAATCCACCGCATCAACACGCCGGAGCGCAAGATCTGGACGATCGAGGACCCCGTCGAGATCACCCAGTACGGGATCCGGCAGGTCCAGGTGAACCCCAAGATCGGCCTGGACTTCGCCCGCGCGCTCCGGGCCTTCCTGCGCGCCGACCCCGACGTGATCATGGTGGGCGAGATGCGCGACTTCGAGACGGCCAAGATCGGCGTCGAGGCCTCGCTGACGGGCCACCTCGTGCTCACGACGCTGCACACCAACAGCGCCCCCGAGACGATCATCCGCCTGCTCGACATGGGCATCGACCCGCTGAACTTCGCCGACTCGCTGCTGGGCATCCTGGCCCAGCGCCTGGCCCGGACGCTCTGCCGCAACTGCAAGCAGGCCTACACGCCGGACAAGGAGGAGTACGACTACCTCGCCTTCACCTACGGCGAGGAGCCGTTCGCCAAGCTCAACATCCCCTACTCCAAGGACCTCAAGTTCTACCGGCCGGGGGGCTGCAACGACTGCAACCAGACGGGCTACCGCGGGCGCGTGGGGATCCACGAGCTCCTGGTGGCCACGGACAACATCAAGCGCCTCATCGCGAAAAAGGCGTCCGTCGAGGATCTGCGCATTGCCGCCATCCAGGACGGGATGTCCACGCTGCTCCAGGACGGCATCAAGAAGGTCATCGAGGGCATCACGGACTTCGAGCAGGTCCGGAGGGTGTGTATCAAATAAGGCAGGCCAAGGGCTCAGGGCACAAGGTTAGAGGCAGAGAAGAAAAAGCGACGGGGAAAAAATCAACCCCGTCGCTTTCTCGTTTCACCTTTCTCCTTTGTCCTTTATCCTTTATCCCTCTTCAGCCGGTCTTTCCACTGCGCGATGCGGTTCATCGCCTCCAGCGGCGTCAGCGCGTCGACGTCGGTCGAGGCGATCTCGTCGAGCACGAGGCTCTCCTCGTCGGCGAAGAGGCTGAGCTGGCCCGTTGCCGGGCGCCTCGCGCCCTTGCGGCCGCGCGCCAGCGTCGGCATGCCGACCTCGTCGAGCTCGCCCTTTTCGAGGTTCTCCAGCACCTCCCGGGCCCGCCGGATGACCTCGTCGGGCACGCCGGCCAGCCGCGCCACCTGGATGCCGTAGCTGCGGTTGGCCGCCCCCTTCATGATCCGGCGCAGGAAGATGATCCGCTCGCCCCACTCCTTGACGGCGATGTAGTAATTCGCCACCCCCTCGCGCGTGCGCGCCAGGTCCGTGAGCGGGTGGTAGTGCGTGGCGAAGAGGGTGCGCGACCCGAGGTGCCCGGCGTCGTGGATGTGCTCGGCCACGGCCCAGGCGATGCTCAGCCCGTCGAAGGTGCTCGTCCCCCGCCCCACCTCGTCGAGCAGGATGAGGCTCCGGGGGGTCGCGTGGCGCAGGATATGGGCCACCTCCGTCATCTCCACCATGAAGGTGCTCTGGCCCTTGGCGAGGACGTCGGCGGCCCCCACGCGCGTGAAGATGCGGTCCACGAGGCCGATCCGCGCCTCGGCGGCCGGCACGAAGCTGCCCATCTGGGCCAGGATGACGATGTGGGCGACCTGGCGGATGTAGGTGGACTTGCCCGCCATGTTGGGCCCGGTGATCACGAGCAGGCGGTTCGCTCCCCGGTCCAGGAGCGCGTCGTTGGGCACGAAGCCCTCGGCCAGCGGCATCCGCTCCACCACGGGGTGCCGGCCGTCGCGGATCTCGATGACGTCGCTCTCGTCGACGGCGGGGCGGACGTAGTTGTACTTCTCGGCCGCCTCGGCCAGGGCGGCGAGGGCGTCGAGATCGGCCAGCGCCGCGGCGCTTCTCTGGAGCCGGCGGATCCGCGCCGCCACCTGCTCGCGGATTTCCGTGAAAAGGTCGTATTCCCGCTCGCGGCGCCTCTCCTCGGCGTGCAGGACCGTCTGCTCGTACTCCTTGAGCTCCTCGTTGATGTAGCGCTCGGCGTTGACGAGGGTCTGCTTGCGGATGTACTCGGCGGGGACGGAAGCCGTCTGGGCCTTCGTGACCTCGATGTAGTAGCCGAAGACGCTGTTGAAGCCCACGCGGAGGTTCGCGATCCCCGTGCGCCGGCGCTCCTTTGCCTCGAGGGCGGCGATCCACGATTTCCCGTCGCGCGCGATCGACAGGATCCGGTCGAGCTCCGCGTCGTAGCCCTCCCGGATGATCCCCCCCTCGCGCAGCGCGAGCGGCGGCTCGTCCACGATGGCCCGCTCGAGCAGGTCGAGGGTTTCGGGCATCTCGTCGATCCCGTCGCGGATCGCGGCCAGCACGGGGGTCTCGAACGCGCCCAGCAGACCCCGGAGCCCCGGCAGGGCCCGCAGCGAGGCCCGGAGGGCCGCAAGATCCCTGCCGTTGGCCACCCCGAGGGAGATCCGGGCCCCGAGCCGCTCCATGTCGTGGAGCCCCCCGAGGGCCCTGCGCAGGTCCCGTCGCGCGAGGTGCGCCTCGCGGATCTCGCCGACGGCGGCCAGCCGCTCCCGGATGCGGGCCGCGTCGAGCAGGGGGTAGGCCAGCCACCACCGCAGCCTCCGGCCCCCCATGGCCGTCATCGTCTCGTCGAGGACATGGAAGAGGGTGCCCTCTTTCGTGCCCCCCTGGGTCGTGGCGAAGAGCTCGAGGTTGCGCTTCGCCGTCTCGTCGAGGACGAGGAAGCTCTCCGAGAGGTAGGCCGTGATCTCGTTGATGTGCCCGAGGCGCTCCTTCTGCGTCTCGCGGACGTATCGCATCACCGCCCCGGCGGCGGCGATCATGGCCGGGTGCCGTTCCGGCTCGAGCCGCGCGATCGACTCGGCGCCGACGTGCTCGCCCAGGATCGCGAGGGCGGCGCCCTGGTCGAACCAGTCCCGGGGGAAGCGGTTGATCACGCACCCTTCGAGCTCTCGCGTCAGGACCGGCTCCAGCAGGGGGTCCTTGAGGCCCTCCTCCAGGACGACCTCCCGGAACCCGTGGCGGATCACCTCGTCGAGAAAGGACGCCCGGTCGCGCATCTCCGTGGCCCGGAACTCGCCCGTCGAGACGTCCAGGAAGGCCAGCCCGAAGGCCTCGTCCCGCAGGGCGATCCCGGCGAGGAAGTTGTTCTGCTTGGCCTCCAGGCTGTCGGGGTCCAGTACGAGCCCGGGGGTGACCACGCGGACCACCTCGCGCTTCACGACGCCCTTGGCGAGGCGGGGGTCCTCCATCTGCTCGCAGACGGCCACCTTGCAGCCCTTCGAGATGAGCCTGGCGATGTAGGACGACGCCGCGTGCCAGGGGAAGCCGCAGAGCGGCACGCTGTCCTCCTTCCCCTTGTCGCGGGAGGTGAGGGTGATGTCGAGGAGCTTCGAGGCGAGCACGGCGTCCTCGAAGAACATCTCGTAGAAGTCGCCCATGCGGAATAAGAGGATGCAGTCGGGGTACCGGGTCTTGATCTCCAGGTACTGCCGCATGGCGGGCGTGAGGGAACTCATTCCCAGCGGTCCCCCCTCTTCTCGAGGTCGATCGCCCCGGGGCCGCCGCGCCCCGGCATGGCCGAATTCCCGGAATTCCCGGGGATTCCCCGGTCGGCGATCAGCGTGCCCAGCAGCCAGTTGACGACGCTGATGATGACGGCGCCCAGCACCGCGGGCCAGAAGCCGCGAACATCGAAGCCGGGGATGAGCGCCGAGGCGATCTTCAGCAGCGCCGCGTTGATGACGAGGGTGAACAGACCCAAGGTCAAAATATTGACAGGCAGGGTCAGGATGATCAGGATCGGCTTGAAGAAGACGTTGAGAAACCCCAGGATCGCCGCGGCGAAAAAGGCCGCCCAGAACCCCGTCACCACGATGCCGTCGACGAGGTAGGCCGCCGCCAGGATCGCCGCCGTGAGGATCAGCCATCGGATCAGGATGCCGGCCATTGTTTCCTCCTTGATACGCCTCGGGGCAAGATGAGTTCGTTCGTATCCGGATCGCGCCTCGCCGGATGTCGACGAAGTGAGGAAGCTGGGAAGTTCGGAAGCTCGGCAGACACGGGGATCGCCGATTTTCCGGGGGTCAAGCCTGACTTCCCGGCCTCACAACTTCTCAGCTTCCGAGCGTTGTAGCACGCTTCGGCTTTTTTTTCACCCCCCGGGCGGGGATCGCGGGAAAACCGCCGAAATAAGACGGGAAAGCAGCGGGTTACAATTATTTCACCGTTGCACAATCGGTCGCCGGGCTATATGATGCCTGGATCGGAACAACCCGAGGAAGAGGACACGACGTGAGAAAAACCCTGACCGAGAAACTCATCGAGGCCCACCTCGTTGCGGGGCGCATCGAGCCCGGCAGCGAGATCGGCATCCGCATCGACCAGACGCTCACCCAGGACGCGACGGGCACCATGGCCTACCTGCAGTTCGAGTCCATGGGGATCGATCGGGTGCGCACCGAGCTCGCCATGAGCTACATCGACCACAACACGATCCAGATCGGCTTCGAGAACGCCGACGACCACCGCTACCTGCAATCCGTCGCCCACCGTTACGGCGTCCGCCTCTCGCGGGCCGGCAACGGCATCTGCCACCAGGTCCACCTGGAACGGTTCGGAAAGCCCGGGAAGACCCTGCTGGGCTCCGACAGCCACACCTCCACCTGCGGGGCACTCGGGATGCTCGCCATCGGGGCCGGCGGGCTCGACGTGGCGCTGGCCATGGCCGGCGAGCCCTTCTTCCTGACCTGCCCGAAGGTGATCCGGGTGAACCTCTCGGGCCGGCTCGCCCCCTGGGTTTCGGCCAAGGACGTGATCCTGAAGCTCCTGGAGATCTTCTCGACGCGGGGCAACGTGGGCTGCGTCTTCGAGTACGGCGGAGACGGCCTCGAAGGCCTCACCGTGCCCGAGCGGGCCACGATCGCCAACATGGGGGCCGAGCTGGGCCTGACGACCTCCGTCTTCCCCAGCGACGAGACGACGCGCCGCTTCCTGGCGGCCGAGCAGAGGGAGGCCGACTGGTCGGCGCTCGCGGCCGACCCCGACGCCGTCTACGAGCGGGTCGTCGAGGTCGACCTCGCGGGGCTCGTCCCGCTGGCCGCCAGGCCCCACAGCCCGGACCACGTCGGCACGGTGCGGGAGCTTGCGGGCATCCCCGTGGACCAGGTCTGCATCGGCAGCTGCACGAACTCCTCGTACCGGGAGCTCGCCACGGTCGCCCGCATCCTGCGCGGCAAGGCGGCCCACCCCCGGGTGAGCTTCATCGTCACGCCCGGCTCCCGCCAGGTCCTGGAGAACCTGGCACGCGACGGCTATCTGGCCGACCTGCTGGCCGCCGGGGCGAGGCTCACGGAGAGCAGCTGCGGCTTCTGCATCGGCGGCAGTCACAGCCCCGGCTCGAAGGGCGTGTCGCTGCGCACCTCGAACCGCAACTTCCTCGGCCGCTCGGGCACGGAGGATGCCGAGGTCTACCTGGTGAGCCCCGAGACGGCGGCCGCGGCCGTCGCCACCGGGGTGATCACGGACCCGCGGGACCTGGGCATGGACTGCCCCGCCGTGGCCATGCCGGATCGCTTCCGCGTCGACGACCGCATGATCCTCGAACCGGCCCCCCCGGAGCGGGCCGCCTCCGTCGAGATCCTGCGCGGGCCCAACATCGGCGACCCGCCGGAGAACGGCCCGATGCCCGAGCGCCTCAGCGGCGAGGTCACCATCAAGGTCGGCGACAAGATCACGACGGACCACATCATGCCCGCCGGGGCACGGATGAAGTACCGGTCCAACATCCGCCGGTACGCCGATTTTGTCTTCGAGGCCCTCGACGCCACCTTCCCGGCCCGGGCGGCGAAGATCCGGGACAGCGGCGGACACAACGTCATCGTCGCCGGCCACTCCTACGGGCAGGGCTCGTCGCGGGAGCACGCGGCGCTGTGCCCCATGTACCTCGGCGTCAAGGCCGTCATCGCGAAGAGCTACGAGCGCATCCACGCGGCGAACCTCATCAACTTCGGGATCGTTCCGCTTGTCTTCGAGAACGAATCCGAGTACAACCTCCTCGACCAGGGCGACGGCCTCGAGATCGCCGACATCCGCAGGGCCCTGGCGGCGGGGGGGTTGCTGGAGGTCCGCAACGTCACGAAGGGCCGCCGCTTCGCCGTCGCCTGCACGCTCTCGGAGAGGCAGAAGCGGATCCTGCTGGCCGGCGGGGCGCTGAACCTGGTGAAAGGGAAAGGTGACCGGTGACAGGCTGCAGGGTGCAGTCGTCAGGATGAATCTCCAGCCCTGCTGCCTGACACCTGACACCTTTGTTGGCTTGAAAGCGCGGACGAACAGCAGAGAGGAGCCGTAACGTGGCGAACGACAGGATTCCGGTAAAGACCCCCATCGTCGAGATGGACGGCGACGAGATGACGCGCGTCATGTGGGCGCTGGTGAAGGAGAAGCTCATCCGGCCCTGGCTCGACGTGCCGCTGGAGTACTACGACCTGCACGTGAAGCACCGCGACGACACGGACGACCGGGTCACCGCGGAGGCCGCCGAGGCCGTCCTGAAATACGGCGTGGGCGTCAAGTGCGCCACGATCACCCCCAACCAGGACCGCGTCGCCGAGTACAACCTGAAGAAGATGTGGAAGA
>JAGPKU010000011.1:39608-41761 GCA_018053845.1 Syntrophobacterales bacterium
ACGGACGACCGGGTCACCGCGGAGGCCGCCGAGGCCGTCCTGAAATACGGCGTGGGCGTCAAGTGCGCCACGATCACCCCCAACCAGGACCGCGTCGCCGAGTACAACCTGAAGAAGATGTGGAAGAGCCCAAACGGCACGATCCGGTCCATGCTCGACGGGACGGTCTTCCGCAAGCCCATCTTCGTGAGAAACATCCGGCCCCTCGTCCGCTCCTGGAAGCGGCCCATCGTGATCGGCCGGCACGCCTACGGGGACGTCTACGACAACTCGGAGATGGCCGTCCCCTGCGCGGGGACGGCGGTGCTCATGTTCACGCCCGCCCCGGGGGGCGCGGCGGCCTGGCAGAAGATCGCCGACTTCGAGGGGCCGGGAATCCTGCAGGGCATGCACAACACCGACGCCTCGATCCGGAGCTTCGCCCGGGCCTGCTTCACCTTCGCCCTGGACGAGAAAATCGACCTGTGGTTCAGCACGAAGGACACCGTCTCCAAGACCTACGACGCCCGGTTCCGCGACATCTTCCGGGAGGAGTACGAGGCGAACTGGAAGGGGAGGTTCGAGGCGGCGGGCATCGAGTACTTCTTCACCCTCATCGACGATGCCGCGGCGCGGGTGATCCGCTCCGAGGGCGGGCTGCTCTGGGCCCTCAAGAACTACGACGGCGACGTCATGTCGGACCTCGTCGCGGCGGCCTGCGGCAGCCTCGCCATGATGACCTCGGTCCTCGTCTCGCCGAAGGGCTGCTTCGAGTACGAGGCGGCCCATGGGACCGTGCAGCGCCACTACTACAAGCACCTCCGGGGCGAGGAGACCTCGACGAACTCCATGGCCCTCATCTTCGCCTGGACGGGGGGCCTGCGCAAGCGCGGGGAGCTCGACGGCACGCCCGGGGTCGTCCGGTTCGCCGACGCCCTCGAGCGGGCGGCCCTGGCGACGGTGGAGTCGGGCGTCATGACCGGCGACCTGCTGGCCGTGGCGACAAAGAGCGCGAAGAACCGCAAGGTGACGACGGAGGGCTTCATCGACGCGATCGCCGAGAGGCTGGAGCGCAGCCTCCGGCGCAAGCACCCGGAAAAAGTCAGAAGGTGAGAAGGGAAGAAGGTGAGAGGGTGAGAAAGAGCGGGAACGCCCTATGCCTTTAGCCGATCTGAAGAACATGACCCTCGAGGAGATCGAGGCCTTCGTGGCCGGGCTGGGAAAGGAGAAATACCGCGCCCGGCAGATCATGAAGTGGATCTACCAGCAGGGGGCCTCGTCGTTCGAGGAGATGACGAACCTCTCGAAAGAGTTCCGCGCCGAGATGGCGAAGAAGGCCCGGATCGGCAACCTCGAGATCGTCCGGACGGAGACCTCCGGGGACACGACGAAGAAGATCCTCTTCCGCCTCGAGGACGGCCTGCTCGTCGAGAGCGTCCTCATCCCCGGGACCGGCCACTGGACGCTCTGCGTCTCCACCCAGGCGGGCTGCCGGATGGGGTGCGCCTTCTGCTTCACGGCAAGATCGGGGTTCCACCGCAACTTGCGGCCCTCGGAGATCGTCGACCAGATCGTCCAGGCGAAGTTCCGCACGGAAGAGGGCGCAGGCATCAACAACCTCGTCCTCATGGGGATGGGCGAGCCGCTGGACAACTACGACAACGTCCTGAAGGCCATCGCCATCATCACCTCGGATTACGGTCTCTCCCTCTCGACGCGCAGGATCACGCTGTCGACCTGCGGTATCGCCCCCGGCATCGAGCGGCTCGGGCGCGACTCGGCCGTCAACCTCGCCGTGTCGCTCAACGCGCCCGACGACCGGCGGCGCAGCGAGCTGATGCCGATCAACAAGAAATACCCCATCGAGACCCTCATCCGGGCCTGCAGGAGCTATCCCATGCCGAGGCGGCGGCGCATCACCTTCGAGTACATCCTCATCGCCGGCGTGAACGACTCGCCCGCCGACGCCCGGCTCCTCGTGAAGACCTTCGGGGGCCTGCGCTGCAAGTTCAACCTCATCGCCTTCAACGAGTTCCCCGGCTCCCCGTTCAAGGCGCCCGACCCGAAGGCGATCGAGGCCTTCCAGAAGGTCCTCGTGGAGCACCACTTCACGGCCGTCCTGCGCCAGAGCCGCGGCAGGGACATCCTCGCCGCCTGCGGCCAGCTCTCGGGAA
>JAGPKU010000011.1:41861-45654 GCA_018053845.1 Syntrophobacterales bacterium
GGCGAAGGAGGCGCAGGCGATGGGCCTTGTCAATGCCGTCTACCCCGACGCGGCGGCCATGATGGAGGGGGCGAAAACGCTCGCCCGGGAGATTGCCGCCAACGCCCCCCTCGCCGTGCAGGCCACCAAGGAGGTCCTCAATGCGAGCCGCCATCTCCCCGTTGCCGACGGGATGGCCCTTGCCAAGCACAAGAACATGGTCCTCATGCTGTCGCAGGACCTCAAGGAGGCCTTTGTCTCCTTCATGGAGAAGCGCAAACCGGACTTCAAGGGGAAGTGAGCGGAAATTTGCCTTGCGAAACGAAGCAACCGATGTTACAAGAAACGCGGCCATTGTTACTTGTAACGGCAAAACAGGATGAAAAAAGAAGCAGATAGAATCCGGCGCTGGAGAGAGCGGAAGAAGGCGGAAGGGAAGAGTTCCTTCACCGTCGTGCTGTCGCAGCAGGCGCGGGAGATCCTCGCCGAGGAAAAGGGAAAGACGGGGGAGAGCTACGCGGTCATCATGGAAAAAGCCCTGCTGGGTCTCAAGAGGCAGGGATACACGCCCCCCGTGCTGAGACATTTCCCCCGTCGCGAGGAGGTGCTGGCCAGGGCCTCTGCGCAGAATCCACCCCCTGCGCCGGCGGCGGGCCGCAAAGGCGATCAGCCCCGAATCCTGATCGACGACCTGGCCAATTACCCGAGCCTGGAGGACATCGAGCGCGAGCAGGCCGCGAAGGAACCGAACGGTACGTACGACACCAGGGTCGGCGAAGGCCTAATCGCTCGGCTGCTTCGATCCTCGCCGGGCCCCTTCGGCCGCAGGAAGAAATGGTTCAGGTAAGAAAGCCCTCCCCATGACCCACCCCAAGCTCGTCGAAGCCATGTCGAGACCGGATTTCTACCCCCACCGGCCCCCGTCGGTGCAGCTCGTCCAGACGCACATCTCCTTCGTCTTCATCGCGGGGGACAGGGTCTACAAGGTGAAGAAGGCCGTCGATTTCGGCTTCCTCGACTTCACGACGCTCGACAAGAGAAAGCACTTCTGCGAGGAGGAGCTGCGGCTCAACCGGCGGCTGGCGCCGGATGCCTACCTGGAGGTGGCCGTCATCGGGGAAGGCGCCGGGGGAACCCCCGTCCTCGGGGGCGGGCGTCCCGTGGAGTATGCCGTCGTGATGAGAAAGCTCCCCCCGGAAAGGATGCTCAAGAGGCTCCTGGCCGAGGGAAAGGCCGGCACCGAGACCATGGACGCCATCGCGGCGAAGGTGGCCGATTTCCACCGCCGGGCCGAGACGGGCGGCCGGATCGACGCGACGGGCGGGATCGGCACGATCCGTCGCAATCACGACGAGAACTTCGAGCAGACGGCCCGGTACATCGGCCTCACGATCCCCCGCGAGCGCTACGATTTCCTGCGGGGCTGGGTCAACCGGTTCCTCGAGCGGGAGCGGCCGCTGTTCGAGAAGCGCGTGGCGGACCACCGGATCCGCGACGGCCACGGGGATCTCCACGCCGAGCACATCTGCCTGGCCGACGGGATCGTCATCTTCGACTGCATCGAGTTCAACGAGCGCTTCCGCTTCGGCGACGTGGCCGCCGAGGCCGCCTTCCTCGCCATGGACCTCGATTACAACGGCTACCCCGACCATGCGCGGGCCTTCGTCGAGGCCTACGTGCGCCACAGCGGCGACGAAGAGGTCCGGCGCCTCCTCGATTTCTACCGCTGCTACTACGCCTACGTCCGGGGCAAGGTGACGAGCTTCCGCCTCGACGATGCGCACATCGGAAGCGCCGACCGGGAGGCCGCCGCGCGGACGGCCTCGCGCTACTTCGATCTGGCCTTCGCCTACGCGGCCCGTCCCGCGGGCAAAACGCTGATCCTGGTGGCCGGACTCATGGGGACGGGCAAGAGCGTCTTCGCGCGCATTCTGGCTCCCCTGATCGGGGCACCGGTGGTGCAGACCGACGCCGTCCGGAAGGAAATGCTCCGGATCCCGGCTTCGGAGCACCGCTACGACGCGTTCGGGGAGGGGATCTACTCGGCGGACATCTCGCGCAGGACCTACGCCCGGGCCCTCGAGATCGCCCTGGAAAAACTGCGGACGGCCGACGCCGTCATCCTCGACGGCTCCTACAAGAGCCGGGAGGAACGCTCGCGGGCCTTCGAGGCCGCGCGCCGGGCCGGCGCCGCGGCGATTCTCGTGGAGTGCACCTGCCCCGAGGCCGTCGTCGAGGCCCGGCTGCGGGCAAGGGAATCGGCCGGCGGGGATGTCTCCGACGGCCGCTGGGAAATCTTCCAGGCCCAGAAAGGGGATTTCGAGCGGATCGACGAGATCCCCGGGGAATCGCACCTGGTGGTGGACACCACGGGGGATGCGGAGAAAAACGCCGTCGAGGTGCTCGAACGCCTGTCGAGACCCGGCTGAGCTATTTCCCGGGTTGCGGGGGCGCGTCGGCCGGCTGCGCCGGGGTCTTCCCCGGGGCCTTCTGGGCTTCCTTCGCCTCCGCGGCCTTCTGGGCCCCTTTCGCCTTGCGGTCCTGCTCCTCCCGCATCCTAAGCTTCGTCTCCTCGATGAACCGGTTGGTCTTGTAGTCGAGCCCCAGGCCGGCGTACTCGCGCTGGATCAGCTCGAAGCGTTTCAGCGCCGCCTCGTACTTCTTCGTTCGATAGTAGAACTCGCCGACGTAGAACTCGTGCTCCGCGAGGCGCTGCTTCACCTCGCGCAGGTTCTTCTCGGCCACGATCGCGAACTTGCTCTGGGGGAACCGGGCGATGAGCCGCTCGAACTCCTTGCGGGCTTTCTGCGTCTCGGTCTGGTCCCGGTCGATCGTCTGCATCTGGTGGTAGTGGCACATGCCGAGCTGAAACATGGCGTAGGGGACGTTCGGGTTCGTGGGGTGCAGCTCCACGAAGCTGCTGTAGGCGACCTCCGCATCGACGTACTGCTCGTTCTCGAAGTAGGAGTCGGCGATGCCCAGCTCCGCCATGAGGGCCACGGGGTGCAGGGGATACTCGTCCCGAACGCGCGTGAAGATCTCGATCGCCTTCTTGTAGTCGCCCTTCTTGTACTGCTCGAACCCCCGTTGGTAGAGCCCCTCCGGCGTCGGCCGAACGCGGGGCTCCTTGCCCCAGATCGAATCCCACCAGGCGCAGCCGCTCATCGACGCCAGGAAAACCAGCAGCACCGCCGCCGCGAGGAGCCTGCATCCGCTTGTCATGGTTCTTGCGATGGTTTGCGTTTTCATCCTTCTTTGCCGGGGCCCTCGGGCCGCATAAAAAAAATGGAGGCCCGCCTGCACAGCATGGGTCTCCATCCGCCGTTTGTCTTACAGGGCCTTGTCCAACAAGGCCTTGAGCCGGTCCTTCGGCACGAGCCCGACGATCTTGTCCACAACCTTCCCGTCCTTGAAGAGGATCATCGTGGGGATGCTCATCACCCCGTGATCGCCGGCCAGCTTCCTGTTGTCGTCGACATTGACCTTGGCCACCTTGATCTTGCCCTTGTACTCTCCGGCCAGCTCCTCGAGAACCGGGGCGATGGCCCGGCAGGGCCCGCACCAGGGCGCCCAGAAGTCGACCAGGGCCGGCTGGCTGGACCGCAGGACCTCGGCGTCGAAGGTTCCCTCGCTGAGGTGGACAATCGTTTCACCGCTCATGGGTTTACCCCCTTGTTGATGTGATACGAATCATGCCACCAAGCGCAGGCGAAGTCAAGCGCTCCGCGGGGGCGCCGCCGCCGTCTCGATCCGGGGGCTGCACGAGGCCCCTGCCGGGCCACGATTTTTTTGACAGGCCCCGCCGATTTTGATA
>JAGPKU010000011.1:45754-48758 GCA_018053845.1 Syntrophobacterales bacterium
AAGGAACTCGTGGAAGGCGCGTTCGGGCGGGTGACGGTCTGGGTCTCCCCGGAGATCGCCCACATCCCGCGCCACGGCGCCGAGCCCGGCGAGTACATCCTGCCGCACCGCATCCATCACCAGGCCAATCTCGCGGCCCTCAAGGCCCTGGGCGTCCGCGACGTCGTCGCCGTCAACTCGACGGGGTCCCTCAAGCGGGACCTGCCGCCCGGCTCCATCGTCGTGCCCGACGATTTCATCCTGCCGGCCGGCACGCCCACGGTCTTCTCCGACCGGCCCGTGCACGTCACGCCCGATCTCGACGGGGCGCTGCGGCGCCGGCTCATCGAAGCGGCCGGCGCCTGCGGGATCCCCGTCGTGGAGCGGGGCGTCTACTGGCAGACCCAGGGCCCGCGGCTCGAGACGAGGGCCGAGATCCGGATGATGGCCGCCCACGCCGACATCGTGGGGATGACCATGGCCGCCGAGGCGATCATCGCGAAGGAACTCGGGCTTTCCTACGCCGCCCTGTGTTCCGTCGACAACTACGGCAACGGCGTCGTGGAGACGCCCCTGACGATGGAGACGATCCTCGAGGGCGCAAAAAAGAACCGGGAAACCATGCTGACGATCGTCGGCAAGTTCATCGAAAGGAGCAGGGCATGAAGTTCTCGAAGAAGGGCGACACGGGAGAGACCAGTCTTCTGGGCGGCCAGCGGATCCCCAAGTTCGATCCCCGGCCGGAGGCCTACGGGACGCTCGACGAGGCCAGTTCCGTCCTCGGGGTGGCGCGGGGGATGACCGCCAACGCCCGGATCAAGGACATCATCCTGCAGGTCCAGAAGGACCTCCTCGTCATGGGGGCCGAGATGTCGACCCTTCCCGAGGACATGGGCAAGCTCGCGCAGCGGATCGGCAAGGCCGAGGTGGACCGCGTCGAAGACCTCATCGACCGGCTCCAGGAGGAGGTCCCCTTCCCGCGCGAGTTCGTCTACCCGGGCAGGAACGCCGTCTCCGCGCAGATCGACGTGGGCCGGACGGTCATCCGCCGGGCCGAGCGGCGGGCGGCGGAGCTCAAGCAGAAGGGGCTCCTGAACAGCGCCGAGATCCACCAGTACCTGAACCGGCTGGCCGACATGCTGTTCACGCTGGCGCGCTACGCGGAGGAGAAGGGCTGAACCTGCAGACTCGGCAAGCCCCCGATGAGTGCCTGTCATCGGGCCGTTCACGAATGTCCGGATGCAAGGTGCCCCTCAGGCAGACGGCAAGAGGGTCTAAAGACGAGGAGGTTGGAGCATCGGTGCGCATCGATCGGCTGCGGACGCATCCAACTTTCTTTCCCTCTCACCTTCTCACCTTCTCAAACCGCCGGGATGTACCCCCGATCAACAGCGTGCAGATCATGCCATGAAACGATTCAAGACGGGGGCTGTCGCGCTGGCGCTTATCCTGGCCGTCTATTTCGGATACCGACAGCTCTCCCCTCCCCCGCCGGTGCAGAACCCGCGGCCGGCGGGAGAGAACATCGTCTGCTTCGGCGACAGCCTCACGTACGGGACCGGCGCCTCGCCGGGCATGGACTACCCCTCCCAGCTCTCGCGCCGAATCGGCCGGCCCGTCATCAACGCGGGCATCCCCGGCGACACGACGGCAACGGCCCTGGCCCGCCTCGAGCGGGACGTGCTGCAGCACTCCCCGCGCATCGTGCTCATCACCCTCGGGGGGAACGACCTCAAGAACCGCCAGGACCGCGACGGAGCCTTCCGGAATCTCAGGGCCATCATCACGGCCGTCCAGGGCCGCGGGGCCCTCGTGATCGTGGGGGGGCTCGACATCCCCGTCTGGGGCAGGGGATTCGGGCAGCAGTACCGGAAGGTGTGCGAGGAGACGGGGGCCGTGCTCGTGCCGGACATCCTGCAGGGCATCCTCGGCAACCCCGACCGGATGAGCGATGCGATCCACCCCAACGACACGGGCTACGGCATCATGGCGGGGTATTTTTACGAAGCGATGAAGCCGTACCTCTAGTCGAGGGCAAAGGTCAAAGGAAAAAGGCCGACGGTGAATTCCACACCCTTGACCTTCAACCGTTCTCCTTTCCCCTTGAGCCTTCTTAGAAGGCGCCGAGCTGGCAGGCGGATATTTTGATCTTCAGTTTCTCGCAGGCCGAGGAGACCCGGATCTTCGCGAGCTTGAAATCGGCCGCGATCCTGAACGCGGCGGCACAGGGGAGCCGGCCGTCTTTCAGCGCCGCCCGGATGGCCGCATCGAGGTCCCCCGGGACCGAATCGGCCGGCTGGAGGATCCGGCTGACGGGGGAATACCCGAACAGGCCCAGCTGGCACTTGCTGATCGGGATCTCCATCAGATCGAGCGCCAGGCCGACCTCGGCGGGGGTGAGGTTCAGCTCGCCGGCCGCCTGAAACGCCAGGGGGCACGTCATCGCTCCGTCGACCTTTTTCTTCTTCAGCAGCTCGGCCACTTCCGGCTTCACGCTCGCGCCGGGGTGCTTCGCCCCGAAATGTCCTTTGTCCTTTCTAGCCATAATCGTTTAGTTCGTTCCTTTGTTATTTTCGTTTGTTTCGCTGAGCTGACGAGCGGCGATGACAGTGGATCGGCCAACGGATATTCTCTGCCCTCTGCCTTTGGCCTTGTGCCTTCCGCCCTGTGCCTAGTATTTTACATAATGGAACGGCTCCACCGCCGACAGGGCGTCGTCGTCGAGCGTCTTGAACCCCGCCTTCTCGATGAGCTTCTGAGCCCTTGCCGTGTCGTCCACCTCGACGACGAAGACCGCCGTCTTCCAGCTGTCGAGCACGAACCCGTAGGCGTTGTTGACGTTGATGTTCTCCCTGAAGAGCATCTGCGTGAGCCGGTCGAGGCCGCCCGGCCTGTCCTCGATGATGACGGCGATGACCTCCTTGGTCGTCACCATCATCCCGTCCTTCTTGATCGCCTTGATGGCCTTCTGCGGGTCGTCCACGATGAGGTTGATGACGCCGAAGGTCGCCGTCGTGGCGATCGT
>JAGPKU010000158.1 GCA_018053845.1 Syntrophobacterales bacterium
CTGACCGGGCTGTACCAGAAGCTCAGGGGGTAGGAATACCGGAGGAACTTCGCATGCAAAAGAAGAGGGTCCTCTTCGTCTGCATCCACAACAGCGCCCGCAGCCAGATGGCCGAGGCCTGGATGAATCACCTCTGCGGCGACCGCTTCGAGGCGGAGAGCGCCGGCCTCGAGCCGGGGACCCTGAATCCGCTGGCCGTGGCCGTCATGCAGGAGGCCGGGATCGACATCTCCGGGAAATCGACGCGGAGCGTCTTCGACGTCCTGAAGGCGGGCACCCTCTTTTCTTTTGTCGTCACCGTTTGCGACGAGTCGGCGGCCGAGGCCTGCCCCATCTTCCCTGGACCGGCGAAGTGCGTCCACATGGGCTTCACGGACCCGGCCCGCGTGGAGGGGACGGAGGAGGAGAAGCTCGCGCGGGTCCGGCTGATCCGGGATGCCGTCCGCAGGGCCGTCGAGGAGTTCTGCCGGCGCGAGTCGGGGGAGCACGGACCGGCGGCATAGCCGGGCCAAGCCATGCTGCCGCCGCCCGGTGAAGCGGGGAATCCCGGCCGGTCACCGTGCCGTGAGGACCCGGGGCCCGAAACGTCACGCCCCGCTGCGATGAACGGGCGAAAGGAGAAGAAGTCAGGGGGAACGCCATGAAAGAGACACAGGGCGACGTACGCATCGAGATCCTGGACCCGGGCGGGCTTCAGGGAGAGCAGCTGGAGAAGGACGTGCGGTCGGTCTTCGCCGAGCTGAAGGTCGTCGGCGAGGTCAGCCGCGTGACGGACCCCGGCAAGATCGAAACCTACGGGCTGCCGGGCGTTGCAGGGCTCGTCATCAACGGCCGGATCGTCTCCGCGGGGAGCCTGCCGGACCGACGGCGCGTCCGGCAGCTTCTCCTGGACCTGATCGCGTCCGGGGAATGCAAGGCTGGGACCTGATGGGGAAGCCCGAGCCCGGCTGCAGGGCGGCCGGTGCTTGACGCACCATGCCGGAAGGGGGAAGCATCATGAGCGCGCCGGTCATCATGACGATCGGGCTTTTTGTCCTCTCCGTGGTCTCGGGGATGCTCGGCCTCGGCGTGGCCTTCTCGGCCGTGCCGTTCCTGGGGCACTTCCTCCCCGATCTGGTTCACCAGGTCCAGCCCCTGAGCTTTCTGCTCAACGGGATCACGGCCCTCTTCGCCGTCTTCGGCTTCGCCTGAAGCGGGCTCGCGGACTGGCGAAAGGCGATCACGCTGGTCGTGATCACCACCCTGGCGGCCCCGGCGGGCGCCTGGCTGGTTCAATATGTCGACCAGGTATACGTCTGGTTTGCCTACCTCGCTTCGGTCCTCTACCTCTCCTGCAGGCTCTTTCGTCCCGTGCAGGAGCGGCCGGGCAAGGAGAACTTCAAGGCGGCGAAGCTCCCGGCCGTCCCCATCTCCGTCCTGAGCGGGTTTTTGGGCATCGGGCCGGGCTTTCTCCTGATGCCGGCCCTGATCATCGTGGGGTTCAACACCAAGACGGCCGCCGGGATCAACGCCTTCGCCGTCTGCCCGCCCTCGTTTTCGTCGCTCATCCCCCACATCGGCACGGCCCGATGGGACCCGACCCTGACCGTCACGCTGCTGATCGTCGGCGCCGTCGGCTCCTTCATCGGCGCGAGGCTCTCGAGACTCTACGTCCCGGGCGGGCGTCTCAAGCAGCTCTTCGGCGTCCTGATCGCCATCATGACGGCCTACAAGATCTACAACCACTTCGCATGAAGCCGCCCGTCGTTTCAGGGAGCCCGGGACGAGCGCGAAGAACATCATACCGGGGGCAGCCCACTGCCAAGGAATCCTGACGAACGGACTGGCAAACGGAGAAGCGACATGGAAGAAAAAATCGTCATCTACGGCACGAACGGGTGACCGCACTGCACGAAGGCCCGTGAGGCCCGCGGGGACAGGGCGACCTGCATCGATGTCGAGGCCGACATCCAGGACGTGCAGAAGATGCTCGACCACTCGGGCGGGAACATGGCCGTCCCCGTCATCGTCGACGGCGGCAGGATCACGGTCGGCTTCGGGGGAGAGTCCGGGGTCGGCTTCACCTGAGCCGTTCAATGGCCCCTCGTGGACGGGCTGAAAAAACGCTGATAGGCTGCGAGGACGACATGGAATCCATCCGAAAAGCGGCGCATCGAATGATCGACATCCTCCGGCTCAAGGGCTCTCCCGTCGGCGCGCTGCTCCAGGGGTCGACGGCCGGCTACTGCAGGCCACCGGCATCGATTCGACGATCGCCCCGTTCCTGGAGGGCCGCCTGAATTGCGGGCTCGGCCGCTATGGCTGCCGCGACGCGACGGACATCGCCGCAGGCAAAACCCTCGCGGGGGTCCCGGAGCAGGACAGGAGGAGACAATACTCCCCCCATGCGCCTGAAGCGCCGGTCGCAGCGTTCCTCCAGGCGGGCCCACACCCTCTGGGAATTCCCGTTCCAGGCCATGAGCGTCCGGTTATAGTGCGGCCCGAGGTTCTGCCGATCCGCCACGACGAAGAGGCCCCCAGCGGCCCGGCCGATGCGGGCGATGCCGGGCAGCATGCCGTTGGGGAAACGGGGCGGCCATCACGATGGAGCGAGAGGCTTGAACCCCGAAACCCGGACGCTCACGACGGTCTCGTCGGCCTGCCGCGCAAGCTCTTCCATGGAGAAATTCAGGGATTCGGCGAGCGACGAAAGCATGGGGTCCGTCGTGACGCAGTCCACGGGGAACGGCGTCTCGCCCTGGACCGTCACGTCGACGAATCCCGCCTGCCGCATCGCCTCCAGGTAATCCTCC
>JAGPKU010000071.1:0-4302 GCA_018053845.1 Syntrophobacterales bacterium
CCAGATCGAAGATCTCGATCTCGGGCTTCACGCCGGCCTCCTTCATCATCCTCGCCGCCTCGTCGAGGAAGGCCGGGTCGTTGATGAAGGCCTTGCCGCCCAGGTTGATCGAGCCGGCGTCGTAGGAGGCCAGCTCCGGCTTGAGCTGCAGCGGCGCGAGCCGCTCCGCCGTCGGCAGGTTCCGACCCGGGATGCCGCTCGTCGTGAGGCTGAGGATGAGATCCGTCTTCTCCCGGATCCTGTCGACGACGCGGCGGAAGAGGTTGATGTCCTGGCTGCCGAGACCCGTCTCGGGGTCGCGGACGTGGATGTGGACGATCGACGCTCCGGCCTGCCAGGCCTCGATGGCCGACTGGGCGATCTCGTCGGGGGTGATGGGGATGTACGGGGCGATGTCCCGCATCATGCGGCTTCCGGTGATGGCTGCGGTGATGATGACTTTTTCCATAAAATGTCCTCTTGCTGTCGTGAAATTCAATGCCTGAAATCAGGGGGGATCTTGATCGGCATTCTTCCGGCGAACAGACGGTTTTAGACGGCTCTGACGCTCACTCCGCTGCAGGAGCAAAAACCGGCCCTCCGGTCTCAAACCGTTTGCGCGGCGGACGTTCCGTTTCGCGAAGAGCGGTCGACTGCAATGCGCAGGACTTCGCTCTCCAGAATCCCGATCCATCGCCCTGCAATGCTTAGCCGAGCACCTTCTTCTCCGTCTCCCCGATCGCCTCGTCCAGGATCTGGACCATCCTGTCGATCTGGGCCTCGGTGATGACGAACGGCGGGGCCAGAAGGCTGTGGTCGCCCCTGACGCCGTCGGCGCCGCCGCCGCCGGGGTAGGAGATGAGGCCCCTGGCGAAGGCGCTGTTGCCGACGAGCACATTGACCCGGAGCTTCGGGTCGAAGGGCTCTTTCGTCTTCCGGTCCCTGACGAACTCGATGCCGGCGAAGAGCCCCAGGCCGCGCACGTCGCCCACGATGGGGTGCTTTCGGAGCCCCTGGAGCTTCTCGAGCAGGTAAGCGCCCTTCTTCGCCGAGGCGGCCACGAGGTCGTGCTTGACGAGGTAATCCAGCACGGCCGACCCGATCGCGCAGGACAGCGGGTTCTGGCTGTAGGTGTGGCCGTGGACGAAGGTGCCGTTCTTCTCCTTGATGACCCGGTGGATCTCCTCCCGGGCGACGACGACGTAGAGCGGGGTATAGCCGCTGGCGAGCCCCTTGGCGGCCACGATCAGATCGGGCGTGACGCCCCAGTGGTCGAGGGCCCAGTTGCGGCCCGTCCGGCCCACGCCCGACATGACCTCGTCGGAGATGAGCAGCACGTCGTACTTGTCGCAGATCTCGCGGATGCGCTGGAAGTAGCCGTCCTTCGGCACGAGAGCCCCCGCCGTGGCCCCCACGACGGGCTCGGCGATAAAGGCCGACACGGAATCGGGCCCCTCGTAGAGGATGGCCTTCTCGAGCTCGTCGGCGCACTCGACGCTGCAGCGCTCGGGGGCGAGGTTCAGGGGGCATCGGTAGCAGTAGCAGGGCGCGATGTGGGGCGTGTGCAGCATCAGCGGCTGGTAGTAGCGCCGCCTGCCCGTGTGCCCGCTGAGCGCCAGGGCACCGAGGGTGTTGCCGTGGTAGCTGGCCCAGCGGGAGATGACCTTGTACTTCAGGGGCAGGCCCCGGTCGACCTGGTACTGCCGGGCCATCTTCACGGCCGTCTCCACGGCCTCGGAGCCGCCCGAGAGAAAGTAGACCCGGGAGAGGCCCGGGGGCGACATCTTCACGATCCGCTCGGCCAGGCCGACGGCGGCTTCGCTCGTGAACTGCGTGCCGTGGGTGAAGGCGATCCGGCCGGCCTGCTGCAGCATGGCCTCCTCGACCTCCTTCACCCCGTGGCCGATGTTCACCACGGCCGCCCCGCCCGAGCCGTCGATGTACTGCCTGCCGTCCTTGTCGTAGATGTAGACGCCCTCGCCGCGCTCCACGGTGGGGTAGTACTTGGTCGGGGTCCTGTAAAAGACGTGGTCCTCATTCGTTTTCGTCGTCATGCCGGCCTCCCGGGTCAGGTTTGATCGGGCTGTTGCCCAACCGTCAACGCATCAAAATCGATTTGGGCAACAGCCTGTGATGTCGATTCGATAAAACAGTGAAATTTTATCAGAACGGTTTTTCCGAGGCAATCAAAAGCTGCCCGCCGGAACGATTTCCGCTTGCACTTTGCGGGCGGACGGATTACCCTAGGCCGAAAGAAAAAGCCCCTGCCGGGGCCTTCCACAAGGGGGTCAGGAGTCATGGGAAGCGACACGCTGCAGTCCGTCATCGACCTCGCGATCCAGAGGGAGGAAGAAGCCCACAACTTTTACCTGAGCCTCAGCAGCGTTGTCCAGGACAAGGCGGCCCGGGACACGCTGAAATACCTCGCCGACGAGGAGGCCGGGCACAAGGCCTTCCTTGTGAAGTGCAAGGACGAGATGGCCTGCGACATCGTCCTGCGGCCGGACACGCCCGTGGACTACAAGGTCGCCGAGCACCTCAAGCAGCCCGACATCCAGAAAGACATGAACTCCGAGGAGGTGTTTCTCGTTGCGGCCAACCGCGAGGCCAACGCCCACCGCTTTTACAAGGGCCTGGCGGACCTCTACCCCAAGGGTCCCGTGAAGGAGCTGTTGCTGCGGATGGCCGCCGAGGAGCTGAAGCACAAGGAGAAGATGGAATACCTCTACGCCAACACCGCTTTCGGACAGACGGCGGGGGGATGAAAGCGGGGGATCGGCCAAAGGGCAAAGAGATGGAAACACTGACGGCGGGACTTGTCCCGCCGTTTCCTTGTTTACCCGATTCCCTGTTCCTCAGTCCGCAAACATCGCCGCCGCGTAGGTCACGGCACTCGACGTGGCCGCCTCGCGGTAGGTCCGGTGATCGAGCAGGGTGCCCCTTTTCCCCGTCATGAGCTCCGCCAGCAGGACCAGCGCCGGAAGGCCGCAGACCTTGTAGGCATCGGCCGTCTCGGCGGCGTTTTCGAAGATCGCCCGCCCGTCGGCGGCGAGCAGGGCGTCGAGGATGCGCCGGTCATTGGCCTGCGCACGGGCCAGGATCGACTCTGCAGGCAGCCTGTCGCCGAACTTGAGCCCCACGTGCGAAAAATCGACCCCCGCCACGAAGAGCACGTTGCCCCGTTGGCCCGCCTGCTCCCGGACGGCCTCCACGAAGCCCGTGAACCGGCCGTCGTCGAACGGGGTCTTTCGGGCCAGGAGAAACTCGTGCAGGCCCCCGCAGAGGACGGGCACGATCGGGGTCTCCCCGAGAACGTGGTGCAGGAACAGGGCCTGGAACTCGACGGAGTGCTCGATCTTGTGGCCGAAATCGCTTTGCGAGAGGGTGCCCTGCGGCACGCGGCCCTCGAGGGAACGGACGAAATCCCGGTCCGTCCGGAGCTCGCCGAACGGGGTCAGGTAGTTCTTGGCCGATAGGCAGAACAGGCCGTCCTGCAGGTGGTGATTGATCCCCAGGATCACGACGAGGTCGTAGCGCCTTCCCCTGAGATGCCGGTAGGCGCTGACGTAGGTGTGGCGCGCCACCCGGATGTCGATGTGCGGGGCCACCAGCGCGTGCACCTCGCGCGGCCGCGTTTCCGCCTCGGGAAGCTCCGCCTCCGTCTGCTCGATGAACCGTGCCAGCCTCTCCGGGTCGGCGTCGTAGGACTTCCCCGCATGGGCGCAGGGCCGCTGCTCCGCCCGGTCGAACGAGCGGCAGAGCGTCTCCATCTCCCGGCGGAAGGCCTCGCTGTCCAGGAGATAGGCCCGGTCCAGGCTCTCGAGAAAGGATTCGATGTCGGAGAGATAGACCAGGCGCCCGCCGCTTCGGTTCGTCAGCTCGCGCTGGATGTCCCGGATCCCGTGCCGGCCGTCGAGCATCTGGAGAAGCGGCAGCGCGCCCGCGTCGACGGCGAGCTGCTGCCGGCTCAGGTCGTAGGGGTCCTGGAAGACGACCACCCGGCGTCCCTCGACGAGGGTCATGATCATCTGGATGTCCGTTCGGAGGGCCGGCTTCTCATTCATCGGCGCAAGGGTATCCGATCGCCCGGGTGAATGCAAGGGGGACCCGCGAACGCCCGGGCTGCGCGTTCCCCTGCCCCGCAATCTGTGCTATAGAAAAACGGGAGGGGAAGAAGGTACCTTCTCCTTCTTCGGGATCGGCCGGAACCGGAAGGACAGGACGATGAGCGCGAGGTAGGCGCCGGTGGCCCAGGTGATCTTTTCCAGGGTGACCGTGTCCACGTAGATCAGCCGTTCGATCGTCTCGATGATGAACTTGCCC
>JAGPKU010000071.1:4402-12265 GCA_018053845.1 Syntrophobacterales bacterium
GATCGGCCGGAACCGGAAGGACAGGACGATGAGCGCGAGGTAGGCGCCGGTGGCCCAGGTGATCTTTTCCAGGGTGACCGTGTCCACGTAGATCAGCCGTTCGATCGTCTCGATGATGAACTTGCCCGGGTAGACTTCCGCCCCCCGCCCCTCCGATTTGAGCCAGGCCTCGAGGTAGGTCAGGGGGCAGATGGTGCGCGTGATCTGCATCAGGACCATGCCGATCACGGCGGCCAGGTGGATGAGGCGCCAGCGGGCGCTGTTGACCCACAGAAAAAAGGGGAATCCCAGGATCACGAAGGCGATCCAGAGGAAATGGATCACGATGACGATGTCGGCGAGGATCGCGTACGGCATATTTCGGATGATACCACAGGGGAGGGCCTCATGAAACCCCGCGTCGCGGTTTTCAGCGCAGCGGCCCTTGCGGTTGTGATCTTCGCCGCGTTGCTGCCGGGCGATACGGGGGGGTGGTTCTTCCGGAAGCCCTCCGAGAAGGATTTCGAGGCGCTGCGGGAGGCGATGGTCAACGAGCAGATCGTCGCCCGAGGCGTTCGCCACGAGGGCGTCCTGAGGGCGATGCGGATGACGCCCCGCCACCTCTTCGTGCCTCAGGAGCGCGTTTCCTCGGCCTACGAGGACAGGCCCCTGCCGATCGGCAGAGGCCAGACGATCTCCCAGCCCTACATCGTGGCGTACATGACGGAGCTCCTGCGGCCCGACGGCTCGGGGACGGTCCTCGAGGTCGGCACCGGTTCCGGGTATCAGGCGGCCGTTCTCTCGCACCTCTACCGGAAGGTGTACACGATCGAGATCATCCCCGAGCTGGCCGAGTCTGCGAGGGCACGTCTCAGGGACCTCGGCTTCGGCAACGTGGAGGTCCGGACCGGGGACGGCTATGCCGGGTGGCCCGACAAGGCGCCTTTCGATGCCATCATGGTGACGGCGGCGGCCGGCCACATCCCGCCGCCCCTCATTGCCCAGCTGAAGGCGAAAGGGCGGCTGGTGATCCCCGTGGGCAGCCCTTCCACGATCCAGCACATCATCCTGGTCGAGAAGGATCAGGCGGGAAACATCACGACGCAAAGCCTGTTGCCCGTCCGGTTTGTCCCCCTGACGGGGGGACGGTAGGGATGCATGTGGCCCCTCCGAACCCGACCCGCACCGGCGACGTGGCGGGGGTCCGCCGTCCTGCCGGGCGGGTTCCTTCCGGCCTGATCGCCCTCTCCCCGGGGTCCGGCATAAAAGTTGCTTTGATGTTCACGGGTTGCCCTTATGGAGAACACGCGATCAAATCCCGATGACCGGGCGGGCCAGTTCCTGTCGCGCATAGCGGCCTCGAGGGTCCTGCCGTCGCTGCCCCAGGTGCTTCTGAAGCTCATCGAGGCCTGCCGCAGCGAGGAGACGACGATCAAGGAGATCGCCCGGATCATCGACAGCGATTCCGCCCTTTCAGGCAGGATCCTGTCGATCGTCAACTCCCCGTTCTATCGCCGCGCGGAGAAGATCGCCCGCGTCGATGACGCCCTGCTCCACCTGGGGCGTGACGCCGTGCGCAGCATCGCCGTCAGCGCGTCCATCCACCAGGTCTTCTCCCGGGTCAACGGCCGCGGCCCGTTCAACATGAAGCTCTACTGGCGCCATGCCCTGCTGTGCGCCGTCCTGGCCCGGCGGCTCGCCGACAAGACATCCTTCAAGGCCCCCGAGCTCTGCTTCCTCTCGGGGATCCTGCACGACGTGGGCCGGGTGGTGCTCTGGGTCCACTTCCCGGAGGAATACGGCAAGGTGCTCGCGGCCGCGGGGGGCCGCTCGGAGCCGCTGCTGGAAGGGGAGAGCCGGATGGGGATCACCCATGCCGAGGTGGGCTCCTGGCTGCTTGCCCGCTGGGGCCTCGATGCCTTCACGGCCGACGCGGCGCGATACCACCACGAACCGCTCGAACGGATCCACGGCGCCTTCCCGCTCATCAAGATCGTCTACGCGGCGAACCTGCTGGCGGGCATGCCCGATACCGATTTCAGCCGGCACAAGGCCGTCCGGGAACTCTTCGGGATCGGCTTCACCGACATCACGGAGATGCTCACCGCCGCGCAGGAGGAGGTGCGGGAGCTCGCGGAGTCGCTGGGGATTTCGATCGACCCCGTCGAACCGCAGCCCCAGCCCCTCGACGAGAGGGACGAGGAGAAGCAGGCGGCGCTCAACGGCCGGGTCCGGGACGTGGCGCTGCTGCAGGCCGCCCTGCAGGGCCTGATGGAAGCCGTCGACCGCGAGGCCATCCAGAGGGCCGCCCGGCAGGGTCTCGAGATCCTCTTCGGGACGCCGGCGGTCCTGCTCTTCATCCACGATCGGGACCGCGAACTGCTCGTCTTGCAGGGAACGGTCGGCTCCCGGCTCCCCCCCGGGCAGGAGCTGACCATCCCCATGGGCCGCAACGATTCGCTTCCCGTGCAGGCCCTGAACCGGCGGGCCATTCTCGGCACCCTGGAGCGCCGCGAGCAGGGCGCGCTCACGATCATGGACGAGATGCTCATCCGCCTGCTCGGCGGCGAAGAGATCCTGTGCCTGCCCCTGGTGAGCCAGAAGGAAAAGGTGGGCCTTTTCGTCATCGGGGCGGATCGGGCCGCCGTCAAGGCGCTGGCGGCCGAGTCGAGGCTGCTGACCCTGTACGGCGACCAGGTGGCCCTGGCCCTGCGGCTCGACCAGATGCGCATGGCCCAGACCCGGCTCTACCAGGCGGGACGCCTGGCCGCCTCGTCGGCCCTGGCCCGCAAGGTCGCCCACGAGGTGAACAACCCGCTGAGCATCATCAAGAATTATCTCAAGATCCTCGGCATGAAGCTCGGGGCCGACCACGCGGCCCAGGAGGAGCTGCGGATCGTCAACGAGGAGATCGACCGCGTCGCGCTCATCGTGCGCCAGCTCACGGACCTGACCGCCGAAAAGGAGCGCGTGCGCCAGGCCGTGGACGTCAACGGGCTCATCCGGGACCTGGCCGTCATCATCGACAAGTCCTTCTCGGCGACGAGCCGGATCCGCTTTCATCTCGATCTCGACCCGGCCCTGCCGGGGCTGGTCACGGACCGAAACGGCCTCAAGCAGGTCCTCATCAATCTCCTGAAAAACGCCATCGAGGCCATGCCGCGGGGCGGCAATCTCTTCGTGCGGACGAGGTGCCTGGTCTCGAAGGACCTGGAGGAGATGGCCGGCCAGCCCAACGGAAAGGCGGAGCAGGCCGTGGAGATCTCGGTGCGGGACGAGGGGCCCGGGCTGCCCGAGGCGGTCAGGCAGCGGCTCTTCGAGCCCTACGTGACGACGAAGGGCGAGGGCCACTCGGGGCTCGGCCTGTCCGTCGTGCACAGCATCGTCCGGGACCTCGGCGGGACGATCCGGTGCGACAGCGCGGAGGGCCGGGGGACGGTCTTCGTGATGCGCTTCCCCCTGAACGGGCCCGCGAAAACAACGTGAAACGGAGCAGACCATGACGGGAACCCCCAGGATCCTGGTTGTCGATGACGAGATCCGGATGTGCGACAGCGTCCGGATTCTTCTCGGGGAGCACAACTACCGCATCGAGACGTGCGCTTCGGCGCGGGAAGCCGTGGCGTGGCTGGAGCACAACCGCTGCGACCTCATGCTCCTCGATCTCATGATGCCGGAGATGGACGGGTTCGATCTGCTGGATTTCGTCAAGGACCGGTACCCCGACGTGACGGTCATCATGATGACGGGGCACGCCTCCATCGAATCGGCCGTGGAGGCCCTGAAGCGGGGCGCCTATGACTATCTCGGGAAGCCCTTCGAGCACGACGAGCTCGTCAAGCGCGTGGAGAACGCCCTCGACCGGAAACGGCTGAGGGCCGAGCGGGACAGCTTCCGGAACCGCCTGGCCGTCACCGAGGAGCGCTACCGCCATCTCGTGCACCACTCGCCCGACATCATCTTCACGCTCGGGGAGAGGGGCGAGTTTCTCTTCGTCAACGACACCGTGGAGAGCCTCCTGGGCTACGAGAGCGCCTCGCTGCGGGGGAAGGCCTTCTCCACGATCGTCCACGAGGAGGATGCGGACAAGGTCCGCGCCTTCTTCGAGGCCGCGGCCAAGGGGAGGCCCCTGTCGGACTGCATGGAGGTGCGGCTGTGCTGCCGGACCCGGCCGGCGGCCGGCGACGGCATCTGCGTCGTGGAGCTGCGGGCCTCCGCCATGGAGGAATTCTCCGAGGAGAGCGGGGGCAAGATCCGCGGGATCTACGGGATCGCCCGGGACATCACGGAGCGCAAGCGCGCCGAGGAGGAAAAGAAGCTCCTCGAGGCCCAGCTGCGCCAGGCCCAGAAGATGGAAGCCATCGGTACCCTGGCCGGCGGGATCGCCCACGACTTCAACAACCTCCTGATGGCCATCCAGGGGAACGCCTCGCTGATGCTCTTCGACCTGAGCCCGAAGCACGAGCACTACGAGCGGCTGCGCAACATCGAGAAGCTCGTCGACAGCGGCTCCCGTCTCACGGCCCAGCTGCTGGGCTATGCCCGCAAGGGCCGCTACGAGGTGAGGCCCATCGATCTCAACCAGACCGTGCAGGACGCCTGCGAGACCTTCAGCCGGACGAGGAAGGAAATCCGGGTGCAGCTGCAGCTCGACAGGAATCTCGCCCCCATCGAGGCCGACGCCGGGCAGGTCGAGCAGGTGCTGATGAACCTCCTCGTGAACGCCGCCGACGCGATGCGGGGCGGCGGGACCGTCACCCTCCGGACGGCGAACACGAGCCACGAGCAGATGAAGGGCAAGCTCTACAACCCGAGGCCCGGGAAGTACGTCCTGCTGTCGGTCAGCGACACGGGGGTCGGGATGGACGAGAAGACCAAGGAGCGGATCTTCGAGCCCTTCTTCACGACCAAGGAGATGGGCCGCGGGACGGGCCTCGGGCTCGCGTCGACCTACGGCATCATCAAGGGCCACGGGGGCTTCATCGACGTGGAATCCGAGCCCGGCCGGGGCGCGACCTTCTCCATCTACCTTCCGGCCTCGTCCAAGAAGATCTCCAAGCCCCACCGCGGCCAGGAGGGGATCGTCCGGGGCCAGGGGACGGTGCTCCTGGTCGACGACGAGGACATGGTCCTCGAGATCGGGCGGGCCCTGCTCGAGACCATGGGCTATCAGGTCGTGACCGCCAAGGACGGCGAAGAGGCCATCCGGCTCTACGAGAGCCGGGGCAGCGCGATCGACCTCGTCCTGCTGGACGTGGTCATGCCGGGCCTGGGCGGCGGGGAGGTGTTCGACCGCCTCAAGAGCATAAACCCCGACATGAAGTGCCTGCTGCTCTCCGGGTACAGCATCGACGGCGAGGCCACGGAGATCATCCAGCGGGGCTGCGACGGCTTCATCCAGAAGCCCTTCAAGCTGAGGGACCTGTCGAAAAGCATCCGTGAGATCCTGCACCATCCATAAAGATTCAGGTAGCAGGTAACAGGTGACAGGGAGCAGAAAAGAACCCTGCAAGCCCGAATCTGCCACCTGCGACCTGTCACCTGCCACCTTTCATTTTTCCCGGAAATATACTATGCATGTCGAGGCGGGACCCCGCCGTGCCGGCGGGGCGATACCGACGCCCGGACGTGCCCTGTGACCGAAGACGGACTGAGCGGGAAAATCGAAAAGCTGGCCGCCCTGATCGCCGGGGCCGGCCGGATCGTGGTCTTCACCGGGGCCGGGGTGAGCACCGAATCGGGCATCCCCGATTTCCGCAGCCCCGGCGGGATCTGGTCCCGGTTCGACCCCGAGGAATTCACCATCTACCGGTTCCTCGCGAGCCCCGAGACGCGCCTCAAGCAGTGGCGGCTGCTGATCGAGAGCGGCCTCATCGCCGACGCGCGGCCCAACGGGGCCCATCGCGCCGTGGCAGAACTGGAAAGGCTCGGGAAGCTCGACTGCATCATCACGCAGAACATCGACAACCTCCACCAGAAGGCGGGCAGCGCCCCCGAGCGGGTCTACGAGCTCCACGGCACCATGAACCATGCCCGGTGCCTGGGCTGCGGGCAGCGCTACGCCATGGCGGATCTGCTTTCCCGCATCCGGCTCGAAGACGGGGCGCCCCTGTGCCCGGAGTGCGACGGCATCCTCAAGCCCGACGTGATCTTTTTCGGGGAGCAGCTGCCCGCGGAGGCGCTCCGTCAGGCCGTCGAGCACTCCCGGCGGTGCGACCTGCTCATCGTCGTGGGCTCTTCCCTGGTGGTCTTCCCGGCGGCCTACATGCCGGTCTATGCCAAGGAGGCGGGGGCCGCCGTGGCGATCGTCAACCTCACCGTGACGGATTTCGACGACCGGGCCGATCTGGTCATCCACGGGAAAGCCGGGGAGGTCATGCCGCTGGTCCTCGAGGCGGTGAAGCGAATCCTGGGGGTCGCGGGCGCCCGGGGGGAGCCGGGCTGATGTGCCTGTTCTTCTGCGCCTTCGAGGTCCACCCGCAATACCGTCTCATCATCGCCGCCAACCGCGACGAATTCTACGAGCGCCCGTCGCGGCCCGCCGCCTTCTGGCCCGAGGCGCCGGAGCTCCTGGCCGGCAAGGATCTTCAGGGCGGCGGCACCTGGTTCGGCGTCACCCGCTCCGGGCGGATCGCCGCCGTCACGAATTACCGCGACCCCCGCTCGCACCGCGACGACGCGCCATCGCGGGGCCTCCTGCTGACGGACTATCTCCTCGGTCAGACCGACCCGGCGGGGTATCTCGAACAGGTCAGGCGCAAGGGGGCCGCCTACAACGGCTTCAATCTCATCGTCGGGACGACCCGGGAGCTCTACTATTACTCCAACCGCAAGGGCGGCGTGATCGCGCTGACGCCGGGGCTCTACGGTCTGAGCAATCACCTGCTCGACACGCCCTGGCCGAAGGTGGCCCGGGGCAAGGAGGCCCTGGGCGGTCTGCTGTCCCGGGGAGAGGACCCCGCGCCCGAGGCGCTCTTCGACATCCTGTCGGACCGTACCATCGCGGAGGACCGCCTGCTGCCGGATACCGGCGTCGGGCTCGACTGGGAGAGGATCCTGTCGGCGCGATTCATCACGAGCCCCGTCTACGGGACCCGCTCGTCGACCCTGCTGTACGTCGACCGGCAGGACCGGGTGACGTTCATCGAGCGCAACTTCAATGCGAAGCCGGGGCCGCCCGGGACGGCCCGCTTCGAGTTCGCCCTTTCCCTCAGCGATGCGGACCGAGGGTAACCCCGTGGAGGGCATCGTCCAGATCGCGGGCATCCGGGGCCTCGAGGAGGCGGGGATGCTCCTCGCCGCGGGCGTGGACTGGCTCGGCGTTCCCCTGCGGCTGGAGCGGCACGACGAGGACCTGTCCGACGGGGAGGCTGCGGCGATCATCGCCTCCCTCGGCATCGGCGAGCGGGCCGTCCTCATCACGTACCTGGAGCGGGCGGCGGAGATCGCGGGTCTGGCCGGCAGGCTCGGGTGCCGACGGGTCCAGCTGCACGGCGACATCACGGCCGCCGAGACGAGGCGGCTCAGGGAGTTTCGCGCGGGCCTTTTCCTGATCAAGGCCCTCGTCGTGCGGCCGGGGAATCTCGAGGCCCTGCTGCGCGATGCCCGGGAGTTCGGGCCCTCTGTGGACGCCTTCATCACGGACACCTGGGACCCGCAGACCGGCGCGCGCGGGGCGACGGGCAAAGCGCACGACTGGGCGGCCAGCCGGCGGATCGTCGAGGAGGCCCCGAGGCCCGTCATCCTCGCCGGGGGCCTGACGCCCGAAAACGTGGGCCGCGCCATCCTGCGGGTGCGCCCCGCGGGCGTCGACGCCCACACGGGCGTGGAGGCACCCGATGGGGCGAAGGACCCCGCCCGGGTGCGGGCGTTTGTCGAGGAGGC
>JAGPKU010000159.1 GCA_018053845.1 Syntrophobacterales bacterium
GGCCAGGAGGGGCCGCTCCTCCCCGAAGCCCCGGATGGCAAGCCGGGTGGGTTCGATGCCCATCCCGACGAGGGCCCGGGCGACCTGCGTGGCCCGGTCGACGGAGAGTTCCCAGTTGGAGGCGTAGCGCCGGCCGCGGACGGGGCGGTCGTCGGTGTGGCCGTGGACCGCGACGGCGAGCGCGGGTCGGCTCCGGATGACGGCGGCCACGCGTTCCAGCAGGGGCCCGACGTCGCCCCTGACCTCGGCCTGCCCGGAGTCGAAGAGGATGCGCTCGGGAAAGGTCAGGACGATCTGCGTGGCACGCCTCTCCAGCGTCCCCTCCCGGCCCACGGCGGCCAGCAGCGCCCTCTCCAGGGCTTCCGCGTCCTGCGGCGTCCGTTCCGCGGGGGTTGCGACGGGCGCGGGCGGCGCGGCCGCCGTCTCCTTCTGCTTCTGCAGGCTCAGCCCGAAGAGCAGCACGAAGCAGACCATCAGCAGCATGAAGACGTCCGTCAGGGTCAGCAGCCAGATCTCGTTGCCCCCGTCGGCCGCGGGTGCGTGCCTGCGGAAACGCGCCGATCCGGCCGCCTTCTTCAGCGGCAGCCGCTCGACGGCCTCGTCGCCTGCGGTGCGGATGGGGGCGGCGTCCGGCATCGCTCTCACGTCGCCTGCTCAGGGGAGGGAACGAGCGCCAGCCCGGCCCGCCGGGACTCCCGGCGGGGGATGCCCAGGGTCGCCGAGAGGGTCTCGAGCTTGTAGCGGATCGCCCGCGGGTGCTCCTGGTCGAAGAGATCGAGAATTCCCTCCTGGACGATGTCCATCTGCAGCTCATGGAGATCCATGTACTCCCGGAGCTTGTTGGACAGGGGCACGAAGCAGAGGTTCGCGAGCACGACGCCGTAGAAGGTGCTCAGGAGGGCGACGGCCATGGATCCGATCAGGTTCTGGGGGTCGCTGATGTGCCCGAAGATGCGGATGAGGCTGATGATGGTGCCGGCCAGGCCCAGGGCCGGGGCCAGGCGGGCCATGTTGTGGAGCATCTTGTGGGCGGTTTCGCACCGGTTGTGCATGCACAGGGCCTCCTTGAGCAGGAGCTGCTCGATCTTGTCACGCGAGGCGTGATAGGCGATGAGCTCCACGCCCGTCTTCAGAAGGCCCGGGGGCAGATGGGCGGCCTCCTGCTCCAGGGGCCGGATGCCCCGGCTTCGGTAGATGTGCGCCAGGCGGACAATGCCCTCGATTGTGGTGTGCATCTCCTCGCGGAGGGTGAAGGCCTTCCTGATGAGCTGCGCCGTCCAGGCGAGCTTCGCCATGGGGTAGGCGATCAGGGTGGCCGCGAAGGTGCCCCCGAGGACGACGAGGAGGGCGAAGAAATTCGAGGCCGGCCCGATCTCCCTGACCTCGAGGTTGAACGTGACGGTGAAGATGATCGCCAGCAGCGCGAGCGAGCAGAGGGCTTGTCGGATCATGGGAAGGCTCCTTGTGCGGTCTTGCGTCGGTACCGGTCAAACGCACGATGCGTGCCATGGGGGATCGGGGGCCGCTTTTTTTACAACCCGTTGATATGATTGGCGCTGTCGCTTGCCGCGCCGGCGGCTGCGCGGCACCGCGCGGAGCTTTTGGGCCCGGTGGGGGAAATTTTTTCCCTGCCTGTCGCCCGCACGGCGGCAGCACCCGCAGGCCGATGTCAACCGGGCTTTCCTTCAGGCGTTTGACAAGACGGGTGTTTTCGGCAGAGTCGCCTTGCAGTTTGGGGTGGCGATCGCCGGCCAAAGAGGGTAAAGTCAGTCAGCCGGGCCCGTCAGGGTCCTCAACGGCAAGACAAAGGCTTATTTCGAGGGACAGACATGAAACTCACCGGCTCGTGGCAGCGGGCGTTGATCGGGCTGCTGGTCGTTATGATGGCCGTCCCGGCACCGGTCTTCGCACAGAACAACATCCCGGTCTTCAGGCAGGAGGAACTCGACCAGCTGCTGGCGCCCATCGCCCTGTACCCCGACTCGCTCCTGGCGCAGATCCTCATGGCCGCCACGTACCCGCTGGAGGTCGTGCAGGCGGACCGGTGGGTCCGGGCCAACAAGCACCTGTCGCCCGAGGCGCGCAACGACGCCCTCGACAGGCAGAACTGGGACCCCAGCGTGAAGGCCCTCGTGCCCTTCCCCGACGTCCTGGCCATGATGAGCGAGAAGCTCGAGTGGACCCAGAAGGTGGGCGATGCCTTCCTGGCCCAGGAGGCGGACGTGATGGCCACGATCCAGGATCTCCGGGCCAAGGCCTACGACGCGGGCAACCTGCGGTCCACCCAGCAGCAGAGCGTGAGGCGCGAAGGCACGATCATCGTCATCGAGCCGGCCAACCCGCAGGTGGTCTACGTGCCCGTCTACAGCCCGATGGTGGTCTACGGCCGCTGGTGGTACCCGGCCTACCCGCCCTACGTGATCTACCCCTATCCCCCGGCGGCGGCGATCGCGACAGGCGTCATCGTGTTCGGCACCGCGGTCGCCGTGGCCGTCGCGTGGAATCACTGGTGGGGCCACTGGGACTGGGGGCACCGGCACGTCTACGTCAACGTGAACCGCACCGTCAACATCCACAAAACGACGGTGATCCACACGCGGCAGATCCAGACCACGGTCTGGCGCCACGAACCCGTGCACCGCAGGGGGGTGGCCTACCGCGACCCGAGGACCCGCGAGAAGTACGCGCCGGCAAACCGCCAGGCCGTGGAGAGCCGCCGCAACTACCGCGGCCATGACCCGAGAGAGCAGGCCCG
>JAGPKU010000160.1 GCA_018053845.1 Syntrophobacterales bacterium
GATGGACCTCGGCATCGCCAAGGACCGCGTGAGCACGGTGAGCTACGGGGAAGAGAAACCCATCTGCCGTGAGTCCAACGAGGAGTGCTGGTCCAGGAACCGGAGGGCCGACTTCGTCGTGAAGTGACATGAACGACCCCGCAGAAAGCTGCGGGATATCGAAGGATGTCATGCCCGTGAAAACGGGCATCCATCTGGATTCCCTCTTTCGAGGGAATGACGGCATCGAATCAAGCTTCGGGAAATACTCGAAGTGATGAACGGACAGGGGGCTCGCGCAAGGCGCGGGCCTCCTTTTTTTCTTTGGAATCGGGCCGGTGTTTGTGTTTCAATGTCTTCATCGATTGTTCAGGAGGTGGACCATCAAGACCGTTGCCGTTGCGCTTCTGATCGTTCTCTTTGCCGCGCCTGTCCCGGCCGTCGCGTCGGAGGAATACCAGGTCCGCAACGCAGGGGACTTGGCCGCGCTTTGCGGGCGCGATCCTTCCGCCGTGGACTACGTGGCCGCGCAGAATTTCGGTCACGGCTACACCGTTGGCGCCTACGCCTACTAACACAGCGTCTCCCTGGCGGACCCGGATCTGAAGATCATCTGCGTGAAGGAGCCCTACCCGGAGCGGAAGAGGGTTCTCGCCGATTTCGTGGCCTGGGGCCAAGGCCCGCACCGCCCTCGCGAACGAACGGGCGGTGGACACGTTTTTCCGGTTCCTGGCCGAGACCTTCCCCTGCAAGTGACCGAGGACAGAAAGGAGCAGAAGCGATGCAAGCCAAGGGGATCATCACCCTTCTCGCGATATCGGCATTCCTGTTCCCGGCTGCGCCGGCATGACGGAGACGCAGCAGGGCACCGGGACGGGAGCGGCGACCAGCGCCGCCGTCAGGGCCGCCGTCGGCTCCCTCTACGGGAACTGGGATGGGGCGCCGCGGGCGGCTACATCTACGACCAGACCGTGAAGAGCAAGGACAAGGCATACAAGGACGGATACGAGGCCGGGAGGAAGAGCGCGACGAAGTAGGACCGGCAACGAGGGTTTTCCCAGAATCGTGCCCCCGGGGCTTCGCCCGGCGCTGCAGGGCGGAGACCCGGATTTGAGTTCCCGAGGTTGCCATCAGCATGAATCATCCCGTTGACCGGAAGACGCTCCACCATGTCGTTATAGTCGGCGGAGGGTTCGGGGGGCTCTATGCGGCCAGGGCACTCGCGAAGCAGCCCGTCCGCGTCACCCTCCTGGACCGGCGGAATTTTCATCTCTTTCAGCCCCTTCTGTACCAGGTGGCCACGGGCATCCTCGGCCCCGGCGAGATCACCGCTCCGCTGCGCCACATCCTGAGAAAACAGAAAAACGTCACCGTCCTGCTCGGGGAAGTCGTCGACGTCGATCCCGAAAACCGGCGCGTCATCCTGGCCGACGGGGCCCTCGGATACGACACGCTGATCGTGGCGGCGGGAATGAGGAATCACTACCACGGCCACGATGACTGGGAGCGGGTCGCGCCGGGGCTCAAGAGCATCGAGGACAGCGGCTGGATCCGGCAGAAGATCTTCTTCGCCTTCGAGGTGGCCGAGCGGGAGGCGGACCCGGAAAAGCGAAAGGCCTGGCTCACCTTCGTCGTCGTGGGGAGCGGTCCCACGGGGGTGGAACTCACGGGGATGCTCGCCGAGATCGCGAAGGACACGCTCAAGGAGGACTTCCGGTCGTTCCGTCCGGAAGACTCGGAGATCCTGCTCGTCGACGCGGCGGAGCGGATCCTGCCGTCCTTTGCTCCCGAACTGTCGCGAAAATCGCGCCGGTCCCTGGAGAGGCTCGGTGTCACGATAAGGACCGGCAGGAAAGTGACGGCCATCGACGAGGCGGGACTCACACTCGCGGGGCCCGACGGGGAGGAGCGCATCGAATCGCGCACGGTCCTCTGGGCGGCCGGCGTGAGCGGATCGCCCCTGGCCGAGAGGCTCGCCGCGACGACGGGGGCGGCCCTGGACCGCATGGGCCGCATCCGGGTCGGACCCGACCTCACCGTGCCGGGGCACCCCGAGATCTTCGTCATCGGCGACCTGGCGCACATCCCCGGAAAGGACGGAAACCCCCTGCCGGGGCTCGCTCCCGTGGCGACGCAGGGCGGGCGTTACGCGGCCAAACTCATCGGGAGGCGGCTGAGGGGGGAGGGGCCGGCGGAGCCGTTCCGCTACTTCGACAAGGGCACCATGGCCGTCATCGGGAGGCACGCCGCCGTGGCGGACATCGGCCCCCTTCACTTCGGAGGCATTGCCGCCTGGCTCATGTGGCTCTTCATCCACCTGATGCTGCTCGTCAGTTTCGAGAGCCGCCTCGTCGTCTTCATCCGCTGGGCCTTTTCCTACTTCACCTACAGCCGCGGCTCGCGGGTGCTGCTCGCAGCAGGAACCCTGCGGCTGCCCGTCACGGGGGCGCCGTCGTACGAATCGGAGGCGTCGGCAGGCAACGGCGGACCGGAAGTCCCGAAGAACCGAAAGGAGACCTGACATGCCGCAAAAGACAGAGCTGACCAACGTGACCTACGACGAGATTCGGATCGGCCAGTCGGCGGAACTCACCGTGACGCTGACGAGGACGCAGGTGGAACTGCTGGCCGTCGTGTCCGGCGACGTGGACGCCTTTCACCTCAAGGCGGAGGACGGAACCGCCGGGCCCGCCTACGGGAAGCGCACCGAGGCGGCTGGCGCGGTGGCCCTCATCTCGTCGGTCATCGGGACACGCCTCCCGGGGCCGGGTT
>JAGPKU010000072.1 GCA_018053845.1 Syntrophobacterales bacterium
CGCCACTTCCGGCGCTCCTCCTGGATGCGGGCCTGCTGCTCCAGGGCCCTCTGCCGCTCCTGCTCGATCCTGCGCTGCGCATCCCCCGGCTGCGGCGCCGGTTCCGCCGACAGCGACTGCCCGGCGTACAGGACGGGAAGATTCGCCACGGGAAGCGGGGAGGAAGGGGTCAGGCCCGCGAGGATCTCCCCGGGCACGGCGATCCCGATGTGGGACGCCTGGCGGTGGACGCGCGTCGCGATGCCGACGACGTCCCCCCTCAGGTTCACCACGGGGCTGCCGCTCGAGCCCGGCGAGATGGGCGCCGAGATCTGGATGAGCCGCTTGCCGCCCGGCACCGGGCGGATCGCGGAGACCAGCCCGTCGGTGATGGTCTGGGCCAGCTGGGGATGATAGGGCGTGCCGATCACGACGATCTTGTCGCCCACCTTGGGCAGCGAGGAGGCCATCCGGAGGGTGGGGACGCTGTCGACGGGCACGACGGCCGACAGGATGACGACGTCGTTATCCGCATCCGAGGCCGCGATGCCCCGGATGTCCATGGTCGCGCCGCTCTTGGTCTTGATCCGCAGGGACGCCGCCCCCTCGACGACGTGGTAGTTGGTCGCGACCATCCCCCAGGGCTCGATGAAAAACCCCGTGCCGTGACCCCGCACCTGCCCGGCGTCGTTGAGGTTGTAGACCACCACGACGGACGGGCTGACCCGCTCGTAGATCTCCTGCACGCTCAGGAAGCCCTCGCCCTGCGTGGCCTCCCTCGCGGGCCCGGCAGGGTCGGAATCGCCCGGGACGACGATGCTCTGCAGGGGCGCCTCGGCCGCCGGGGGTGCTCCCGGTTTCACCGGGGCCGATGCGGTGTGCTTCATGCCCTTGGCGCCGCCCGTGAAGCCCAGCCACGCGGCCGTGCCCGACATCCCCAGGATGATCGCCAGCAGGACGGCCATGCCGCCGGTCTGCAGCGCGTCCCGGAGCCGGTTGAAGAAGAGGACGACGAAGAAAAGCAAAACCAGGATGAGGCCGATGAGGACGTTCAGCATCTTCTGCGCTCCGCGTTCGACGGCGGGCGGGGAGCCGCATCGGCATACCCGTCCGCCCCGGAAATGCATCCCATGCTTATAGTCGGACGATTTCGAATTTCATTGAGGACGAATTGGGGATCGAACGGTCTACTTGAACTCCCCCTTCTCGTCGAAGGGGATCCGGAAGGCCGGGGCGCCGGTGTGCACGGAGCCCTTGAGCCGGTAGGCGAACCCCGAGGCATAGCTGCCCTTGCTCGCCTCCGAGAGCTGCCGCAGGATGCCGGTGAGCCCCGTGTAGGCCTCGACCTGAACGACCTTCGTGCTGAGGCGCTCGATCTTCAGGCTCTGGTTGGAGACACCGCGGGCGAAGGGCTGCCCGTTGATCTCGAGGTCGAAGGACAGGCCGTTGACCTCCAGGTCCGTGTCGGTGGGGTTCTGGATGCGCAGCTCCATGAGGAACGTCTGCTCCAGGAGCCGCATCTCCTTCGGGGTGATGTTCACGATGTCCACGCGCGGCCTCTCCCCCATCCAGAAGAGCGAGGCGCAGCCGGAAAGCAGGACCGCCAGGATCGTCAGGCCGGCCGAGAGGGCATGTCTTCTCATGTCGTTCGCCTCCCTGTCATGGCTTGCTCCGGCATCACCGTAGCAGAAATCGGCCGGGAAGGGAACCGCCGAACGCATCGGCCCGAGGGGCCCTTCATTTCTCCCGGGCGGCCCCGACGGCACCGCGCTCCGCCGGGTCCAGCAGGCAGCCCTCGGTGCACCGCTCGCTGCAGGATCCGTCGCAGGGCTCGATGTGGATCGTGACGCTCGCGCCCGGGAAGCGCCCGCGGATCTCTGCGGTGAGCTCCTGCGTGATGCGGTGGGAGGCCTCGACGGTCATCGCGGGGTCCACCTTGACGTGGAACTCGACGAAGCGGAAATGACCCGACTTGCGGGTACGCAGCTGGTGAAACCCCTTCACGACGGGCCTGCGATCGAGGATCAGGGCCTCGATCCATGCGATTTCGTCTCCCGGCAGCCGCACGTCCAGCAGGTCCCGCGCCGACCGCCTCGTAAGATCCCACGCCGCCTTGACGATCAGCGCCGCCACGCCGAGGGCCGCCGCGGGGTCCACCCAGTTGAGGTCCACCCCCGGCGCGGCGTGCGACGCGGCCCAGATGGCGCCAAGGCCGGCCATGACGCCGGCCGAGGTGTACACGTCGGTCCGAAGGTGCCACCCGTCGGCGATGAGGGCCACCGAATCGGTCTCCCTGCCCACCTGGAAGAGCTTCCGCGAGACGGCGGTATTGACCGCGGCCGACAGGAGCATGACGGCAACCCCCCAGGAGACCATCTCGATGGGCTCGGGTCGAACGATCTTCCCCACCGCCTCGTAGACGATCCACCCCGCGGCCAGGAAAATCAGGAGGGCCTCGACGGTGCCCGAGACGTTCTCGATCTTGCCGTGCCCGTAGGGATGTTCCCGGTCCGCGGGAACGCCCGAGGTGCGGACCGAATACCAGGCGATGCCTGAGGCGACGAGGTCGACGGCGGAGTGGATCGCCTCGGACAGGACCGAAACGGCGCCGATCGAAAGGCCCACGGCGAGCTTCAGCGCGACGAGCGCGGAGTTGGAGCAGACCGACAGAAGCGCGACCCGTCTTTTCCGTTGTTCCCTGTCCATGGGGGTCTCGTCCTTTGCCCGGAGGACACGATCATACATGACCGCCCATCCGGTGGGAAGTCTTTTCGACGCCGTTGAGCCTTGCTTTTTCGGGGCCTCTCCCGTATGGTTCCGTCAGGCTTTCCTGTTCGGGTTGCAGCGAGACCATGGACAACGACAAGAAAATCCTCCTCTTCCCGGTGGCGTCTCACTTTCTCTTCCACTTCTACGAGATCGCCTTCCCGGCGCTCGCCATCCCGCTGACCCTCTCCCTGGGCATGGACCTGAAGGACGTGCTCGCCCTGGGGTTCCCGATGTACCTGCTCTTCGGCCTCGGCGCACTGCCCTGGGGTTTCTTCGCCGATCACACGAGCAACCGGCTCGCGCTGATCATCGGCTTCTTCGGCGTCGCCGCGGGGTCGTTTCTCACGTCCCTCTCGACCACCCCGTCGGGGATCATGTGGTCCATCGCCGTCATCGGGGCTTTTTCCTGCATCTGCCACCCGGCGGGCATGGGCCTCATCTCCCGGGGGGCGAAGAACCGCGGGACGGGCCTGGGCCTTTTCAGCGTGGCGGGAACCGTCGGGCTCATCGCGGGGCCCTTCCTGGCGGGCCTGTTCAACTGGCTGGCGGGCTGGCAGGTGGCCTACGCCGTCATGGGGGCCCTGAGCCTGCTGTGCGGGATCGTCCTGGTCTTCACCCGGCTCGACGAGACACCCGTCGCGCACGAAAACGCGGCCGCGGGAAGCGGGGGCAACGACGCATTCTCCGCCGGCGTCGTCATCCTTTTCTTCTGGATCGTCCTGCTGGGCGGGCTGGTCTACCGGGTCAACATCGTCGCGCTGCCCGCGTACCTCGAACTCAAGGCGGGATTCCTCGCCCGGGCCCTGCATGGCCTGCTCGACATCCCCATCGTCGCGGCCACGTCGACCATGGCCGCCGCAGCGCTCACGTCGGTCATCTACGTGGCGGGCATCTTCGGCCAGCTCTGGGGCGGCAGGGTCGCCGACCGCCGCGAGCTCAGAAGGCTCTACATCGCCTTCAACGCCGCCATCCTGCCCCTGGCCCTGCTCATGTCGTTCCTCACGGAGCAGTACCTCGCCGCCGCGGCGGCGGCCTACGTCTTCTTCGCGCTGGGCATCCAGCCCATCGAGAACAGCCTCATCGCCTCCTTTACGCCGCACCGCTGGCGGAGCACGGGGTACGGACTGGCGGCGATCCTCATCTTCGGCGTGGGGGCGCTGGCCGTCTACCTCGTCGGCTGGGTCTCGACCCGGTGGTCGCTGGGGACGGTCTACCTCTTCTCGAGCGCCCTGCTGGCGCTCATCATAGCGAACATCGCGCTGCTTCTCGCCGCCACGCGCGGGCGCGACCTGCGCAACCGGCGTTGCTGATCGCAGGGGGCTGCCTGCCGGGGAGTCGGGTTCAGGGCTGAGCGGCGGAGAGCCTCACGCGCCTGCCGCCGATCTCGAGGGTGGTCTTGGAGTAGGTGTATTTCGCGGCGATCCTGCCGTCGCGGAAGTGCATCACGTCGACGCCGCGGCGCCGCTCGGGCTGTCCCTCCAAGCCCTTCTCGCCGGAGGGCCAGTCGAGGGTCCACCGGAAAAGGACCTTCCCGGCCTTCTCGTCGACGAAGAGATCCTCCGTGGTGAACCGGAACCCGCCATGGTCGGCGAACCAGGGCGCCCAGGCCTGCCGGAGGGCCTCCTTGCCCCTCACGCGGCCGCCCGTCCAGTTCTCGAACTCCACGTCGTCGTGCAGAAGCTCCATGACCCCGTCGAGGTCGTGGTCGTTCCACGCCTCGTTCCAGCGGGACAGCCGCTCGATGGTCTCCTCGCGGTCAAGCATGCGTCACCCTTCTGCTCTGGTCCTTTCGCAAACGGTCAGCCCAAGGTGTCAGGTGACAGGTAAGAAATGCAACAGGGTGCTTCTGTTACCTGTCACCTGTCACCTGTTACCCGTCGCCTGCCTACTTCAAGATGATCTTCGGATCCGGTCCCTGCGCGTTGGGGACGATGATGCGGGACTGCTCCTGGCGCCGGGCCTCCTTGATCTCCTCGGCCAGCTTCGTCAGGAACTGGTCCATGACCTCGGGGAACCTCTCCGCGGCCTCCTGGAGGTTCTTGGCGTCGATGGGGAACTGCACCGGAAGGGGCCCCTGGGGGGACATGATGTTGGTCTGCCCCACGAAGACGAACTTGCGCGTCTTGTCGATTTCCCCGTTGGGCTTGACGGGCGTGAGCTGGCGCAGGGCCGCCGTGCGCATGTCCGTGTACATCTCTTCCCTGTAGAGGTTCTGCAGGTTCACCTTGACCTTTCGCTGTGCCGTATCGTCCATGTTCATTCGTTCTCCTTCTGTCGGGGTCCGTGCACCGGACGGGATGACGCTCCCATAGCACATTCCCCGCACCGGGACAATCCCGCGATTGCCCGTGCCGGCCGGGGCGCCGGATGCCGGCCCCCGGGGGTCCCTATTTTTCCTCGTAGCCCAGCGGCATCGCGTAAAGGGGGATCGCCTCGGCCGGGAGACCCAGCCCCTTGCGGATCGCATCCCCGTCGACACCCGCCACGAGGCAGGTCCCGATGCCCCGGGCCGCCCCCATGAGGTAGACGTTCTGCGCGATGGCCCCCGCCGTGGCGTGGGCCCACCGCAATCGCTCCTCGCTGCCCGCGAAAAAGCCGGGGAACTTCCGCGGGTCGGCCACCAGCACGAGCACGTGCGAGGCCCGCGCGACGAAACGCTGGCCCGTGAGGCGTCCCTTGAGGCCGCCCGGGGCGACGGCCCTCAGGCGGTGCGCCGGGGCATCGTAGCGCCAGGCACCCTCGTCGCCCACGACGTAGAGGTCGATGTAATCGTTGCCGAACGCCGACGGCGCCGTCCGCCTGCCGTAGTCGCGGTTCACGCCGTTCGCCGCCCAGAGCAGGGCCGAGAGGTCCTGCATCGTGAGCCGATCGGGACGGTAGTCGCGCACGGATTTTCGATTCTCCAGCGCCTTGACCAGGTCGGCCTGCACGGCCTCGGGACGCTTGGGCAGCGCCACGTCCTTCGGTTCCGCGCCGGATGCCGGCAGCACCAGAAGACCGACCGCCAGGGCCGGGACCGTCCACATAAGCCATCGGGTTTGCGTCCTGCTCATCGTTGCCTCCCTGTTGTCCATGCCGGGTAAAGCGCACCGGGGCCGAGGACCGGCCGCGGGGCCGGAAGGGCCGCGGCGTGAAAAGACCGCTTGACAAGTAAGGCCGGGAGCGTGTTTAATGAATTGTCATTCCCCACGGATCGAGATCCTCCGCCTGACCCGGGCCTGAACGTCCCTATCTCGTTTTCGTTGATCGGCTGAGTGCAAGATTCCTTTTCCCGTTGATGTCCCAAACGATACCCGGCTTCGGCCGCTGCATCGGCGGCCCGGCATGGACGGCACGGCAACCGGGAAACGTTGCCGCCGACGTCGTCCCGTCCTCAACGCCCAACGTCCCCCGGGGATGCGCGCGGCCCGGGGGGATGGTTCCATATAAGGGGGGCTTCCGCCGAGGGGTTTTGCGGGAGCCCTCCTCGTGTTCGGATTGCCGTCTCTGCGGCCCGCGGCGTCTTTCACGTCGACTTCCGCAAGACGTTCATCATGGCCTCGCCGTAGCGCTCGCCGGCGGCGACCCCCCGCGGGGCGATCGTCTCGAGGCGCAGCCGGTCTTCCTCGGTGAGGGTCACGTCGAGGGCCGCCACGTTCTCCTCGAGCCACGTTCGGCGCTTCGTCCCCGGGATGGGGATGATGTCCTCGCCCCGCGAAAGCACCCAGGCGAGGGCCAGCTGCGCCGGCGTACAGCCCTTGTCCCCGGCCATGTCACGGATTCGGGAAGCCAGGAGAAGGTTCTTCCGGAAGTTCTCCTCCTGGAACCGGGGGTTGGTGCGCCGGAAGTCGTCCTCGGCGAGGTCATCGGGCGTCGAGATCGTCGCCGTCAAAAACCCCCGCCCCAGCGGGCTGTAGGCCACAAAGCCGATCCCGAGCTCCCGGCACACCGGCAGGGCCCCGCCCTCGTGGTCCCTCGTCCAGAGGGAATACTCGCTCTGCAGGGCCGTGATGGGGTGCACCGCGGCGGCGCGCCGGATCGTGTCCGGACCCGCCTCGGAGAGCCCGAGGAAGCGGACCTTGCCATCCTGCACGAGCCGGGACATGGCCCCGACGGTCTCCTCGATGGGCACCTCCGGGTCCACCCGATGCTGGTAGTACAGGTCGATGACGTCGACGCCGAGGCGCTTCAGGCTCGCCTCGCAGGCCGAACGGACATACTCGGGCCTGCCGCAGACGCCCCGGTAGGCCGGGTCGGCGCTGCGCAGGATGCCGAACTTCGTCGCGAGAAACACCTCCTGCCGCCGCCCCCGGATGGCCCGTCCTACGAGCTCCTCGTTCGTGTGGGGCCCGTAGACATCCGCCGTGTCGAGCAGGCGGATCCCCAGGTCGAGGGCCCGATGGATGGTGGCGACGGATTCCGCCTCGTCGCGGGGCCCGTAGAACTCCGACATCCCCATGCAGCCCAGTCCCATGGCCGAGACCACGGGCCCGCCCTTCCCCAGTCGCCTGGTCTTCATGCCCCCGACTCCTTTCCCGGGTCAGCCCAGCCGCACGGCGGTGCCGCTCACGCTGACCATGAGCATGCCGTTCTTCTCGCCGAGGACCTCGTAGTCGATGTCCACGCCGACGACGGCGTTGGCCCCGCGGGCCGCGGCGGCCTCCTCGAGCTCCTGGAAGGCGATCTCCCGGGCCCGCCTCAGTTCCTTCTCGTAGGCGCCCGATCGGCCGCCCACGATGTCACGCACCCCCGCGAACAGGTCCCGGAAGATGTTGGCCCCGACAACGGCCTCGCCGGTCACGACGCCCAGGTACTCGCGGATGGTCCTGCCCTCGACGCCGGGGGTGGTGGTCACGATCATGGCCTGCCTCCTCGGATGAGATTTCAGGGGAAGAGTCCCACAAAACGCGCCGACGATCAACCCCGGGAATTTCACGGTCTGTCTTGCGCCGCACCGTCTTTGCTGCTATAACCCTCCAACCCCCTCCCACGCCAAGGAGAACCCTCATGGACCGTCGTGCGATTTTCCTGACGCTCTTCTGCACCGCCCTGGCCGCCTCCCTCGTCCCCGCCTTCGCATCGGCCCAGCCGGCGGGAGCCCGTGACACGGACCGGACCGTCGTCTCGCTGTCGTTGACGCCGGTCTACCAGTTCGAATCCGATTTCGACCGCGGCGGCCGCTTCAGCGTGCAGCGCTACGGGGCCAACGTCGACACCTCGAGCCCCGTCACGCCGTCGCTCCGCGCGGGCATCAGCCTGGGTTACGGTTTCGAGAAGTACGACTTCTCCGGCACGACGGCCTTCGCGGGCGCCGAGCCCTGGGGCGACATCCACCGGTTCTCCGTCGGCTTCCCTGTCAGCTGGCGCGCGAGCGACCGCTGGTCGTTGTTCGTCTCGCCGCAGGTCGAGTGGTACGGCGAGTCGGGCGTCGATGACTGGGACGACGCCCTGGGCTACGGCGCCGTGTTCGCCGTGTCCTGCCGGCTGGGGCCGGGTCTGACCGTCGGGGCGGGCGCAGGCGTCTTTTCCCGCGCCGAGGAGACGCGGGGCTTCCCCTACATCGCCATCGATTGGAAGATCACGGAGGATCTCCGGCTGACGAACCCCTTCCGCACGAGCCCGGCCGGGCCGGCGGGACTGGAACTGGCCTGGCGTCTGTCCGATCGATGGGAGATCGCCGCCGGCGGCGGCTGGCGCTCCTTCCGCTTCCGCCTGGACAACAGCGGCGTGGCGCCGGGCGGGATCGGCGAGCTGGACCAGACGGTGGGCTACGCGCGGCTGACCTGGAGGATGGGCGGGGACCTCAAGCTGGATCTCTACGGGGGGGCGGCCTTCAGCGGGGAAATGAAGATCGCCGACCGCAACGGCGACGAGCTGGGCTCCGACGACTTCGAGACGGCGCCCATCCTGGGCCTCTCCCTGACGTGGATGTTCTGATCCCCCTCGAACCGGCCTCCCGCCCGGGGCATCGTTCTTGCTTGGGCATCACCCTGTCCCCGGCTCACCGCCGGCCGAGCCGGTAAAACCCGCCGGAGCGAGGTGACCCATGTCCCGCCGAATCCTTGCCGCCGTCGTCCTGGCCCTGTTGGCCGCAGCCTGTTCGGGCGTGAAGGACGAGCCGCTGCCGCTGAGCCGCGAGAACATCGAGAAATACGCCGACGCCGTGCGCAGCAGCTCCCGGACGCTCGAGCCCGGCTCGGGCCGCGTCGTGGAACGGGTCGACGCCCTCTACCGGGCCCCCCTCGAGAAACAGCTGGGCTACAGCTTCGACCGCACGCTGCGACACTATTTCGTCCATCGCGCCGGCATCGCGGCGGACCCCGAGTCGCGGGCCTTCGCCGATCTGATCACCCCCGGGGCCCTGGCCGTTCTCATGAACGCCGACGAGGCCATGCGGGCCGGGGTGATTTCCATGCGGACCCGCGACCTGCTCTCGGTCCTCGCCAAGTTCCGCTGCGATCACGCCCAGCTGCTCAGCAGCGGGGAGTGGGGACGGATGGCGGAATTCCTGACCCTCGTGGCCGAATGCACGAACCTCGGGGGCGGGGTCTGTCCGGCGGGCACGCTGATGGAACTGGCCCTCCGGCAGGGCATCGTTTCGCCCGACGCCCCGGGGGACGCCGCGGGCGCCGACCGCGGGGCCGGGGGCGACATTCGCCAGGCGCTCTACAGGAAGTTCAACCTCGGCCGCTGGGACGGGACCGGCCTGTTTGTCGGCCCCGACGCCGAGGAGATCGAGGCCTCGTGCCTCCTGGACGACCCGGAAAGGCCGTTCACCGTCAACGAGCGGGTCGTCTATTTCGCCGACCGGTACACGAAGATGGTCCGGGAGGAACAGGCCCGGGCGCCCGGACGCACGGCCCCGCCGGACCGTCGCGCAGCGGCGCAGGACCGCACCTGACCCTCTCCGGCAGACTGCCGAGAAGCGATACCGTCCGCAGGCCTGGACAATCGGTCGGCCCGGGAGCGGCTGGAGCTCGATCCGGGCGTCTTCCCTTCCCGACCTCGCCCGAAAAGCGCCCTTTGCGTATTGACAGCCGCACCGAATCCCTCTAGACTTCCCCCGGATGCGCGATCGGCGGGGCCGCGTGCGCAGCGGGACCCGCCGAAACCCGAGCGGCCGCATCGCGGCGACGCAAGGAGGGATCTCTCATGGCGCTGGACCTCTCGGCCATCGGCCGCCCCATCGGCCCCCTCGTGCGCGAGTACGGCTGGAAGGACGTCATCCTCTACGCCCTCGCGGTGGGGGCGGGATTCGACGAGCCGCAGTACACCTGGGAGAAGGATCTCAAGGTCATCCCCACCTTTTCCGTCGCGACGATCTTCGACTTTTTCTGGGCCGTGGCGAAGCAGTCCAACCTCGACCCCCGGGGGGCCCTGCACGGCGAGCAGGAGATCCTCTTCCACACCCCCATCCCCGTCTCGGGGACCCTCACCACGAACGGCGCCATCACGCACTGCTTCGACAAGGGGGAAAAGGGCGCCGTCATCCGCGGCCGAAGCGTCACCGTCCACTCCAACGGGTCGCGGCTCTACACCAACGTCATGAGCATCTTCAGCCGGCTCGACGGCGGCTTCGGCGGCGAGGAAGGCCCCTCGCGGAGGGTCGAGTTCCCCGGGCGCGGCCCCGACCGGACGGTCGACGCGCGGCCCTCGCCCGACCAGCCCCTGCTGTACCGCCTCACGGGGGATTACTTCGCCCTGCACGTGGACCCCGCGTTCGCCAGGGCCTCGGGCTTCGAGAGGCCCATCATGCACGGCCTGTGCACCCTGGGCTTTGCCTGCCGGGCGCTCCTGCAGGTCCTCATCCCCGGCGAGCCCGAGCGAACGAGGCGCATCGCCTGCCGCTTCACCCGCCCCCTGTACCCCGGCGAGCCCATCCGGACGCTCATCTGGCAGACGGGCGAGGGGAAAGCCCTCTGGCGCGTCATCCACGCCGGCTCCGGCCAGAGCGTGATCGACGGCGGCGAGTTCGAGTACGACGGCCGCTGAGCAGCCGAGGCCTCTTTTCCCATCACCCCGACCGTCGCCGGCCCCTCGCTCGTCGTGAGCGGAATGGAGTCGACCTTTCCGTCGAGGGACTCGTCGACCTTCGGCATGCCTTTCCTCCCCGGTCCCGGTTTGCCCGGCTCACTCCCAGCCCTTCTTCCACATGTCCTCGTCGTCGTAGACCTTCTCGTCGGCGGCGTGGGCCTCGGCGGCGTCGCCCTCGTAGTCGCGGGGGAGCTTGCCCCGGCGCTCGTAGTGCTCGCGGTACCACTCGTGGGCCGCGATGAGCGACATGACCTCGCTCGTCCCCGTCCAGATGGACGCGAGCCGGATGTCGCGGAAGATCCGCTCGACGGGGAAGACGTTCGTGTAGCCGATGCCGCCCATGACCTGCATGGCGTTGTGGACGGCCTTCTGGCAGCTCTCGGTGATGAACTTCTTCGACTCGGAGACGAGCCTGCGCACGAGGTTCATGTTCGCCCCCGCGTCGACGGCGCGGGCCGTCATGTGGGCCATGGCGCGGCAGGCGTCGAGCAGCATGGCCGCCTCGGCCACCTGGAAGCTCACGCCCTGGAACTGGTTGATCACCCGGCCGAAGGCCTTGCGGCGCGTCGTGTAGGCCGTGGCCACGTCGAGGGCCGCCCGGGCCGAGCCGATCGTCATGGCCGCCGTGCCCAGCCGCTCGGGGATCATCATCGTGTTGAAGACCTCGTAGGCCCCGTGCAGCCGCCCCACCACGTTGGCCTTCGGGACCTGCACGTCCCGGAACACCAGCCTCCCCGTCCCGCCGCCGCGGCAGCCCATGAGGCCGTAGAGGTACTTCGTCTCCACGCCGGGCCCCCGCTCCACGAGGAGGCAGGTCAGGGCGTCCCGGGGCTTCGCGGACGGGTTCGTCCGGGCGTAGACGAGGAAGAAGTCCGCCCCCTCGGCCCCCACGATGAAGCGCTTCTGGCCGTTGAGCACGAAGTGGTCGCCCCGGTCCTCGGCCTTCGTCGTGGCCCCGAAGAAATCGGAGCCGCCCCGCGGCTCGGTGAGGCACTCGGCGGCGAAGCGCTCGCCCCTCAGCAGGGGCTTCACGAAGCGCTCCTTCTGCTCGTCCGTGCCGTGCCGGATGACGGCGTCGCAGACCAGCTCCGCCCCCACGCCGAAGACGCAGGCCATCTCGTAGCCCAGGGTGCCGATCTCCTCCATGAGCATGCACGTCGTCACCCAGTCCATCCCGCGGCCGCCCCACTCGACCGGGTAGCGGCACCCCAGGAGGTTCCGCCTTCCCGCCTCCTGCAGGAACGCCTTCGGGAACCTGATCGCATCCGTGTCCATGTCGAGGATCATCTGCCGGGGAACCCACTTGACAAGGTCCCTCGCCTCTTCCACGATCTTTCTCTGCCCCTCCGTCATCAGGAAGTCGTACATCGGCCCTTCTCCTCCTTTCGTGCCGGCTTTCGTCCCGGCGG